>CAXBPH010000380.1:0-5268 GCA_963977445.1 uncultured bacterium | reverse complement strand
TTCATCGAACATGGCGGCGACGGACTCTACTCCGCGTGGCGTCCGGTGCACCTGGAGCCCGTCTTCCGAGAGCTCGCCTTCTACGGACGGCCCGATCAGGCACCCAATTTCGACCCACGCTACAAGGGTGAGGTGAAGAGCTACCAGGAAGGCGATTGCCCGGTGTGTGAGGCCATCCAACCCTTTCTCTGTCAGTTCAAGACCAGCATGCAGACCCTGGATCGGGTCGATGGCCAGGTCGACGCACTGCGGAAGACGATTCGTCAATTCGCGCAAACCGTCCAGACAAATCCCTGAGATTTATCAATTTTTTCAGGCTGAATTCGCTATACTGGTCTACCGCGCGATCGCGCGCGTGGCGCGTTCACACCGGAGGGAGGTTCTATGAACGAAGCAACGACACCACATCCTGGCTGCTATTGGGTAAGTCCCGGAAAATTTCTTGCGGGAAACTATCCCGGCGACAAGGGCACCGCCCAATCACAGGAGAAACTGACTCGAATTCTCGATTCCGGCGTTCGATGCTTTATAAACCTGATGAAGTCCGACGAAACGGACCACCAGGGCGACCCCTTTCAACCCTACAAAGAACTGGCCGACGAGATCGCCGCGCGTCGTGGCATTACGCTACGACATGTGAATTTCCCGATTACCGATCAGCACGTTCCAACGCCCGAGCTGATGCACGAAATTCTCGATTGCATCGACAGCAACCTCGAAGCGGATCGCCCCGTCTACCTCCACTGCTGGGGCGGCCACGGACGAACCGGTACCGTGGTCGCATGCCGCTTGATCAAAGAAGGCCGCGCCACGAAGGAGAATTTCGTCAGCGTCATCGCGAACCTGCGCCACAACGTCAAGACGAGCATCCCCTCTCCCGAAAATGCACAGCAGCGGAATTTCGTAACGGGCTACACCCCTCGGGACAAAGTACTGCAACCAAAGGAGGGCAAAACCCTGGACCGTTATCTCGGCTGCTTGATGGGACTGGCCGTAGGCGACGCCGTTGGTACCACGCTGGAGTTCAAAGCGCCGGGCACCTTCACCCCCATAGACGACATGGTAGGCGGTGGCCCCTTCCAGCTTAATCCGGGCGAATGGACCGACGATACCACCATGGCACTGTGTCTCGCCGAAAGCCTGATTGAAAAACAGGGCTTCGACCCCATCGACCAGCTTCAACGATACATCCGATGGTACCGGGATGGCTACCTCTCCGCGAAGGGACACTGTTTTGATATCGGTGGCGCGACCCAAAATGCCTTGTGCGCGTTCGAAAAAAGTGGTGAGCCCTGGAGTGGTTCCACGTCACCCAACAGCGCGGGAAATGGTTCACTCATGCGTTTGGCACCCGTTCCCATGGCCTTTGCCAACGCACCCCGAGCTGCCTTTCACTATGCCGCCGATAGCTCCCGAACGACCCACGGTGCAACCGAAGCGGTAGATGCCTGTCGATACTTTGGCGGCGTACTCATCGGGGCCCTTCGGGGCGAATCCAAAGAGACCCTACTCTCAACGCGCTACAGCCCCGTCGAGAACTACTGGAACACACACGCCCTTAGCCCAAAGATTTACGCCGTCGCCTCCGGTTCATTCAAAGAAAAAGAGCCTCCCGAAATTAAGGGAAGCGGCTACGTGGTCCTGGCCCTCGAAGCTGCACTCTGGGCCTTCCACACGTCTAAGAACTTTCGTGATGGTTGCCTTCTCGCCGCCAACCTGGGCGACGACGCCGACACCACCGCCGCGATCTATGGACAAATCGCCGGGGCCTACTATGGTGCGTCCTCCATCCCCCAGCCATGGCGGGAAAAACTCTACAAAGGTGACCTGATCGAAGACTACGCGCGACGCCTGTATCGGCTATCGCTGAATGAAAACCTGTTAAAGGATAATGCAGACGGGCTGGGGGAAGATTAAATCGCTACGATCTTAACCCGCGGGCGATCCACACATCGTCAGGCGCTCCGAAAACGCCCCGTCGTGTTCGTCCCATCACAAAACTAAACGACCAACAACAAAGCATACCTTCTCGCCATAAAACACGGAGTATTCAAATGCATTTCCCCTTTCAGTCTCGATTACTTTTTTCCCTCATTCTCATGGGTACGCGGTGCTTCCTCATCTTCCTATTCACAACCGTCGCTGCCCTTTCAAACGCCCAGGAACTCACCGTCTCCACCGAGCCGGTGAACCGCTATTTCCAGATTACCTACCCTGTGCCCGCCGACGCGCCTGACGTCATTCACGTCCACAGCACAATATCTCCGGCCCGTGATGGCAATTGGCAGGTCGCCTCGGTCATGCCCCTGGTCTCCGAAACGGCCCTCCGCCTCCTTCCCGATAACGCGTGGACCCAATGGCAAAGTGAAGGCAAAATCACCGAGCGCAACGCCGCAGGCCTTACGCGCACCCTGCTTTTCAATCCCTATCCCGACATCCAGGTAGACGGCAATGTGGACGCGGATTTTCGCATCGAGCTACGGGGCAACGACGATACTGTCCTGGCCACCTACACCACCCATCTCCAGGCCGACCATTCTGATGTGGAATATATAGAGGACTGGTCCCAGGTATTCCAGCAGGACCAGCTGCAGGAAGAAGGTGGCGACGACCCGCAAAAATGGCAATGGCGCACGGGTTGGGATCATAAACTCGGCATGTCCCAGGGCAACAGCCTCCATGGCGATGCAGGATTGGACACGCCCATTCCGCCCCTCTCCTATCCCCTCGATCTGCGCGGGTGGTATGCCATCTACGTTCACGTGCCCGGTGTCATCCGCCTCCGCCTTACGGGCGAAGAGCGCACCGACTACTTATCTTCTCGTCGCGGCGAGGAAGTATTATGGAAATGGGCCAAACTCGACCACCAGAACCTCGTGCTGGAACAGTCCCACAACTTCAAAGGCTATGTGCCTGCCACTATCGACTACGTCAAGCTCGTCCCCCTGACCGACGCGCAACACGCCGCCCTCGATGCCCCCTTTACTGCGCCCCACGATAAATTCATCGCGGGGTATTGGGAGCCCTATTCCTACGCCTTTCACGACCGCGTGGAAAACGCCCTCTGGCATCGGGAATACCTCACGGCCTATCCCGAGGCAAACATTGACCTCGTGGATATGCAAATCGGGCGCATGGGTATGAAGGTCGTCTATGAATCCCGTATCGCCGAGAATCTCTACTACGCCACCATCGGCGATCCCATCGGCAACATCGCCCGCCCCACGACCGACAACGTGGGCCGCATGCAGCAATACACCAACACCCTCCAGACCTCCATACGCCACGCGGAAGAGCTGGGCGTAACGCTCCATGCCAATTTCGGTGCGAGCAATTGTTATCCCGGCTCGCCCTTGCAGGGGCAGTTTTCCAAAGACCACCCCGAGTGGATGCGGGGCTCTACACTGCGTTATGAGGTGCCCGAAGTGCGGGAGTACGCCCTGAGCCTCTACCGCGAAGCCTTGGAAATCGGCGCGAAGGGTATCTCCATCGATTACTGCCGCTACCCCGGTACCATCGATGTCCCCGAAACCGGCAATCTCTTTCAGAAGGCACTCCGGGCCTTGGCCGACGAATTTACCACCAAGCGGGGTGAGGCGGTGCCCATTCTGGTGCGTTTTCCCGCCCACGGCGTCGACCGGAGCGAAAATTTCGACTACGCCACCTGGTCCAAAGAAGGCTGGGTAGATTACCTCTGCCCCAGCAACATTCAGGGCCGTCACAACCACTTTGACATCACCCCCTATCAGGAGGCCGTCGCCGACACGAAGTCCATCCTCCTCCCGTCGATGGATGGCCTCTCCTGGGGCAATCCCCTGCCCGGACCTTTCCTCTGGCGGGCGAAACAGCTCTACGACGCCGGGGCAACGGGAACCTATATTTATCAGGCCGACAGCCGTGTGTTGGGCACGCCCTCCGACCGGCGCACCATGCGGATGCTCGGCAGCAGCCGTGCCGTTAACGCCTATTGGCAGCAGGACGCTACGGAACGGCCCACCCGCAGCAAGGGCATCTACGCCACCACCAACATGCAGGTAGAAGGCTGGTCGGGCTGGCAACGACTGCGGGTGTGGCTCGAAGGCATTCCCTTTGGCACCGTTGAGTATTATCTGGACGGCGAGCTGGTGGACACCGATTCCGGGCCACCCTACCTGCTGGGCACGGAAGATCGGGATTCCGACGGAATCATCCCGCCGGGTGAACACGAACTCAAGATTCGCGCCCAGGACGGCGATGGCTGGCTGGAGCAGACCTTTCCCATTACCGGAGCAGGCGGCTGACACCATCACACCGCCCCGAAGAATTGACTTCTGGAGTGCGAAGGAGTCCCCGATGACGTTCACCCCCAACATACGCCGGTCGCTGCTATTGGCCCTATTGATTCCGGGTCTGGCGCTGGGTATCTACGGTGCCTATGGCGCTGTTCATCGCCACACCCTCGTATCGGCCCACTACGCGCCCCCGCCCCAGGGTATGGTCCTCGTGCCCGCCGGTGCGTTTCTTCTCGGCAGCCCGGAGCCCGACGCCCCTGCCGATGTGGGCGCCTTGCGCAGTGCTTTTCTACCCGCCTTTTACATCGACATTTACGAAGTAACCCACACGGACTATAAAACCGTGAATCCCGCCTACACCATCCCCGAAGGCAAGGCGGATTTCCCGGTAACCGGGCTTTCTCTCGAGGAGGCCCGTGCCTATGCGGCCGCCATTGGCAAGCGCCTCCCCACGGCCGCCGAGTGGGAAAAGGCCGCCCGAGGCACGGACGGCCGGGTCTTTCCGTGGGGAGATACCTTTCAGGAAGGCTTTGCCAATCTGGTCGGCAAAGAGAGCTTGGTGCCCGTGGGTTCCTTCCCCAAAGGCGTCAGTCCCTATGGGGCCCACGATATGATTGGTAACGCGTGGGAATGGGTGGAAACGCCCTACATTCAGAAGAGCCTTTTGGGTAAACCGTTATTCACCACCGAAATCATCAAGGGAGGCGCCTTCTCCTATCCGGCCTTCCAGGGCGAAGCCTGTTACAACGGATTCGAGGGTAACGGTGGCACCTGTCACGATGTGGGCTTTCGTTGCGTTCAGGATGCAAGTCCACGTTAACATCCTCTGTGTTCAATCGCCAACGACACGACTTTCCCTTAGAATGCGAAAACTGCTCCAATGGTCCGCACTGCGCTACTCGCCCAATAACACCATTCAGGGCAATCGCATTAAAACCGGTGTCCAGTTGCATGACCACTAACTCGTAGTCTCCTGTATCGAGAGCCTCCGTTGGCT
>CAXBPH010000379.1:0-5287 GCA_963977445.1 uncultured bacterium | reverse complement strand
CAGACAAACAGCAGACCGTAAAATCTCATTGAATAACCCTCATGCCTTGACTGTTTACCCCGGCGGAGAAACCCGCATTGGCCAACCCTATGGGAGTATATACAAAAAACGAACCGAGTGTTCCCGTGGGGTTGGAAAGGCAGGCGGAGCCGTCGTGATTCAGCGTTGAGCCGCCGTGGCAACAGGGGGGGGGCGGGTAATTATGTCACCCGATGACGACCCTTGCAGCCACGGACCGGACCAATGCTTCTTTAACTATGTGAGCCTGCCCGTCCGCGGTCTGAATTGAAATTGCCGTGTATCCACTATTACCTGAGGGCGAACGGCCAGACGATATATCAGCATAGGGCAGCTCCCCATGTATTCGCTCCTTATTCGAGTCGGAAGCTCCATGCATGTTGACAGGGGAGTTGGTCGATGGTGAGCTGGGGGATGGTAATCGTCAGCGTGCCGTCGGCTTGGGTGAATTGGAGGGGGGCCTTGTGGCCGAGCATGGTCACCGTGCTGACCTGCTTCTCCAAGGGTATAGCCAGTGTTTCACCGGGCCATTTCTGGCTGATGGCGTAGAGCGTGTCGCCCTTTTGTGTGAACTTTACGTCCTCCATTTCCGGAGCGACGTCCGGCTTGCGGGTGCCGTAGATGGCATCGCCATTCACCGCGAGCCATTCGCCCATTTCGAGGAGGCGTTGTTCCATCACTACCGGAATGCGGCCATCGGCGGTGGGGCCGATGTCGAGGAGGAGGTTGCCGCCGCGACTCACATTGCCGATGAGCAGATGGAGTAGCTTGTCGGTGCTCCGGTAGTCCTCGGCCGTCTCATTGCGGTTATACCCGAAGGAGTGGCCCATGCCCTGGCATTCCTCGAAGTCGCCGCGCTGGATAAGTTTGCCTTCGGGGATGTTGCCGTATTCCGGTGTGGCGAAACCGCCATGGACGTTGCGGCATTCCTTGCCCCAGCGGTCGTTGATGGCGATATCTTTCGGGGCCTTGCTATCGTTGAAGAGCCAGGCGAGAAATTCGGTGCTGCGCCATGTGTCGCTGGGGTGGCTCCATTCGCCGTCGGGCCAGATGAGGTCGGGCTGATAGCGCTCTACCAGGTCTTTCATCTGGGGCAGCATGTATTCGTCTACATACCGGTTCACATCCGAGTTGTAGAGGGGATTGAACCATTCGTACATGGAGTAGTAGAAGCCCATCTTCAGCCCGGCCCCACGCACGGCTGTCGTAAGGTCACCGGCGAGGTCACGGTGGGGTCCGATATCCACGCTGTTCCAGTTCCATGATTGGGGGTTGGGCCAGAGGCAGAACCCTTCGTGGTGTTTGGAGGTGAGGACGACGTATTTGGCCCCGGAGCGTTTGAAGACATCCGCCCACTGGTCGGGTTCGAAGAGTTCCGCGCTGAATTGGCCGGCGAAGTCCTGATATTTCACGTCTTCGCCATAGGTTTTGTCGTGAAAGGCCTTGGTCTGGCCGTCCCCCTTAATCAGATCGTGCCAGTACCATTCCGCATAGCGATCTTTGGGGCCCCAAGCGGGCACGGCGTAGACACCCCAATGGATAAAGATGCCGAATTTTGCATCTGTAAACCAGGTGGGATTGGGCCGGGTGTCGAGGGACTCCCAGGTGGCTTCATAGGGCGCGCCCAGGGTGTAAAGGGGGGATAAGGCAATGAGCAGTGTGGCGATCATGTGGTCGTCCTTTCCTGTTGCGGGGCACAGGGGTGGCCCTGATATGCCCCGACAGATTCAGAACCTAGCTTGACCAGCGGTTGTACAGGTATCATACCCCCTTCTTTGTCCCTAATAAAATCAACAGGCCATTGGTGATCGGGTTGTAACGTGAATCGCCGAGATGGGCACGTGGTGTGGCGCGTCGCAGACGCGCTCTCCGGTAACGTCGTCTGCCAGTGAACCTGTTTTGGAGTCTATACGCATGAAAGCTGTTATTTTTGCTGCCGGTAAATCCACCCGGACCTATCCTCTTACCCTGACGCGACCCAAGCCGCTGTTGCCCATTGCCAACAAGTCGATTATGGCCCATCAGATTGATGCCCTGCCCGATTCGGTGGATACGGTGGTGGCGATTGTGGGCTATCGTCAGGAGATGATACGGGAGGCCATGGGCTCGGAATACAAGGGCCGAAAAATGGTCTACGTGGAGCAAAAGGAGCAAAAAGGCACGGGCCACGCCCTGTTGCAATGTGCCGACGTTGTGGACGGGCCCTTTATGGCCTTTAATGGCGACGATCTCTATGCAAAAGCGGATTTTGCCCGGCTGGCAGAAGAAAAACAGGCTGCCCTGGCCAAAGTGGTGGATGATCCCCGACTTTACGGTATTTATGAGGTCGATGGTGAGAATAACGTGGTCCGGCTGGTGGAAAAACCCAAAGAAGTCTTTTCCAATCTGGCCAATATTGGCGCCTACAAGTTTACCCCCGAGGTATTTGAGGTGTTGGCCCACACCCCCTTGTCGGAGCGGGGCGAAATAGAGATTACCTCCGCAATCCAGACCTTGGCAGAGCAGGGGAGTTTTAAGGTGGTCGCGGCAGAGGGATACTGGCTCCCCATCGGCTACCCCTGGCACCTCCTGGATGCCAATGCCTATATGCTGGAAAACCATATGCCGAGTGAAATTCACGGTGAAGTAAGCGACAAAGCCGAAGTGAAGGGTGCTCTTTATGTGGGCGAAGGGTCAGTGATTCGGCCCGGCGTCTATATTGAAGGTCCCGTGATGATTGGCGAAGGCTGCACCGTAGGGCCCAATTGCTACCTCCGTCCGGGAACGACCCTGGGCACGGGGGCCAAGGTGGGCCAGGGCTGTGAAGTGAAGAACAGCATCCTCATGCCCGGTGCCGCTGTGCCCCACCTGAGCTATGTGGGCGACAGTGTTATTGGTGAAAAGGCCAATCTCGGTTGTGGCACGATAACGGCCAACTACCGCCACGATGGAAAGAACCATCGGAGCCTTGTTGGCGGGGTCTTAATTGATACGGGACGCCGTAAATTAGGTGCGATTGTGGCCGATGGGGTGCATACGGGAATTAATACCTCGATTTATCCCGGCCGTAAGCTTGGGCCCCACACAATGACCTTGCCTGGAGCGGTTGTGACAGAAGATATAGATTCGTAGGGTTTTGGCGCGTTGTTTTGCTTGTGCGACCCGCATCGGCTATGGCATAATCACCGTGTTTTGCATCGTGTTGGCCCCGTGCTATCTGGCCAACGAAGCGGTGAATATCCTCATTTATCCTAGTCTGTTCGTTCGAGATTGATACAGACCCACAACGGGAACGACGTATGGCCTTACACGTATCAACTAAGGGACTGGATCTACCTATCACCGGTGCGCCGGTGCAAGTGGTTGAGCCTGGACCTTCCCCAAAACACATCGCAATTGTTGCTGATGATTACCTCGGTATGAAGCCAACCTTCCTGGTTCAGGTGGGTGATCGGGTTCAGCGGGGCCAGGCGCTTTTCGAAGATAAGAAGTCGCCCGGTGTCTTGTTCACGGCTCCCGGAGCGGGTACGGTTGTTGCGTTGAATCGCGGCGAACGGCGCGCCTTTCAGTCGATCGTCATCGAGCTGGACCGGAGCAATCCCGACGACAGCGTGTCTTTCACCACGTATACCAGCCAGGATATCGCGGGCTACGGTCGCGCGGGCGTTCAGGCACTTCTGGTAGAGTCGGGGCTGTGGACCGCCTTCCGGGCCCGTCCCTTCAGCAAAGTGCCCAAGCTTGATACCACGCCTTACGCTATCTTTGTGACGGCGATAGACACCAATCCCCTGGCCGCGAATATTGATGCGGTGGTGGGTGATCGTCAAGCCGATCTCGACGCGGGTATGGAAGCGATTTCCCTCTTAACCGACGGTAATGTGCATTTCTGCAAGGCTCCGGACACGAAAGTGCACCCGATGGGCAAAAGCGGTGCCTTCATCGAAGATTTCAAGGGTCCCCACCCCGCTGGCAATCCCGGTTTTCACATTCACACTATCGCACCTGTCGGTCATAATCGCACGTGCTGGTATATCGGCATTCAGGACGTACTGGCCATTGGTCAGCTCTTTCGTTACGGCACCCTGGACGTAGAGCGTATTATTTCCTTCGCTGGTCCGGCGGCAACCCGTCCCCGACTGCTTAAGGTGCGCCTTGGTAGTTCCCTGGACGACCTGAGCGCGGGTGAAGTGGCCGACGGCGAAGTTCGGGTCATTTCTGGTTCGGTTCTGTCCGGTCGGGCGAGTTCCGGTGAGATTCAGGGTTATCTGGGTCGATATCACAGCCAGGTCAGCGTGCTGGCCGAAGACCGCGAACGTGTATTTCTTGGTTGGCTAGATCCCGGCATGGAGAAATTCTCTGTGGTCGGTGCATATATAGCCAGCTTTATTCCCGATAAGAAGTTTGCCATGACGACCACCACCAATGGTGGTGCCCGCGCCATGGTGCCAATCGGTAATTATGAGCGGGTTATGCCCTTCGACATTCTGCCCACCTTTCTGCTTCGTTCACTGGCGGTCGATGACCTCGAAAGCTGTGAAGAATTGGGTTGTCTGGAGCTGGATGAAGAAGATTTGGCGCTTTGCACTTTTGTATGTCCGAGCAAGTATGAGTACGGTCCTATTCTCCGTCGAAACTTGACCACGATTGAAAAAGAAGGATAAGCAGCGGTCCGTCTATGAAATTCCTTCGCGAAATACACGACAAATTCGAGCCTCTTTTCCACAAAGGTGGGAAGTTGGAGCAATTGTATCCGCTCTATGAGGCCCACGACACCCTACTATTCACACCGGGTGAGGTCACCAAGGGTGCCTCTCACGTGCGTGATACCCTCGACCTTAAGCGGTTGATGGTTACGGTGGTCTTCGCCCTATTACCCTGCATCCTGGTTGCCATGTATAACACAGGCTTCCAGGCCAATTCCGCCCTTGCTGTCGGCATGTCGGCGGAGGGTATTCGTGGCTGGATTATCGACGTAATTGGTCTTGGATACAATCCTGCCAATCCCCTCGCCTGTATTTTTCATGGCGCGCTCTATTATTTGCCGGTATTGATCGTCACCTTTGTAGTGGGTGGTCATATCGAGGTGCTTTTCGCGGTGATTCGTCGCCACGAAGTGAACGAAGGCTTCCTGGTTACGGGGATGTTGTTCCCCCTAATCCTGCCCCCGACCATTCCCCTCTGGCAGGTGGCGTTGGGAATTACGTTCGGCGTAATTATCGGCAAGGAAATCTTTGGCGGCACGGGGATGAACATTTTCAACCCGGCACTCACGGCCCGCGCCTTCCTCTTC
>CAXBPH010000378.1:0-5322 GCA_963977445.1 uncultured bacterium | reverse complement strand
CTCTACCAAAATACCCTGAGGTGCCAAAAGAATGAACCCATTGGGGCCCAGATCGAGGACGCCGTGTGAGACCCGCACCCACAAGCTCCTCCGCTTCGCTCCCCCGCGTGTAGGTGGCACCTGTGGGGTTACCTTACAGGGTCTATGTTGGTGGCGCATTCTATCTCGTATTCTGGATATACTGCCCCTCGTACTACCACTCCTGACGAAAAGAGAAAGATACAGGCCATGAGTGACAAGCAACAAAAAGCGGATGTCTATTCTGCCGGAGAGCGGGCCTGGATGGTCCGCACGCAGGAGATCCGCGCGCGGCTCTTTGGGCCCCTGCTCCGTCTGCTCGCCGCGTGTCATGTTACCCCCGACCACCTCACCATCCTGTCGCTGCTGGCGGGTCTGGCCTTTTGCCCCCTTTATCCCAACTATCCGGCGTGGTCTATCGTTGCCTTAATTCTTCACGTGGCCATCGACGGCCTGGATGGCCCCCTGGCACGCCACCTGGGAACGGACTCGCGTAAAGGTTCCTTCACCGACAGCATGGCCGACCAGACGATCATCGCGGCCTCCACCATCCTGCTCATGTGGCTTGGTGTGGTGTCCATGCTGCCGGGCGTGCTCTACATAGTCACCTACACGGTGGTGGTGCTCTTCGCCATGGCACGCAACGCGATGAACGATCCCTATAGCTGGCTCTTTCGTCCCCGCTTCTATGTTTACGGTTGGATAGTAGTGGAGACGTGGTGGTGGCCCGGCACGATAGATTATCTGCTCTGGGCATGTGTCGCCGTTTTGTCGTTGAAGACCATTACCGGGTTCTTTGGCGTTCGGCGAAACATGTAGACGAAAAAGAGGAAGCCGGCAGGTCGCGCAGACACGCCAGCAAGGTTCAATCTTTCGGCGTAATTTCTATGGTGCTCATCCAGCCCGTGTGGTCACTCAAGGCCAACTCTTTGCCGTCGAGCGTCACCGTCTGGTCGATAGGCACCGTATCAACGACCTTAAACGAATAGTAAAGACTCTTTGCCGCGAGTATGTGGTCGATGCGCGATTCACCGACCATCAGCCGGGTCAGGGCCGCTTCTCTGATCGCCGTTTCGTAATCTTCATCGCCAGGCCGACAATTCAAATCACCGACCACCAGGCTCGGCGTCGTGTTGCACTGACTTCCCATGACAAAGGTAGCCAGCTCCGACATTTGCTGTTGCCGCACGATGTCGTAGTCGGGGTTGCCGTAACCGGCCTGGGCGTGGGTGTTGTAGAAATCGAGAAGGCCGCCGTTGGGCAGTTCGATGCGACTCAGGGCAACACCCTTGCCGGCCCACCAGTCGCCCTCCCATATTTTATAGGCGGGGTTGGCGACCGTATAGCGATGAAAAAACACTTCTTTAATGGGAAAAGCACTGGAAATGAGCAGGCCACTGCCCGCCGTGGCACTGGGATAATACTGATGGTGTTTGAGCCGGGTGTTTTCCAGCTCCTTCAAGAGTACGTCCCGATCTTCCTCGATGAACGATTCCTGAAATCCGACTACGTCGGGATCGAGAATCATCAACGCGGCAGCGATGCCCCGCATCCGCCGGGGCCGCTCCTCACTTACCCAGGCAATGTCCTGAATATTGAACGTCACTACCTTGAGCGTCTGTGTGTCCTTGAAGGGCGCAGGAGGTGCGGCGAGCGTTGGGCTCGCACTGAATTCCGTAGCGACGCCCACACGCCCGTTGAAGAGCGCCATCACGCAGAGAAACAGAATGGGGGAGAGCGCGATAACAACGATCACGGTGATGAGTATCTTCAGCCATTTGGACATGGGGTTCTACCTGTGTTTCTGCACGCGGCAATGTTCTGATTCATAACGTGGACCTTGTGAAACGGACGAACGCGATTATCGTTCGCCCGTCCCACAACGTCCACAAAGCCTGTTTACACGAATACGAGGAACAGGATTCTCTAGAGTTCCGCCCGCTGGATACACTCGCGCATTTTGCGGAGTCCGGTTTCGGAAACCAGCTTGGGATCCTGCGCCCAGTACTCACGATTGAATACTTCGAGGGATAGGGTCTTGTCGTAGCCGATGGCCTTCAAATCACGAAGGGCCTGCTCAAGGGGCAGATCGCCGTCTCCCGGATAGACGCGCACGTCATCGCCCGCACCCTCCACGACAGTGCTCGCGGGCACATCATTCCAGTGGAAGTTGGCAATGAGGCTGCCATCAATTTTTCCGAGATTGGTGAAGCCCGAGCCACCGCGCCAGAGGTGAAAGGTATCGTTGATGAGGCAGGCCGTCGAATCGTTGGAATCCAGTGCAACCGCGCAGGCCTGGCCAAAGCGATAAATGCCTTTCAGGAATCCGATGAACTCAAAGGCTACCGTAATACCGTAGTCTTCCCGGCCGATCTTGAGCAAGTCACGATAGCGCTCCGCGCCCCACTTAATGTCGAAATCGGCACGATCAGGCGTGGGGATGGCGGCCACGTGAATGGAGCCAATATCCGCACACTGGCGCATACGCTTCCGGGTATCGACGAGCGATGCATCCCATTCTTCCTGGGTGGCTGGCATGCAGCTCCACAGGCCAATTACGTTGGGAACGAAAAGCCCACGGTCTTTTATCTCTTTGCCAAGGGCCTTGAGGTCGCCGCCTTCTTCTTCATATTTGTTGATGTCGTCGATCCAGGGCTCGATAGCATCCCAACCGGCTTCGGCGGTCACTTTAATTTTGTCAGCCAACGAGGCAGGGCGAATGGTGCTCGTGTTCATCGAAAGCGCCCAGGGGCTGATACCGTCCTGGAACTTATAGGCTTCTTTGGCAGATGCGGTGCTGGAACTGGTGGCAATGCCTGCGCCCAGTGCGGCGCCGGCCGCCGTGGTGGACTTCATAAAGCCGCGACGGCTCACTTGGTCGGCCATGATAGCTAACTCCTTGGTCAAGGTAATCGTTGATGTGTTCTAAAAATAGCATGCTAAGTGTACTGTGCCCGCAACAGTGGTGCAACACCCTATGGAACGTCCATTTCGGTGGGCTCGTCGATAAGCCAGCGGGTAAGAAAGCGTACGCCGCTTTCCACGTGGGCCTCGTGACCCACATCCTGCAGATCAAGTTCTGCACGCTCACCCAGGCCGAGTTTTTCATAGTGAGATTTTGCTATCGCAAATTCTTCTTCCACCATGGGCCACCAGGCAATCCCGTCTTTCTTCCCCGTCTGAACCAGGAGTGGACGGGGGCAGATCAGGCTCACCACATCGTGGTCGGTGAATTCCGTGAGCCAGCCCCGAAAAAAGGCGTGCTCTTCCGTCGTGTCGAGGAAACACGAATACCGTTCGTCACTGTGGACCATCTTATTGCGTCGGTGGTTAAACCAGCCGGCAACCACGCTGGCCTTGATGCGCGGCTCCAGGGGAGTCCAGAACATCGTGGCCAACCCGCCGAGGGAAAGACCCCACATGCCGACCCGGTCCCCATCGATACGGGAGTCTTTGAGCACCTCATCCAGGAGTCCCTGCATGCGACTGAATTCGATACCCGGCAAGGTGGTGTCGGCCAGGCGACAAAGACGTTCCACCCGGTTTCTCCGCTCCATGGAACGGAGGTTCATGGGGGCCAATACAGCAAAACCCGCCTTGACCAGTTCAGTCCCGTAAGCGTGGTAGTTGTCGCCACGGTCATTCAAGCCAAACACGAGCTCGGGATAGCTCCCGATTCCATGTTGGGCAATTATGAGGGGAAAGGGCCCATCGCCCTCGGGTATCACGAGCAAGCCTTCGGCCGTGAGTCCCCCCAGGGGCAGACGAAGCCATTCGGCCTTGAGGTCGGCGAGGGGAGCGTAGGCGATCCGTTCCAGCGCACCCGAGGCCGCCAGGGGCAGGGGATTCAATATCGCCCGCCATCGGGCCCGATTGGGGGCGACGCTGGCGATAAAGGCCCTTTCACTGGTGTAGTCACGATGCCAGGCATCGTTGGCCCTATCGGCATAGCCATCAACCAGCAATTCACTCAGGTAGGTCTCGAGGTTTTCGGCGTAGGCGTCATTGCGCTGGGCTTCAGCGGCGGTCAGGGCATCGTCGGCCCCGGCGCAGGGTGCAAGACATACGAGCGCCAGTGAGGCCGCGAACACGGCTGATTTAAGGGACATGGGTTGCTCCTAAACGGTAAATGGGTACGTTTCGAAAGAAACGTACCCATCATAGCGACCCAAGGTCATATGGCTCAATAGCCGGGAAGATGGTGTTAGACGATGTGGCGAATTTTGGCCTGAAGCAGGTTCAGAAGGTCAACGTGGCCGTGGATATCACCCACAAGCGCCGTGACGTAGCCATTCGTAACCCGATATTTCTGCACCGTGCCGCAACGGGTGGCCTTGCGGATAAGGCTGGCCCCTTCGGAGCCTTCCTTGGCGACCACCAACTTGATGGGCTTGTCGCAGCAGGTCATGCGCACTTCGATCAAGACGCCTTTATCACATTTTCCCTTGCAGGCACCCAGTAGTTTCATAGGGTGATGGGGGTTCAGCTTGGCCTCTTCAAAGCTGACAATCTTCAAGCCGATATTGTTATCGTCGAGATAGCGCTGCGTCGCCTCGCGGGTTCCCGGAACCTCGGAGTGACTTGCAAAATCCGTTATGTTGCTTTCCGTGATTCCAAGCCCGGTGGCCTCAACCGTGGTGGTCTCGGGCCGAAACTGGTGATATACCATGGAACTGGTCACCATAATCGCCACTGCGGCCGCTGCGGCGACAAAACGATTGGACCAGCCCGAAAACCAACGGCGCCGAACGGTCTCGTTCTTCATGCGCAGGGCCAGACTGTTCCAGAGGGCAATGGGGCAGCATTCCTGACCACCCAGCGAGTCACAAATAGCCGATTCCAGACGAACCTCATCGGTCAACCGCTTCTGATCTTCGGGCGACAGAGATCGCTCAAATTCCAGGGCTTCCGATGCGCTCATCTGGCCATCCATATAGGCCATCCATCGCTTTCCTCGTTCGTCCATTGTCATGATGCTGTACCACTACTTACTTGTGCCCGCTCTTCACCCTCGTCACTACGCTTGGGTAAGATTCGGGGCATCGTTCGCACGATGCCTGCCTGCTGGGCATAGGTTAAAAGTTCTTTTCTCATCTTCGCACGGCCCCGGGATAAATGGGTCATCACCGTGCCTACGGGTATGTCCATAATCTCGGCTATCTCCTTATAGGAGAATTTCTCTACGCCGCGAAGAAGCAGACATTTTCGCTGGGCCGGGGAAAGGTTTCCCATGGCCCGATGGACTTCTTCGCCGCACTCTTCCAGTACCTCGTGGGGCCGTTCGAGCACATCGTAGTAACCGCG
>CAXBPH010000377.1:0-5342 GCA_963977445.1 uncultured bacterium | reverse complement strand
CATCAACGAGCACACCGTTCTGGCTTGTTGCCCAACTCTCTTCTGCTTTGTCGAAAAAGGTAATGTCGCGGACGGTGAATTCAAACTCGTCATTGCGATATTTTTTCATTTCCCGGTCGAGCATGGGCGCCCGTACGAGTTCTACGGGGATCTTCTGGGCCTCACCGTTCCGGCTGATGTCCAGCGTCACGGTGGTGCCGCCGCGATATTGGCGAATAAGGGTTGGAAGCTCTTCGTAGTGTTCCAGGGCAGTCGCGGTGAGGGGCTGGTCGTCGATAGCGTGAATCAGGTCGCCGACAAGCAAGCCCGCCTTCTCCGCAGTACTTTCCTTATAGACGTGGGTTACACGGAAACCCTGAAGCGTATCGTCGCCCAGAAGGTTCGCTATGTCCCGCGTAATGACCTGGGTTTCGGCGGGTAGCCAGGCTTTTTTAACTTCCAGACCGGGATCCTGAAGATCCTTCAGGCCCACGTCTACCACCGTCAGAAATTGTTCGTTCTTCCGCTCAAAGCCGGTCAGTGTCGAAACGGGGTCGTCTGAACCAGCAGTGATCTTTTCGGTCATTGCCTGCAGTGAAGCAATATCGACTACGGGTTCGCCACCAATGGAGACGAGCACATCATTGCGCTTAATCTGAGGCTTGGAGGACCCAGCAGGGCCGCCAGGGCGTACCGAAGTGATCAACACGCCGTCGGTTGTGTCCCGCTTAAGTTCCTTGGCGATGCGGAAGGATATGGCCCGCACGGTCAGGCCCCAGTCGCGCACTTCGACTTCATCCTGGAGGAAGACTTCCCGCTCAACCGGGGTTACGCTAAGCTCAACGACTTCATCGCCGCGCTGTACCGTCAGGGGGACGGCGGTGCCAATGGGCAACTCTGCGACAAGCTGATTGAAATCGGGCAACTGCTCGGCGAAACGGACATCGATCGTCTCTCCGTTGAGAGAGAGGATTATATCCCCTGCCTCCACGCCCGCGTCGGAGCCGGGAGATGCGGCCAGCACACCGCTCACCAATACACCCTGGTCTTTGTTGGAATGTTTCAATCGGGGTTGCACTTCAACGCCCGTCCAGGCCCGCTCCATTTTGCCTTTGCTCATGAGCTCCTGACCAACTTCTTTGGCCAGGTTGCCGGGGATGGCACCACCAAGCCCAACGCCAATTTCGTTGATTCCGATGATTTCGCCACGGAGATTAATCAGCGGGCCACCGGAGTTGCCCGGGTAGATGGCCGCGTCATGGCCAATCCAGCGTACGAGTGCACCGACATCTTCCCCATCCATCTCCATACCACCAAATCGACGGGATGATTCGGGCATGATCATTTCAGCATTACTGACGATACCCAAGGTGACAGATTGAGAAAGGGCTCGGGGACTGCCCATGGCCAACACCTGATCTCCTACCCGCACGGCAGCGGAGTCGCCGAAGCTGACGACAGGAAATTCGCGGGGCTCTTTGGGCTGAAGTTTTATGATGGCCAGATCGGTGAGGGGATCTTTGCCGACCAGCGTCGCTTCCATCTCTTCCTTGTCGGAAAAGATTACCTTGATACGGGTTGCATGGCCCGCGACGTGGTGGTTGGTAATTACGTGGCCTTCAGGAGTTATGACAACGCCGCTACCCGAGATCTGATACTTGGCTTCGCGCCCCTCACTGAAGTAAGACTCTACGACGTGAATCTGGACCAATGCGGGCTTTACGATAGCCACCGCTTCGTCGATAGCGGTCCGGAGCGGCGTTGAGAGGACGTCCCCCTGTACTGACGTTGCCAGGCTAAGGGAACCTACGAAAACGACCAATGCCACAATTCTGTTCTTTAGTACCATGAAAGTTCCTAGCGTGGCGTTGCCACTTCCGCAATTTCTGGCCCTGCTTGGCAGCCTCTGGCGACACCTGTCGCCGCTGCCTGACGGTCATCCTATGCCATACACCGAAGCACGAGACACTACCGTGTTACATTCGGTAGTACCTCGTTTCCGTGTAATGCCACCCGGAAACGAACCCCTGAGGTCTGTTATCGATGGACAGGGGTGACGATAACGTGTCTGAATACTATCATACGGGCATTCCGCTCACAAAGACTCCTCGCCCGCAGCACCGTACCGTGAGAAAAGGTGGGGAATTCGCGTCTCGAAATAGCATGCTTTCCCCGTATAGGGGTGGCTGAAGGCAATCGACTTGGCGTGTAGCGCCAGGCGTCGGGCACCGCCCGGTTTTCCCCCGTATTTGGTATCGCCGACGATGGGCAGCTTGTTTTCCGAGAGGTGTACGCGAATCTGATGTTTCCGGCCGGTAAGGAGGTGAATCTCCAGTAAGGTGATGCCTTTTACGCTGCCCAGCACCTTGTACCCCGTGTGGGAGAGTTTGCCCCGCTTCTCATCGTCAGTGGAATGAACACTGTGCACCCCATTTTCCACCAAGTGAGAACTGAAGGTGCCTTCGGACTCTTTGGGCTTGCCGTGGACCAGGGCAAAATAGCGTTTTTCTACCTGATCCCATTGGGCCTGGAGACTGGCTTTGGCCTCAGGTGTCCGCGCGAAAATAAGGATGCCCGATACTTCCCGATCGAGGCGATGAACGATAAATATACGCTCATGGGACTTGGGGTTCCCCTTACGCACGTAATCGGTCAGGCGATAGTAGGCTGTTTCAACCTTCTGGCGGTCCGTACCCATGGTCAGCAGCCCCGGTGCTTTATCGACGATCAGGATATCCCGGTCCTGGTGCAGCAGCAGCACCCCTTTGGGTTGGTGTTTGCCCGTGAATTTTGTCTTTTCATGCATGGAATTATTCCTCAGATAGAGAGAGAAAGGTGGGCCCTCTCGAAGCCCATAAGTGTAGCACGGCAGGTCCCATTTATTGTACTTTCAGGACCGGCTTTTGCCCTGACGTAGGGGGATCCGTATGATGGTGTAGATAGAAATAACCGAGAAACAACGCCACGGAGGCCGAATAAACATGAATTTGAACGGCAACTACTCCACCCACCAACATACGATTCCCGCTGGCATGCTCGCCCCCATGCGCGATAGTGCCGCACTCCTTAGCGATCCCGCCGCCCTGAAAGCCCAAATGGAGGAGGATGGGTATCTGTACCTTCATGATGTGCTGAATCAGGATGATGTTATGATGGCGCGCATCGAGATATTGACCAACTTGGCGTCGGTTGGCGAGATTAAAGAGCCCATGGTCGAAGCCTTTGCATCTGGTACGAGTCTCCGTACCGAGATGATTACTGATTTGGGTGCGTTCTGGCAAGCCATTTGTGAGGGGCAGGCCCTTCGTAACGTGACACATCAGGGGCCTATCGTCGATATTATGGAGTCCTTGCTGGGTGAGAAAACCCGGTCCTACGATTTTCTCTGGTTGCGCACCATGCACCCGGGCAGGGCATCCGCTTTCCATTTTGACCATGTCTATATGAACCGGGGTACGGATCGGGTTTATACCGTCTGGACGCCCTTGGGCGACGTCGCCTTGGAGGATGGCCCCCTGTTGCTGGTCGAAGGCTCCCATCGCTGGACCGACCTGCATGAGGAGTTCCGGGGGCTTGATGTGGATAAGGACGCAAGCCGACCGGGCCACGTAACCATGGACCCCGTCAGTCTCGCGAAAGAGCGAGGTGTCCACCTGCTTACGGCGGAGTTCAAGGCTGGCGATGTCGTAATCATGCCCATGTTCATGCTCCACGGCTCGCTGGACAACCTGAGTAAACAGGGGCGGGTTCGACTTTCTTCGGATACCCGATATCAGCCGGCGTCTGAGCCAATTGATGATCGTTGGATCGGGGAGAACCCGATTGCTCACGGCAAAGGTTATGCTTCCATGGGGGGCGCACAACCGCCCACGGCCGCCCCGCTCCATCGATGAGAATTGGACAAAAAAATAGCCGACTCCCGATGGGGTCGGCAAAAGAGTGGGCATTCAGGCAATAAAATGGTGCCGGATGATCTGGGGTTATTTTTCCGTGAGTTCGGCGTTGCTCATTTCTTTGGAAATCTTGTAGAAACGTAGTGCCTTTGCAAGATCTTCATCGGTGATTTTTCCACCTGCTTTTATGAGCCATTGCCCCTTAGAACCGGTGTCTTTCTCTTTCATAATCTTCATTTTGAGCTTTTTTGTCAAGCCAGCCTTCTGATCGTCGGTGATATCACCACGCTTCTTGAATGTGAGTATGTAGACCATAAAACTCGTTAATCTCCCTGTGCTTGCTGCAACCTTAGGCACAGCCTATCAGACCGAGAAAGTTTTGTAAATAATTATCCTCAGACAAGTGCTGTTCGAGAATCTATTGTTCTTACAGGCCCAACGTTTCGGGGGGGCGGAGGTCAAGATTTCGATGGGCCAGATATTTCGCCAGGACACCGTGACGGGGCGCAAAAAGGGCTGCCAGTATATAAAGTCCCCCACTCACGACCGCCATGGCCGCCGCGATGGCACCATCCAGCCAGGTGGCGAGGAAAAAGCCACCCACCGCACTCAAAATGCCGGCTATGATGGCAATCACCAACATATGGGACAAGCGGTCGGTCAGCATATAGGCGATATTGGGTGGGACAATGAGCATGGCAACGACCAGGATGGCCCCCACGCTCTCAAAGGAAGCCACTGTCGTCAAGGAGACGAAGCCCATCAGCAAATAGTGCCACAGGGCCACGGGAATGCCGATGGAGGCCGCCAAACCGGCGTCGAAGGCACATACTTTCAGTTGCTTGTATCCGAGTCCCACAAAGAGCAGATTGGCGATACAAACGAGCCCCGTGAACCAGACGGCACGGGGGCCATAGTTTCGCCCACCAACGATGATGGTGTCGAAGGGGGCGTAGACAATATCCCCATAGAGGACGCAGTCCACATCCAGGTCGACCATGCCGGTAAATTTACTCACCAGGATGACGCCAATGGCAAAGAGCCAGGTAAAGGTTACCCCCATGGCGGCGTCGGATTGGAGTTTACCGAAGCGACTGAGCATGTCGGTGAGAAATGCCGTGAGCATGCCCATGGCCATGGCCCCGATAAGCATGAAAACGATATTTCGACTTCCGGTGAACATGAACGCGATCACGATGCCCGGAAGTACGGCGTGACTAATGGCATCGCCCAGCATGGAAAGACGACGAAGTACCAGAAAACATCCCACAACCGCGCAGGATGTGGCGACGAGACTACCGATTAGGATGATCCAGAGATTGTCGGCCATATTCATCATGTAGAAGAGCCTTCCGTATCAACCGTGCTTCCCGGAATTTTCTGACCATGGGGATCGGTCAGCGCGCCTTGTAATTCCTGGAGGAGGCGACGTTCCAGATCGGGCGTGAGAATATGTTCGATCTCCTCGGC
>CAXBPH010000376.1:0-5344 GCA_963977445.1 uncultured bacterium | reverse complement strand
CGGTCCTGGCCTCCCTGCGGCGGTACGTCCCACGAAAGTGGAACTGCCCGCATGTCTACTTTTTTATTCGTGGTCTGTCCCCAGGGTTTAAATCGCCTCGCTGAGCGCCGCGGGTAACGATAATTGGGTCTTCGATCACTGGTCGGGCGACGCTTCGGGGACGGAAACCCCCACCAGCGTGACTATGGACGACAACAGGTCCGCCACGGCCCATTTTGTCGAAGGGGAAACATGGGGACAGTATCCCCCGTGAGCGAGCGACTCCGCACGAAAGTTAAATTGTGATGGGAAGAGGGGGTGACTGTACCCCACGCCCGGCCCACCACATCGCGTCGCGTCTGTTTGGGTACAGTTACCGATTGTTCCGGGTCCCTGCTCCGATTCGGTAATATCCTCGCAATCGGAAACTGTCCCCAGCCTCCATCAGTTATTCAGTAGTTGGGTGCAGAGAAGCATTTCAATAAGTATCTCTTCCGCGATACCATACATCCAACGGAGGAGTCGGACCGTTGAGCTGGGTAGCCAGCGTCGAGGTGCCGTGCTTGCCGCACCCCATCACACATCGGGGCAATTGCCACCGATGTCACCCCGCTGGGATTTTTTTCGGGGGGATGGTGAACCCAGGGCTCGCTTCGCTTCGCGCCTGGGCTACGTTATGTCGCTCCTTCGGAGCTGACGGCCCGTCGTCCTTTTCTCGCTGGGGCGGGTGTGGTACATTGCAGCCTTATTTGCATCGTCGTGTGCTTTGGGTGCTGCACGGGTAGCAGCACGTTTTCTGTCGGGACAAAAGGGACTTCATCATGTATTCATCCTGCATTCGTATTATAACGGCCATCGTTCTGGTGGCGGGTATTTCTTCGGCCTATGCCGCGCGGCCTACGCCTCCGGCCCGTGACCCCCATACGCCGGGTTATGTAACCGCGTCGGAATTGGAAGATGGTGCTATCCCGTTGGCCCAGGAGAATGGGAACTTCATCATCGGGCCGACCCACGAGCCTGCCCGGGAGATGGCCGTAGACCCAAGTGTGCCCCAGGGGGACATTCACAACCTGACCATGGAATCGACGGATAGCAAGATCTATCCCGGTATTGCGCGGGAAAAAGATACCTTTGGCGTGCCTGACCCGGATAACAAGGCCAAACTTGACGTGACCACGAGTCATCCCGCGCCCTACACGCGGCGGGTGGCGGTTTATGTGCCGAAGCAGTATGTTCCGGGCACGGAAGCCCCTTTTATCGTGGGTGCCGATGGACCCGATGCGATGCTCTTCAAGGCGCTGGACAATCTCATCGCCGAGGGGCGCGTGCCGGTTATGATTGCTATTTCCATTGGCAATGGCAGCGGCGACGCCCAGGGGAGTCAGCGGGGGCTGGAATATGACACGATGTCCGGCGTTTATGCGGGCTTTGTGGAGTCGGAAGTGTTGCCCTTTGTGGAGGCCCAGTGTGGGGTGAAACTCACCAAGGACCCCGAAGGACGGGCCACCATGGGCTGCAGTTCGGGGGCGTCGTGCGCCATGATTATGGCGTGGTACCGTCCCGACCTCTACCACCGGGTTTTGGCCTTTTCCGGCACTTTTGTGAATCAGCAGTGGCCCTGGAATCCCGAGACGCCCCACGGTGCCTGGGGTTTCCATGAAAACATCATCGCAGAGAGCGACGTGAAGCCCCTGCGCATCTGGATGGCCGTGGGGGATATGGATCTGTTGAACCCCAACGTCCAGCGAGACGACATGCACGACTGGGTGGTGGCCAATGAGAATATGGCGAAGGTGTTGGCGGAAAAAGGCTATCCCTACCAGTTTAATTTCGTGCGCAATGCGAAACATTGTGATCGGGCCATGAAAGAGCAACTGCTGCCGCTGGCCCTGGAATACGTCTGGCAGGGCTACCCCGTGGGTGATAAATCCTAATGTAGGGGCGGTCTATTCCAGGCCGTACTGACTGAGTTTTCTATCGAGGGTCGAGCGACTGACGGCCAGGGCCTTGGCCGTTTGTCGCTTGTTCCCCTCGTGGCGGGCGAGGACCACGCTGATGTGCTCCTTCTCGGCGGCGGCGAGGCTTTCATCTCGGGCACCATTCGCGGGGGCGGGGGCCGATGGGGGGCCGACCGATTCGGCGGCGTCGTGGATTTCGTTGCCCAGCTCAAAATCGTCCAGGATAATCGTGTCGATGGAGATGACGTTGTCCTCCATGAGGGCGACGGCCACATGGATGACCTGGTTCAATTCCCGGAGGTTGCCGGGCCAGGGGTGCTTCAGGAGGCGATCAAGGGCGTCTTCCTCGATGCCCATAACCTCTTTTTCCATGGTTTTGGCCGAGCGCACGATTTCCCGGCGAATCATGCGGGGCAAATCCTGCCGCCGTTCCCGGAGGGGCGGAACAAACAGGGTGATGCCCTTAATGCGATAAAAGAGATCCTGGCGAAAGCGGCGGTTGGCCACGAATTCCTTCAGGGGGTGGCAGGTGGCGGTGATGAGGCGCACATCGGCCCGGAGAATGCCCTCGCCCCCAAGGCGCTCAAATTCCCCTTCCTCCACCGCGCGCAATATCTTGGCCTGGCCGGTGAGGGAGAGGTCGGCGATTTCATCGAGAAACAAGGTGCCACAATGGGCCAGTTCAAACTTGCCCTTCACCTGGCGCTCGGCGCCGGTGAAGGCCCCCTTTTCGTGCCCAAAGAGCTGACTGTCCAACAAGGTGTCACTCAGGGCCGCCGCGTTGAAGGAGACAAAGGGGCCGTCATTCCGCACGGAGGAGCGGTGGATGGCCTGGCTGATGACCGTCTTGCCAGTGCCGGATTCGCCCAGGACCAACACGGGCAACTGGGTGCGGGCGGCCAGGCGGGCCAGATGGAGACACCGTTGCATAGAGTCATCGGCACTCATGTATTGATCAAGGGTGGCGGCGAAGGGCGGATCGGCTTTCGCGGCTTTTTGACCCAAGGTTTCTTTCATGAAAAGATCCTACCCCGCGCTGAGCGATGGGAATCACACCGATTCCCAGACAAGTGTGCACCCACAATCGGTGTGCCTAAAATACACCGTGCTCGTCAACCGGTTCAATAACGTTCCCCCGAGGGGAGCGTCCAATACGAGGTTGCGCCGAGTGTACTACGTGTACCAGACAGACACTTGGGAAATACATAGGGGCTGGTGTAGACTCTTTACAGGCAGCGCAGGTGGTATGGACAGACGATAGTGTGATTTGGTGATCGCGCTCTTTCGGAGTCGGCCCAGGCCAAAAAAAATTTGGGGCAAGCGTATATACATGTCGTTTGCAATAGCACATGGAAGTTCAGCGTGAGAGATTCCGTACTCTTTTCAGACGGCGAGACCGCTATTACACCGGCCCATGTCATGGCCGCCGCCGCCTATTGGGGCGCGCTGGACCCGGTGGATGTGGCCGCCTGTCACGGTCTGGCTTGTGTTCAACAGGCCGTCGCCGAAGGCATCGAAGTGCCGGGTGCGGACCTGCAGGCCGCCTCGGAACGCTTTCGTCGTGCCCACGGTTTGCGCAGTGCCCAGGCCACGGCGTCCTGGATGGCAGCCCGGGGAGTGAGTATTGAGGAGTTTACCGATTATCTGGAGCGGCATGCCCTCGCAGAACGCACCGGCGCGCCCACAAACTCCATCGATGACGTAAAGGATGTTTCACCCGAGGTGCTTTGGGCCGAAGCGGTGTTTTCCGGTGTGGGTGACCGCTGGACCCAGCGACTCGCGACCCGCATGGCCGTGGCCCGGGAGGAAGCCGGAAGCGCCGGTGTGCCACCCTCCCTCTTTGATACCCCCGAAGTGGAGGGCTGTTCTCCCGACGCCCTCCATGCCTGGCTGGAGCGCCTGGCCGTGTCGGCGTCCTGGGCGGAGCGGGTCGTCATTCTGGAAGCCACCTACGCTCGCTTTGCGTCCGCCGTGCAGACGCCTGCAAAGATGGACGGCGCCCTACGGCTGCAATGGGATGCTCTCGTCGCATTCGAGCTGGAGATGGGGGCCTTCGATACCGAGGCCGCCGCACGAGAAGCCTGTCTCTGTGTTACGGAGGATGGTGCCACCGTGTCGGCCGTATCCGCCATGGCCCGAGGGCATTTCCAGGAAGGCCGCGTCTGGCTCAGCGAGTTGCCCGAAGAAATTCGTGCCCATGCCTTGTCGGCTGCCGAAGGCGCGCTGCTTCCGGTTTTCCTCTGGAACGAGCAGCAAATTGTTTGTCGCGTTCTCCGTAAGTCCGAGCCCAGTCTCACCGATGGGCCCACCCGTAAAAAGGTGGAAGACGTGGTTGTGGAGGAGGCGTCGCAGTCCCTTCTCCGGCGACATATCTCCTGGCCCGCGAGAGGGATGGAATGAACCACGACAAAAACGAGATTATCGCCCAGCTTAACTTGTTGACTTTTTTTCCGCCCGAAGCGCGAAGTCGCATTGCCGAATGCTGTCGTGAAGAGCATTACACCTTCGGTGAGCTTATCGTTCGCGAGGGGGACCCCGGTGATGCCTTTTTCATCCTGCTGGAGGGACGGGCCCGTGTATTCAAGCGGGGCGAAAATGGCGAAGATGTTCCCTTGAACACCCTCCATCCGGGCGACGAGTTTGGCGAAATGGCCCTCCTCGAAGAGGGCACCCGCACCGCCAGCGTTCGCTGCAGCAGCGATGTCATTTTGCTTCGACTGAACCGGGCAGATTTTCATCGCATTCTGGCCGACGAGCCGGCCCTCCAACAATGCCAGCAGTTACGCATCCGACACCGGAAGGTGCACAACTTTCTTCGGGAGACATCGGGTTTCGGCGTACTCCCGCCCCATGTGCTACAGGATTTCCTGGAAAAGCTCCTGCCCATGTCTTTTGCCGCGGGCTCGGTCATTGTTCGTCAGGGCGCGGCGACCCACGATTTTTACATCATTGAAGCGGGGCGGGTCCACATTCACGTTGTGGAAAAAAAAGAGCGGCGAAGTGTCGCCTTTTGCCGTGCAGGCGATTACTTTGGCGAAGTCTCCGCGATTAAGGGTACGCCCCGTACCGCCACCGCCGAGGCCGTGACCGATTGTAAGCTCCTGTGCCTGAGTCGGGAAAACCTGCTGGCCCTGATGGAGGCCCATCCCGAATTTAAAAAGGCCATTGAAGCCCGCATGGCGAGCTACTCCTATCAGGAAGTGGCCCGGGTGCCCCTTGATTTCTCGCGGGAGATGATGCCCGCCGATGCGACCCGACAACCGATAGAGATTGATGGCGACCCCGCTGAATCGGCAACGCAGGGGAAGGGCGGGGGTGCCCGTGCCCGCCAGCCCAGACGCTGGGGGAAACGAGTTCCCTTTATTCGCCAGGTCGATGCCATGGATTGTGGCGCGGCCTCCCTGGCC
>CAXBPH010000375.1:0-5358 GCA_963977445.1 uncultured bacterium | reverse complement strand
ACGACCAGACGGTGAAGAAGCATCGGGATGGGAAGGTGACGCTCAGCTTCACTACCACCAGCCGTTTGGAAGTGATTTCGTGGGTACTCAGCTTTGGTGGGGAGGCGGAACTGTTGTCGCCGAAGGATCTCAGGGAAGAATTGATTCAAAAGGTGAGGGAAATTGGTGGACGGTATGAGTGATGAGGGATTCAACCGATGAAGGCTGTCCAACAGTGACATCGACCATAGACCTTCATGTGTTGTGGGCCAAGAGTAATCCGCGCCACCCACTTTGGAAGCATCTGCTTGACGCTTCGTCGGTGAGCCTCGCTTTACCAAACGTTCTGAGTGAATTTCACTGGTCTGCAGAACAGCTCGCCCTCATCGTCGGTCTCCATGATGTCGGAAAGGCAGATCCGGTCTTTCAACACCAAGTACCGGAGTTTTGTGTGGAACTCAAAGCGAACGGGTTTCACGAGACCGCAGATGCCCGATGTAGACACGAGCGAATATCAAGCGAGTTCATTCGCCAGATATGCTCCAAAGCAGGGATGGATTGTCGTACAAAAAATGCAGTAGTACGGGCAGTGGCTGCCCACCATGGGCGTTGGGAAGAGCGTGCGCGACCAGTGCCGCCCGTTTACGAAACCGCCCAACACCACCTATTCGATATGTTGCGGGAAGGTCTTGGTATTCCGACCATTCCTATAGAACGTCCACGAAACCTGAGTGCATTTGGTATGCGTTTATCCGGGCATATAGTACTAAGTGATTGGATCGCAAGTAACGAGGCATTTTTCACCGACCCCAGGCTGAACGATATCGACCAAGTGGACGCTTATTTACAAAAAGCAGGGGAAGTCGCTCGGGATTGGGTCCGTAGACTCTCCCTGGAGTCTCCCCAATATTCTGGAAAGCCGATGGCAGTGGTACAGAACCCCCGCCCGCTTCAAGCAATGTTACTCAAGGAGGAGATTCTTCCGGGCCTGACAATAATTGAAGCACCGATGGGTGAGGGTAAGACCGAGGCCGCTTGGATTCTTGCGGAAAAGTGGCGAGACCGGGGATTCAGGGGCACCTATATGGCGTTACCAACCATGGCCACCAGCGACTCTATTCATGGGCGTTATCGAGACGACTACTTAAAGAAACTCGGTCATGACGAAGATGCGAAACTTGTTCACGGTATGGCATGGCTTCGTGATTTACGGGAGCCCGATACCCCTATGAACGTGGGCGAAGTTACAGAAGATCGAGTTGTGGCCGCTACTTGGTTTCGCCCAACACGTCGTGCAATGCTGGCAAGCCACGGTATCGGGACTGTGGACCAGGCCATGCTTGCCGCCATGCATGTGAAGTTTGGATTTTTACGTATGTACGGACTCGCAGGTCGTGTGCTCGTGATCGATGAAGTGCATGCGTACGACGCCTACATGCTGGCAATTCTTACACGTCTACTCGAATGGTGTGCGTCATTGGGTACCCCCGTCGTGCTGCTATCGGCGACACTATCCAATGGGCAACGAACGGCGATGCTCGAATCGTATGGCGCGACCGACTGTAATCTTGGACCGAAAGCGCCGTATCCCCTTGTTAGTAACGCATGTCCTGGTCACCCCACGAATACTTTCACTACGGAAGCTACGATTCGTCGCCAGGTTACCTTTCAGAAATATGAAGGGTTTCTCGGTGATGCGAATAGAAGTGCTGAGTTGGCCAGAACGTTGGTAGCAGAAGGTGGCTGTTGCTGCATTGTTGTAAATACGGTGAAGCAGGCGCAGTCAGTATATCGCTCACTTTTATTGCCCTCTGACGAGAAATGTCTTTTTCATGCTCGATTTTCTGCTGAGCACCGCGAGGAGATAGCGCGAAATGTGATGGCCATGTTTGGCAAGGATACTTCGCAAAGACCTACGCGCTTTGTGCTCGTTGCTACACAGGTCGTTGAGCAGAGTCTAGACGTGGATTTTGATCACATGGTCACGGAATTAGCGCCAATTGACTTACTACTTCAGCGTAGCGGTAGGCTTCACCGACACCGTCAGAGAAGAGAAGAACCTACATTGCATGTGTTACTTCCTGAGAATGGATGCTTTACCTTTGACGGTACAGGATACGTGTATGCCGAGAAGCCACTATTACGCACACTGGCGATACTCGATGCACATCCCGCTGCTCGGCTCCCGATGGACTTCAGAATTCTCATAGAGCAATGTTACGGCGATGAGGAATGGGATCAATCGGCGGTGGACTGGGGTGTTATTCGGGCCGCCGACGTGACTTGGACTTCTGATGTTGCGCTTCTCCGACGTCAGGGGAGCGCCTATACGCTGAAGAAACCCAATCTACGGGCTTTTGATCCTGTGAATAACGATCCCGTTGGAGACGAGAACGACGACGGTAGTGGGTGGCGTGCAGCGACGCGACTTGGAGCAAATGATCGAACCTCCGTCGTGCTTCCGCTCGATGAGGCGCTACAACTGGCTTCAGGAATGCTCCCAATGTGTGAGGTTCGGGACTTGTATCGTTCGGCATTGAAATTACCATCCTACTTGCCGCTTCAGCAGCCAGACACCGGCTACCATGCCGCTATAGAAGCGCAAGGGAAATTGCAAGGCCTCCTCCTACTCCCCGTCGATGACGACGGGATTTGGCATGGCCGTGACAACAGGGGAAATAGATATGAAGTGGTGTATGACAAAACACTGGGCCTTTTGGCAGGGAGGATCACATGAGTAGACCCACTTTCAACGTACTTACAGAACCCTGGATTCCGGTGTCCCGTATAGACGGGACCAGCGAAGAATTGGGCATATTAGCGTGTCTTGAACAAGCACATATGATACGTGAAATTCGACATCCCGCGCCCATCGTCGAGTTTGGCCTATATCGGTTGCTCATAGCATTTTTGTTGGATAGTTTTATTCTCGCAGAAAAACGTCCTCTGGATCTGGTTGATATAGAAGAGCTTATGGAAGCCGGTCGGTTTGATTGTACGCAATTCGATGTTTACATCGATAGTTGCGGAGATGTCTTTGACTTGTTTCACCCTGAGCGCCCATTTTTACAAGACGTAATTATGAATGGCAAAAAAAAGCCCGTTTCGGGCCTGTATCCGGTGACTCCCAGTGGAACGAATGCAGGCCTATGGAACCATCAGCACGAGCAAGAAGTTACGATGTTTCCTGCTGAGGCTGCCTGCTTGTTGACAACTATCGCTCCATTCATGACGTCAGGCGGTGCAGGATTAAGTCCCTCAATCAATGGTGCCCCAGCAATATACGCATTGCCCAACAGCGACACCCTGTATGCGACACTTCTTCAAAACCTTCCAGTACGGGAGCAAGGCTCCGGTGGAGGGATGATTGCTTGGCGTAACAGCAGAACCCCCGGAGGGGACCGTTCGGAAGCCACGACCGTCGAGGCCCTGACGTGGCGTCCAAGGCGCGTTCAGTTTCTACCGGATATATCTCCGGGTGGTCATATCGTTATTCGCCAGATGAAGTTCGAGAAAGGAGATAGTACACGCCTGACGTGGACAGACCCCAACCTCGCATATCGATATGCAAAAGACGAGGCGCGTCCAATCAGGATGCGAGAGGGTCGCCCGCTCTGGAGAGATGCGGGAGCGCTGTCGCTGTTGGGGGACCAGTCCAGGGGGAAAACGAGTGTAGATTTTGCCATCCAGCGGCCGGACGTTGTTCAGCAGGCCTTTGAAATTGAAGACGGAAGACAGGAACTGAAGATTGTAGTCTATGGCATGCGCACAGACATGAAGATGAAGGTCTTCGAGTGGGCCAGGTCCACGTGGGTCGTGCCATCAAAACTGGGCCGCTCTACCCGACTTGGTGCCATGGTTCAACAGGAACTGGATCGAGCAGAACAGGCTGATTACGCACTACGCAGCGCAATAAAGGCTTGCTATCCACGAGAAGGTGCAGGAAACAAGGGTGCGTTTGGGAGCATCGTTAGTCGTGCCACACGTGCATACTGGGGGCGTTTGGAGCACCATTTTCAGCCACTGATGAGCACATTTGCATCACTGGATCCAGATGCGCTGGACGAACCTGAAAAAGTGAAAGATACGGCAATATCTTGGCGAAAAGCCATTCAGAACATTGCTATTTCCCAGTTTGACTCATCAATGAAGGATTTGGATACCGACAGCGACGCACTTGAACGGTTTGTTCTGGCACGAGGAAGACTCAACAGAAAACTTGGAAAGGTTTTGTTATGACCACGGATACGCCTACTCGGGAAGAAGGGTTCGTCAACAGGGTCGAAGGACTAGACTCAGGACAATTGGCCATGCTCCGACGGGGGTGTGGTGAGCGTGACCCGGTAGAGGGTCGATGTCCGTGGCTACTCGGTATTATTTATGGGGTTGCGAGTGACCCGGTGGCCTTTCTGGTAGCCAGTTTGCTGGCGCAATATAAGACCAGCGATATACATTCTGGGCGTCACCGGATTGCGGGAGATTTTGGCCAGACCTGGAGACGTTCCATTGTAGGAAATGGAAGCGAATCCATTCGACGTCGCTTTCACATCGTTCTTGACGCCGAATACGACCCCCAAACGGGCGATGGTGATCTGCCCTATCGGCTTCGTCAGATGACCCGTTATGCCGCAAGTAAAGGTGTAGGTATCGACTGGGTCCGGCTGCTGAAGCACTTGCGCAGTTGGAACGCATCGGAACGATGGGTACAAAAAGAGTGGGCCCGTAGCTTTTTTGAACCGAACAAATCAATTGAAAACGAAAACAACGAAGGGGAATAGAAGATGCTTATCGAAATTCATATGCTCCAGAATCATGCGCCGAGTAACCTCAACCGAGATGATACCGGAAGTCCAAAGGAGGCGGTTTTCGGCGGGTTCAAGCGGGCGCGTATCTCCAGTCAATGCCTGAAACGAAGTATTCGTAGGTCAGACGTGTTTCGTGACCAGCTTTCCGGCTCCTTGGGAACACGAACACGCAGTCTTCCCACCATGGTGAAGGCTGGACTAATTGCCGCCGGTATTGATGAAAAAATGGCGACCATCGGAGCCCAGAAGGCCAGTGGATTTGGCACAGAAAAGGGCACCGAGCAAAAGGCGAATGAAGGTGGCTACTATCGCACGGCACAGACCATGTTTCTAAGTGATTCGGACGTGGAAGCTGTGACAAAAGTAATTCTGGACGCGGCGAGGGAGTCAGATGGGAACGTGAAGAACTTCGAGAAGGTGACTGCTAAGGCCCTTCAGAAACTGGCAGAAGACGCAGGTGGGCGACCCCTTTCCGTGGATATTGCACTTTTTGGGAGGATGGTCACCAGTGAGTCCTTCGTCAACGTCGAAGCCAGTAGTCAATTCGCCCACGCCATCAGTACCCACAAGATAG
>CAXBPH010000374.1:0-5369 GCA_963977445.1 uncultured bacterium | reverse complement strand
TGTTTTTCTGGAGTTTTTTGTGGCGGCGTGTGTTGACCTTCAAAAAAAAAGCGGGCTGCTGTTGCAGCCCGCGATGGTTTTCTAAGGGGATGGTTGGGGTTATGGGTGTACCATGCCGCCACCGAGCATGCCCATGGTGCCGAGGTGCAGGTTGAAGCCTGCTTCGTTCATGGGAAAGGGGTTGGTCAGGCCGGTGCCGCCTGCCCATTTGATGAAAGATACATGGCCATCCATATAGAGCACATTGGCACCACCGGGAACGTGATTCAGGTGCTCCGGGTGGGGCGCGACGGTATCACTCATCAAGACGATGTCCGACTGGGCCTGTGCCGTGGCGGAGGCGTTGTTGATATCCGTGATGAAAAACCGCTCGATGCCTTCGCGAAGACGATAGGCCGTGCCTTGTGAGCCAATGTTGCCGTTGTGGCCATGGAAATAGAATTCCCAGTCCTGGTTCACATAGGCCTCGGCCCCGGGAAATCCGTCGGACATGAAGGTGGCCATGAGTTCATCGCCATAGATCTCCACGGCTTCCGCGAAGTGAGACATGTTGTGCGCCAGATCAGAGGCTTCAAACATGGTTTGGCTCATGGCGAGGCCGTTGTAGTAATAGGGGTGGGTAACGACTTCACAGGGTTCCACAATGCCATTGTTTGAAAGGGGAGAGGTGACCGCAATCATGTGGTTGGTCTTGCCTTCATCCCAGAGTGCCAGCGCGGTGTTGGCCGCCGCATTGCTGGGGCAAACCAATACATCCCAATCGGTGAGATATTCGGGATACACGGCGTTCCCCTCAAACATGGCATTCCAGACGAGTAGTTCATCGTTGCAATCACGGACCCCCATGGCGGGGAAGCGCTCGCCGCTACTTTCGTTGGCGTACATCTTGAGCACGATGCCCACCTGTTTCAGATTGTTCTGGCAGCTAGCCCGACGTGCCGCTTCTCGGGCCCGGGCGAGGGCGGGGAGGAGGATGGCGGTCAGGATGCCAATGATAGCGATAACGACAAGTAATTCGATTAGGGTAAAGCCCTTACGGGTCATAGTTTGTTCTCCTGCGTGTGGGCACGGTGCACCGTCACGCTCAATGAGGAAGAAGTGCTTACAGGCCCGGTGCCCGGGTAATCCGGGTGAAATGTGGAGAATTGAGGCACATGTTCACACCTTTTACCGGCGTCGGGACACACTTCGGGTGTTCGTGGGGAAGATGGGTGGAGGGATGCTCAGGCTGGGGGTGCCCGATTGGGCGCATTGCTGCGGGTGACTTCCTGGGCAACCTGGATGGTCAGTGGAAGTTCGGCAGCAAATTCTGGGATCTGGGGATCGGGGAGGACCAGTCGTTCCGGCGGATCCGTGAGTCCAATAATCAGATTACAAAAGGCGCAGTGGGATTCGGACGGGGTAATGGGCCGTTTTTCGCCATCCTCGGCGGGTAAATTCGCCTTTGCAGACTGACAGCACTGGGGGCTTGTTCCGGTGAGCATGGGCATGCCCGATTGGATGGGGCACTGGTTGTCCATGGCAAGCTGGGTTGCGCAGAGTCCCGGGATAAAGGCGCGAACCGAAGCGAGGACATAGAAGGCCACCAGGAAGCACGCGACAAACGTACGTGTCCAGGAGCCCCGGTGGGGTGCGATGACTTGAATGTCATTTTGGCGTAATCGCGAAAAAAAAATACGTGCCTCGGTTCAATGGCCGTGTCGCCCAACGGCGCATTCCTCGGAATCTTAGCGAACACGTGGCGGAAAACACAAGCCCGCCGCGGGGGCAAGTTGTTACAGGAGCCTTCGTGCTATTTCATCCAAATGTTGCAATTTTTGACGTATTCCACGTACAATTTCGGCCACGCGCCCACCATGTGAGACCGGTCGGGCGCCGTTCCCGTATATTCCTTGTATCGTAGTGTATGTTTAATCCATCGGTGTCTTTTTTTGAGGCCTTTGCCCATACATTGCGCCTTTCACGAATTTTTGATTCTCGGAGCAACCCATGTTAACGGCAGTGCCCAATAGTCTTTCCAAGGAGATCGCGCGCAGGCGTACCTTCGCCATCGTGTCTCACCCTGACGCGGGCAAGACCACCATCACCGAAAAGTTTTTACTCTATGGTGGTGCGGTTCACCTTGCGGGTTCCGTTACTGCCCGGCGGAATCAGCGGGCCTCCACATCGGACTGGCTGGAGCTGGAACAGAAGCGTGGGATTTCCATCAGCTCCACCGTGCTCCAGTTTGATTACGAGGGCTATCGGGTCAATTTGCTTGATACGCCGGGTCACCAGGATTTCTCGGAAGACACCTATCGGGTCTTGACGGCCGTCGACGCGGCCATCATGGTTATCGACGCTGGTAAGGGCATCGAAGCCCAGACCCTGAAGCTTTTTGAAGTGTGTCGCCACCGGGGCGTGCCCATTTTTACCTTTATCAACAAGGTAGACCGGCCCACCCGCGACCCCTTTGAGTTGCTGGACGAATTGGAACAGCAGCTTGGCGTGGCACCCTATGCGGTCAATTGGCCCTTGGGTAATGGGCCCGATTTTCGTGGCGTATGGGATCGGCAGACGAAGATGGCCCACATCTTTGAGCGTACCACGGGCGGTGCCCACCGTGCGCCGGTAAAGACCGCCGGGCTCGACGACGATTTCGTTCGTAACCAATTGCCTGCCCGCGTCTATGAGACGGTCTGTGAAGAAGTCGAGATGCTGGAAGGGGCCGGAACGGAGTTTGATCCGGCCGACGTACTCGCGGCGAAGACGACACCCGTATATTTCGGAAGTGCACTCAATAATTTTGGCGTGCAACTCCTCCTGGATGGTTTCCTGAAGTATTCTGCGCCCCCGGAACCCCGGATGACTACGTCGGGGATTGAAGTGTCGCCTTCGAGCGAATCCTTCTCCGGATTTGTGTTCAAGATTCAGGCCAATATGGACCCCAAACACCGTGACCGTATTGCCTTTATTCGTATCGTCTCGGGTAAGTTTGAGCGTAACATGAATGTTATTCACGCCCGGACGGGGCGGAAAGTTCGCCTGGGTAATGCCAGCAAAATTTTCGGTTCTGACCGGGAGACTGTGGAAGAAGCATATGCGGGCGACGTCGTTGGTATTGTCGGCAACAATCTTTTTGCCATTGGCGACACTCTGACCGAGGACCCCAGCTATAACTACGACGAGATTCCCTTTTTCGCGCCCGAATGTTTTACCTACATCGAAAACACCCATTCGGTCCAGGCGAAGCGATTTCGCACGGGGCTGGAGCAATTGCTCCAAGAGGGTGTCATGCAGCAATACCGATTGCCGGACGCCGTGCGCAATGTGCCTTTGCTGGGCACGGCCGGTCCCTTGCAGTTTGAGATTGTTCAGTATCGTTTAGAGAACGAATACGGTGCCGAAACCCGACTTCAGCACGCGCCCTGGATTTCGACGCGGTGGCTGGAGCCTGGAATTGATGTCACCAGCTTTCCCGTGCCACCGGGCGTGCGGCTGGCCTACGACGGTCATGAGCGCCCCGTATTGCTCTTTGAGACCACGTGGGGTATGGGCTATTTCACCGAGCGGAATCCCGATGTGAAGTTGTTTAGCCTGCCGAGTTAAGGGGTGTCCTGAACACGTATTTATCAAGCGCCGTTGGCCTTCGGGTCGACGGCGCTTGTTTGTATATACCCGTGTTGCAGGTGGGGGTAGATTTGTGAGGGCGAGTTGGCGAATGGGTCCAGTAACGTGACTCTCATCGTGTGATTGAACCTTGGTACGTGTCGGGTCAGGCGAGACGCCCAACCTACGATAGCGCGCTTTCGATTGGGAGCTCGTGGGTAATTATGCTACCGTGGTGTCTTGCGTATTTGAGTGTAGTGAGAACAGCAAGGGAGCACCAAAGATGGGTAGAGTATTAAGGGCTGTGATTTTCACGGTGGCGCTATCTGTGGTGGGTCTGACGGAGGCGCAGGTAGCGTTGAGCGACATGGAAGCACTGTCTTGGACCGAGCGGGCACCGGGCGTATGGTCGGCGAATATTGGCCCACAGGATGCGCCCCGTTTGTTGGACTTTGTTGCGGCACCACCGGCGGCGGACGGGTTGAAGAAACTGGGCGTGGCCGACTTTCCTCTTGTGAAAGAATCCATTCGGGGGCAGGTCTTTTCGGGACGTGCTTCGGCGCGTTTGCCGTTGGCCCCGGAAGAGAAACTGTATGGCCTCGGTTTGCAATTTAAGGGTATGGATCATCGCGGGGAAGTTGTTCACCTGCGGGTGGACCACTACGGCGGCACCACGGGTATGACCCATGCCCCCGTACCCTTCTACGTCTCCAGCGCGGGCTATGGGGTGCTTTTTAATACCTCCCGCTATATCTCTGTATACGCGGGCATTGGAAATCGAAAAGACAGCCCAAATCTTCCCACGATACGGGACAGAAATACGGATGCCGCCTGGGAGGCCCGGCCCACTTCCGATGCCGTCGAGGCTTCGGTGCAGGGACCGGGGTTGGAAGTGTTTGTCTTCGCTGGTCCCACGCCTCTTGACGTGGTACGTCGTTACAACCTCTATTGTGGTGGCGGGGTATTGCCACCTCGGTGGGGACTGGGCTTCTGGCATCGGGTGCCAACCAACGCCACGAGCGCGGAAATTACCAGCGAGATTGATGAGTTTTTTACCCGAGATTATCCGGTAGAGGTTGTCGGGTTGGAGCCTGGTTGGCAGAGTAAATCCTATCCTGGTACCTTTGATTGGAATGAGGAACACTTTGCTGATCCCGCGGGCTTTGTGGCGGATATGAAGGCGCGGGGGGTGAAGGTTAATCTCTGGGAGAATCCCTATGTGTCTCCCGATTCATCCATGTATGATGCGCTTCTTCCTTACACCGGTTCTCATATGGTCTGGTTGGGAACGGTGCCCGATTACACCATGAAGGGGGCGCAGGATATTCTCTCGGCACATCACGAGAAAAATCAGCTCGATATCGGCATCAGCGGCTATAAGATTGACGAAGTAGACGGCGTTGATGCCTGGCTGTGGCCCGACCATGCTGTGTTCCCCTCGGGGTTGGGTGGAGAGCAATTGCGGCAGGTTTACGGCCTGGCGATTCAGAAAATGTTGGCCGATCTCTATCGGAAGCGTAATCAACGCACCTACTCGCTAGTTCGGGGTTCTAACGCGGGGGCATCCGGGTTACCCTTTGTTATTTACAGCGACTACTACGACCATCGGGGCTACGTTACGGCCCTGTGCAACAGTGGATTCTCGGGATTGCTCTGGACGCCGGAGATTCGCTCGGCTTCCAGTGACGAGGAGTGGGTGCGACGGATGCAGACCGTATGCTTCTCTCCACTCGCTATGTTGAATGCCTGGTCCTCCGGTACCAAGCCGTGGTCCCGCCCGG
>CAXBPH010000373.1:0-5421 GCA_963977445.1 uncultured bacterium | reverse complement strand
CACCGTACGCTTCAATCCAATACGGTCGCCTTAACTACTCACGTTATTTTTGGATCTCCGCCTTCGCGGAGATGACGGCAACGCGCTTTCATTCCGTGCGGTAGGCGGCGTTGAATAAATCAACAGCCCCGTTCGAGGGAATGATGGACAGGGTGTACGGCTGCCGGTTCCTGCTGAACCAATATCCTTGGTGACGTATTACTGCGTAGTTCCTTGCTGGCTCGTCCGTGGCACCCGCACCCCAAGGTTTACTGTTTCTTAAGGCCTACGTGGTCTCCAGATTATCCCCAATCTTCACATTGGCCTCGACCGCAGCGTTGATGGCACCGCCGGTTCCCGTGCTCAGGGTGCAGCCGCTGATTTGGTTGGCCGTTCCGGGGCCCTCCCAGAGAATCGCGTGGGGCATCTTGGGTGCATCGTGGCCATCGAGAATAGAGCAGCCCTGGATATTGACCAGGTCGCAATTCTTGAGATGGATGCCCGGCAGGCCCGGGTCCAGGATCTGGCAGGCGCTGACGATCATACGTTTGCAGTCGTGAATCTCCACCAGGCCCTTTCGCTCTATTTTTACCGGTGTGTTCGCCGTGTGCTCGCCGGCATAGGCGTCGTGGATGTTGGAGCCGGTCAGGGTGCAGTCCGTGCAGCCTTCAAAGGTAATGCCGGTGGCGAGTTCCTTGGGGAGATAGCCATAGTTGTGGTCGAAGGTGTTGCCCGTGACCACGATGTTGCGGCTGTTGGTGGCGCGGAGGTTGCGCTTGTGACCGCTGTAGATAATGTTGCCACTGATGGTAATGCCCCGGGCCGAATTCAGGTCGATGTTGGTTTCCTGGCTGCCAATCATGTTGCCGCTGATGGAGAAGAGGCCCGTCATGTGGTTGGCTTCGGGCGCACCGAGGAATCGAATGTTGGCACCACCCGGCGCATAGCGCGCCTGGATGGTGTTGCTGGCAATAGTGCCTTCCCGGATGGTGGCCTTCTCGCCCGTGGTCTCGATCCAGATTTCTGCGCTCGCCGGGGCACCGTCTTTCACATGGCGATCGTAGTTGTATTCGATGTCGTTGCCCGTGATCTGTACGTTGCGGATTTCGCCATTCAGAATCTTGATTCCCGACAGCTTGTTATAGCTGATGTGGCTGCTCGCAATGATGGTCTGGTGGATATTGGCGTGGTCGAGAAAAATACCCACGCCCGAATTGTCGTAGATGTGGCAATGGCTGATGAGTACGTTGCGGGCACGCTGGGTGAAATGAATGCCATGGCGTAGATGGCGCAGCATGACGCTCTCGAAGGTGCTCATGGCCGTCTGAAAGCAATGGATACCATCCGCCTCGGGATGTCGTCCCTCGATTTCGAGTTCTTTTATTAAGGGCATCCGTTCCTGGGACCAGATTTCATCCTTGAAGCCATCCGGCTCGGCGCTGCCATTGTGATTGCCCCGAAAATCGAAGGCGGGCCCGGGGCCGTCCATAATGACCTTGGCCGTGCCCGCGCTACCCGAAATGCTGGTGTAGCCCGATTTTGCCATGTCGATGACAATCGACTTCGTGATGCGATATTTTCCGGGCTCAAACAACAGGGCGTTGATGCCCTGATCAATGGCGTGCTGAATGGCGGCTGTATCGTCTGCCACGCCATCGCCAACGGCTCCAAAATCTCGTACACTGCGCATGGGTAATTCCTTCCACTATCAAAACGTGAGCACCGCCCTATGGGGGCCCCTCTGTTGCCTGGGTGAACGTGCAGTATAACGAATGGGCTGCCATGATTGAAGGGGAGGCATAAACGAGATGGAAAGCTCAGAAATGGCGGGTTACGGGGAAAGATCTCGTGAAGGCCCGATTCACTCCGAGCCCGGAGTCCATGCTCGGTTTTTGGCCCACAAGACCAGCGACACGGCACCGTCAAAATGGGTGAAGGGCCGATTCAGCGACGTCGCCTGATAGTTGTGGGACTTTCCGACCTGCACTTCAAAATTGGCCGTTTCCAGGGTCTGGAGGATTCGGGAAAGTCGATCGGAGCCAAGGCCACCGCCCTGGTGCACTTCACAAAAGATAAACTGGACGTTGCACAGCTTATCAGCGGCTTCCGAGAGCACGTCTGCCTCCGCCCCTTCAATGTCGAGCTTTAGCAAATGGACGGGATCATTGAGGTAATCGCTGAGCACGACGCAGGGGACCAGTATTTCGTCGGTCCCATCGCCCAGGTTTTGACGACGCTCCAGCAGAGAGCCGGCCATAGACCACGCATCGGAACGATAGAATGTCGCTTCGCCGACCTCACCGGCCAGGGCGTAGGGAAGAATTTCCACATCGGCAAAGCTATTCCGTGTCATGTTCTCCACGGCAAAATTACGAAGGGCCTCTTCTGGCTCGAACCCGGTAATTCGGGCACGGGGGAAGCGGGCCTTAAAATAGTAGGCGGCCATGCCCATATGGGTGCCGCCGTCGATAATGTGCGGGTCATCCCTATCGCAGGGAAAATAGTAATCTTCGTGCAAGAGAATTTCATGCACCTGGGTCCAGAGGGCGTGCCGATCGGGAAAGCGCAAGGTGCCGTGGGCAAGGCGAACGACGTCATCCTCCGTGACAGCATCAAGTATCCGTCCACGAACGTGGGCTTTGTCCGTAATCGATGCCAAACCCCGCTCGATACCTTCGACAATGGTGGGATCGCCCGGGGGGAAGAGGGGCGCAAGGGATTTCCAGGTGGTGGCCAGGGCCGTGCACGCATTCCACCGTTTTGAGTCGTGGAGAGCCGCCAAACATTCACTGTGCGCTATCAGTTCCTCCGCCAAAGTCTCGTCCGACGCTGCCCTGTCGAAAAGATGCCCTGGCGCTGCGGAACCTGGGCCCGCAAGCTGCGCGGTTAATGTCTCTAATAGCGGAAGCAGTGTTTCCGGCGCTTCGGCTGCGCTGATATCTCGGAGTATCTTTCCCTCGTTTGCAAACAACAGCGTTGCCAGGGGCCTTCCTTCCCGGGCGATGGCGATCATCCGAAAGAGATTTTCATCACCATCAAATACGACGGCTTTCAGGGCTTCATGGCCCCGTCGCGAGAGCAATTCGCGTAGCACGCGATAGTCGTCTTCGAAAAGAATTGCTTTGAGCGCTTCACTATCTCCCGACCGTGCTACCGTTCGGAACAGGGAAAAATCGTTCTCAAAAAACGCCGCTTTCATCGACTCCGGCGGAATCGATGCCATAATCTGTCTCAATACGTGCCCCATTTTATCCTCGGACAGGTCCTCTATGAGGAGCCCCATCTTTTTTTGTGTGAATAGCCGCCCTGTGAGCCCCGGGTTCTTGTGTAGTGCTGCCCGCAAGAGGTCGGTGTCTACCTCGCCCAGAACCGCAGTCAATGCCGCGCCTTGCTCCGTCGTCAATTCCTGCCGCAATGCCTTGAAATTATCGTATCTCAACCATTCCCGAATAGGCCCACCATTGTGCGTTTTCTGGTAGTGGCGGAGCGCCTTGTTGGCGCCGGGCAATCCCATCAGCAAGCGGAACAGGCCGGTGACCAGACGACTCATTCGAGCACCTCGAATTCATGGGTCAAGTAGAGGACGCCTGTTGCCACATTGCCACCGCTGGTAACGCAAAATCGCGCGACGATATCACGCCACAAATACCCCTGGCCTTCCGATATCGGTGCCATGATGACATAGTTTCCCGGGGCGAAATCGAGGCGGGGCAGGCGAATGCGGCACTGCACAATACCCTCGTGGATATGTTCGATGTGTTTGTCATAGAGGGAGGTCGCGATTCCCATCAAGAGGCCATCTTCCCGAAAGAAGTTCAACGTCGTGCTCAGGCCGTCCACGTGTCGCTTCAAGGTAAAGGAAAAACGGATTTCCAGATCGCTATGGGCAGCGAAACGGTTCGATTCAACCCCATCGACAAAGAGGACGCATTCAATGTCATCGACATGGCTTCGGTCAGTAACGACGGGGCCAAAGAGTTGCTCGCCTGTGGAAGTGGAAGCATTCCCTGCCGATGGCACACCCTTCGGATGCTGCGTTGGCGCTTTGCCGAGGAATGCATCGCCCTGGACGCTTTCCAGGTAATCGAGGTAGTGCTGCACCGTGCTGGTTGAATCACCCTCGGCCATGATTTTGCCCTGATGAAGCCAGATAGCGCGCTCACACAGCTTGATGGCTGCGTTGTGACTATGGGAAACGAAAACGATGGTGACCCCATCTTTTTTCAGTTGCTCCATCCGCAGAAAGCATTTGTTTTGAAAGGCGAAATCACCCACCGCCAACACCTCATCGATGAGGAGGATGTCGGGCTTCAAATGTACCGCCACCGAGAATCCGAGGCGCGCCTTCATGCCGGAACTGTAGGTTTCGACGGGGCTCTCAATCGCCTGCTCCAATTCCGCGAAATCCACCACCGCATCCACGATGGCGCGAATTTCCCGGCGGCCCAATCCCGAAAGGGAGGCTGCGTTGTAAATGTTCTCCAGACCCGAGAGCGCCGGGTTGAAGCCGGTACCCAGATTGATGAGCGCCTGAATCCGGCCGTGCATCTCGATGCGCCCCCGGTCGGGCTTGGTGAGCCCATTCATCATCTTGAGCAGCGTGCTTTTTCCCGCACCATTTCGCCCGATCAGGGCCAGGGATTCACCCGGGCACATGGTAAAGGACGTATCTTCCAGGGCCCAGAATTCATCCTTTCGCAGGGTAGTCACTTCGGGACGGGCAAAGACCTCGTGCATCAGGTCTCGAAATCCATAGGAACGATGGTGTTGGGCCCGTCGGGAATAGCGCTTGGCTACCTGCTCAACGCGGATTATAGGGTCCATCAGGCACGCTCCGAGAGCACCGGTACCGCCAGATGAAACAGATAGGCCGCGACGGTAAAAAGGATGCCCAGCGCACCGCACCAGAGGAAGAGGGCCAGGGGGTGGGCCAGGCCCTGATGGGTCGCGATGCCCCGAAGATTGACGATAAAGAGGGCTACCGGATTGAGCACGATTAGCAGCGTGCTCGATATGTTGTAGAAGACGGGCGTGGCAAAGCGTAGGGGAAGAATCACCAGGGTAACGATGCGCTCCACGTCGCTGTAGATGGCGTTGAAGGGGGCCAGGAAAAGTCCGATGGCGATGCCCGCAATAATCAGCAGGGGATAAAGCAGAAGAAAAATACCGTAGTCCAGGAGCTGCGCGGGTAGGGCCAGGTTATCGGTATGGACCATGAGCGTGGTAAGGCCCAACATGACAATGATCCGAAAGCTGCTGTTGAAGAGTACGCGAAAAAAGATAGAGAGAATCAGCGCTTCCGGCGCGATTTTCACGTGGGCCAGGAGGCTGCGAGAGCTCTTGAACAGCCGCACGGAAGAAAGCAGGGACTCGGTGAAGGTCAGATAGAGCAGCATGCCGAATGTTACGTAGAGGGCATACGGTATGGCCATTTCACCGGGA
>CAXBPH010000372.1:0-5443 GCA_963977445.1 uncultured bacterium | reverse complement strand
TTCGCCAGAGTAGCGGATAGCCAGCCCGTTGTTGCCACCGGGAGGCAGCTTAAATTCAACGCGCGCGACAAAGTCACTGTATTCGGCTTCGGTGTGAAGCACGCCGCCGTGGTCGGGCTTGCAAACGATGGCACCGTCGCGGACTTCATAGTTTTCCAATGCACCGGCCCAACCGCTCAGGTCTTTGCCGTTGAAGACGGAGGTAAATCCGGCAGCGGCGTCGTCACCACGAAGGAGCGCGTTGGCTTCTTCGGCGGGAATTTCACGAATGTAGATATCGCGCCAGCGGATTTCGCCACCGTGGGTCTGGAGGTGGATGGGGCCTGTGGCAGGAAGGGGAAGCTCCCGATTCCAGTAATTCTCCATGATGGCCTGATCGACCACGAGCTGATCATTGAAGATGATCGAGGTGCGCGCACCAAGCTGGGTAATCTTGAAAGAATTCCACTCGCCGAAAGGCTTGTCAGCCAGCACCATGGGGTTCTTACCGGGAGTACCAGCAGAGTTGTTCCAAAGTCCACCGGAACCCTTGTCGGCATCAATTTCCCACTTGCCGCCTTCTTCACGGGTATCCCAAATCTGAACCTGGGGCGTACCACGAAGGTAAATACCACTGTCCGCCAAGGGGACGGTCTTATACTCGATGTGGAACTCGATATCGCCATATTCTTTGTCGGTCGTGGCATAGGGGCCGTGACCGTCATTGACCAAATCGCCGTCTTGTGCGGTCCAATGCTCTTTGAAGGCGTCCTGATAGGAAGCAATGGCATCTTTCAGCTGGTCGGCGGGCACTTTGACCGAGTCGTGAGGATTGTGGCCATGCCACCCCTCCAGATCTTTACCGTCGAACAGGTTGACGAATCCTTCGGGAGGACCGGCCAACGCAGTTGCGCTGATTACCGACAGCCCCAAGGCTACAGGCGCAATTAATCTTGAGAGGGGATGTTTCTTCTGATTCATGTTATGTTCTCCATAGATGTGAACTCGGTACTGCGATCACTATACGTCAGATCTTCCGCACAGAGATATCCGCGAAATGGACGACCCACCAAACCCAACCGGGTCGAGAAGAGAGCATAGTACCCGACCGCGACGGGAAATTAAACCTCTTTCTCCGCGCAGTGTGGGGCTATGCTGTTGTTTTCACGGGGTGTCACAGCAGACAAGGCCCCCGTGTCAAGCTTTGATCGGGCACCTCACAGGCCCTCCGTTGATACCGGTGTCATGTTTTGGGTAGATTAACCGCTTGCCTCCTCGTGGGGCACGCTGACACGTGAACAGACCCGGAAGAGGATTTGCTGCCTTATGTCTACTCAATTTCCTAATACGTGCGCCCAGGGCGCACGTCGCCCCCTAACTGCACTGCTTGCGATCTTCCTGTGCGTCGGCACGGCCTGCGTCGCCCAAGGTGCGCCTGATGCAAACCGCCTCGATTATCTCGACGGCTCAGATCCCTACTACGTTCATCGCGACTTCCCAAAACTCACCACGCCCATGTGGGTGGGAGAAGACGGGGTAGACGCCGTGGTGGTCCTCTCCATCGACGATATGAGTGACCCGGCAAAATATGAGGCTTACCTTCGGCCTATTCTGGATAGACTGAAGCAAATTGACGGGCGCGCACCGGCGACCATCTTTGCAAACAAGCCCGAGCCCAATGACCCTGTACTCCAGAACCTGTTGCAGGAAGGGTGCAGTATCGAGGTCCACACCATCGCCCACCCCTGCCCACTCATGAACGAAAGCGGCTTTGAATGGGCAAGTGATACGGTTCACGACTGCACGACCCTGTTGAACCAGATCCCCAACAATAAGCCCGTGGCCTATCGGATGCCCTGCTGCGATTCCCGCAACACGCCCACGCCCCGGTTCTATGATGGTATTTTCGATGGGGTTGCCAAGGATGGTAATTTCCTCCGCATCGACTCCTCCGTATTTAATATCACCACGCCCAATGATCCCGCACTACCTCGGGAACTCGTATTCGACGCCGACGGACAGGAGCGTTTCCGCAAGTATCTTCCCTTCAACAATTTTGTAAACACCATTGAGGACTATCCCTATCCCTATATCATCAACAAGGTGTGCTGGGAGTTCCCCGCAGCGGTCCCCAGCGATTGGGAAGCCCAGAATCTCAACGGGGTCAACGCCCCGAAATCCGTAGAGGATATGAAAGCCGCCATCGACGCAACGGTTCTGAAACAGGGCGTCTACACCTTGGTTTTCCATCCCCATGGATGGATTGAAAACACCCAGGTCGTGGAGCTCATTGACCACGTCGTCGCTACCCACGGCTCGAAAGTTAAGTTCCTTAACCTGGCTGAAATACAAGATCGAATGAACACCAACCTCCTCGGTGGTCAGGCGTTGCGCGATGCCGATGGCGGTGACAATGGCGTACGCATGCTCGACCTCAATCTTGATGGCTATCAGGACGTACTTATCGGTAATGGCGTCGTCCAGCAATCCCGCGTATGGAATAACCAAAGCCAAACCTGGATGGAGCAGGAACTGCCCTTTCCCATCGTAACCTCCGACGGAAAATCGAGCAACGTGCGCTTCGCCGCTCACCTCGACGAACGAGCAGATACCCTCGCGGTTCTGCCCGACGGCGGGGCCTATGGCTTTACCCGCGAAGGTTGGAGTCCCTTGCCGGATATGGCCGACGCCCTCGCCAATCTCAATCTGCCCACCGAGACGCCCGACAGTGGATTCCGATTCCGTGACATCAACAACGATGGCAAGCCGGAACTGCTCGTGGCTAACGGGTCTGCAAGTAGCGTATTGGGCTGGGAGGGGGGTTGGGCTTCCCTGGGCTATTCCCTGCCGGAAGGACTCAATTTCGTTGATGCCGAAGGCCGCGACCAGGGCCTTCGCCTGCTGGACCTCGACGAAGACGGTGACCTGGACCTCATTTATTCCAACGAGCGTGGTTCCCAGGTCCATCGTTACGATTCCACAGAAACGGGTTGGGGTGAAAATATTCAGCCCGACGGCAAACGCTTGCCCGCCATCACCGTGGAGGGCGCCAACAACGGCGTCTTCTTCCACTCCCGGACCATGTGGCTGGTCAACGAAACGACCGGCAAATTGCCCGATTGGGCTGAGCCACACACCTTCAACGAAATTCTCGGCACGGCTACCCCCAACGCCAGTACCCCCGAAGGGGCCCTCGCGACCTTCCAGCTCCGCCCTGGCTATGAGATTCAGCAGGTAGCTGCGGAACCCCTCGTGATGGACCCGGTCGCCATGGAGTGGGGGGCTGATGGTGCCCTCTGGGTCATGGAGATGCGGGACTATCCCCGTGGTCTGGACGAGGTCGAAAATCAACCGGGAAGTCGGGTGCGCCTGCTCCGCGATACGGACGGCGACGGCATCTATGACCAGTCTACGATTTTCCTGGATGGCCTTGGTTTCGCAACCGGCTTGCACCCCTGGCGAAATGGCGTCCTCGTCACAGCGGCACCACAAATCATATTCGCGGTGGACACCGACGGCGACGACAAAGCCGATACTCAGGAGGTACTCTACGAAGGCTTCGGCGAAGGCAACCAGCAGCACCGGGTAAATGGATTGCGTTGGGGATTGGACAATTGGCTCCACGGTGCCAATGGGGACAGCAGTGGAGAAATTCGCTCCCTGACAAGTGACGACCAGATGACCCTCCGTGGTCGGGATTTTCGCATTCAACCTGATGGGGGCCGTATCGAAGCACTGGCAGGGCAAACCCAGTTTGGCCGTTCCCGGGACAATTGGGGCAACTGGTTTGGCTGCACCAATTCCAACCAGGGTTTCCACTACACCCTGGACGATCGCTATACCCGACGCAATCCCCACATCCCCGTACCCGACGCCCGATCAACCCTCTTCGCGGATCGCACCAACTATCCCGTGAGCCGCGTCTTAACGCGCTTCAACGAGCCCGAACAGGCCAACAAATTTACCTCGGCCTGTGGTATCGAGGTGTACCGTGACACCCTCCTCGGGGCCCCTTTTGAAGGAAACACCTTCGTATGCGAACCGGTCCACAATCTGGTATCCCGACTGCAACTGCACACCGAAGGCTACACCTTCGCCGGTAACCGCGCACCAGGCGAAGCAGACCGGGAGTTCCTGGCATCCACCGACAACTGGTTCCGTCCCGTGATGGTGCGTAACGGGCCCGACGGTGCCCTCTGGATTTCCGATATGCACCGCGAAACCATTGAGCACCCCGAATATATTTCTGAATTGGATCAGGCCCGGACGGATTTCACCAAGGGCAACGACATGGGCCGCATCTATCGTATTTATCCCGTGGGCGTCGCACCCCGTCCATTCCGACGTCTCGATACGCTCAACGCCACCGAACTCGTGACGGCACTGGACGATCCCAACCCCTGGGTTCGTGATACGAGCCAGCGCCTGCTCTTCGAGCGACAGGATCTGGCGGCCGTTCCCGCCCTGCGCGCACTCGCGACGACGAGCGCCAATCCCCTCGCTCGGATGCATGCCCTGGGTGCCCTCGACGGTATGGGCGCGATCACCCCCGAAGTGCTGCTTCCGGCCTTAAGTGCCTCAACCCACCCGGGACTGAAACGCCATGCCATCCGTCTCTCCGAGCCCTTTCTGAACGATCACGCAGCAATGGCCACTCTTGTCCTCGATGCGATGAACAGTGGAGACTACCAGGTACAGTTACAGGCGACCTACAGTCTTGGCGCCCTGAATGATTCAAAGGTACCCGTCGCCCTTGGAAAAATCTTACTGAAACACGCGGAAGACCGCATCATCGGACCCGCCGTATTCAGCAGCCTCACGGAAGACGACCTGCCTTTTATCGTGGATGATCTGGCCGCCTGGTGCCGGAGTGAAGTCGTGGACGACACCCGCGCAGCACAAGGGGTTGCCATGGTCACCCGGATGGCCGAGCTGTCTTCTCAGGATGAATTACTCCGTGATTTTGCCATTGCCGTGACCCGGCTCGATGGGGGACTCCCCACCAGACGGGCCTTTAGTGCAGCCCAGGCCATATTGTCGACGAGCAGAGAAGAAAGCACCAAGAACTTGCTTCTCGGCACCGACGGACTCTTGCCTCCCCTTGCTGACGCGGCACGAGACGTCATCGCCGACCATGGAACAGACGAAGCGCTCCGCCTGGAAGCCTTTGGCCTACTGGGCCATGAGTCCGACCGAATGGCATCCGACGTGGCCCTTCTGGAATCCCTCATCCAGCCCCAGGAAAGCCTGACGGTTGCCCACAGGGCCGTCCAGACCCTTTCCCGGTGCGGGGGCGTGGAGGCACTCGGAAGCCTGCTGGCCCGTTGGTCAACCTTCACCCACGATATGCGTGGCAGCGTGCTGGATGTGCTCCTCGGACAGGATTCCGGCGTGGAGCTCATTGTTGCCCACCTGGAATCGGGCGATATTACGGCCCGGCAACTGGACGCCGTCCAACGGCAGC
>CAXBPH010000371.1:0-5481 GCA_963977445.1 uncultured bacterium | reverse complement strand
GCAGGAGGGCGATCCGACAACGTCGGTTCGTGTGCAAGGCTCGTGAGATCAGTTCTACCTCCCGTTCGCCCCATTTTTGCAGAAATTCCCGGCATTCTAAAGTCAAGGTTGCCCTGGCGGTCCTTACAGAGGAGCGGTCACTTACCTTTCCTGCCCCGGCCCGTCCTCGTGCTAGACTAACAGCATGTTTGTGGCGGGAAGAAATCTCCATGCGGAAAATGATGTCGATAGCTTTTGTATGTCTCGTTGCCATCGGGGTGATGATACTCCTTGCCAAAAGCATTCTCGATAGCTCGACGGGCAAGGCGCGAAAAGCTGCTGTCGCCACGCTCGAAGTGAAGTTGGACGCAATCGCCCAGACCCATACTGAAGAGGTGGTGCCATCGGAGCCGATGGAAGCAACGGTGTCCACGAAGCCACCTGCCCCGTCTCGGGAGGCGCTTCGTGCGCGATGGTCCAGTCTCTTTAAGACGTGGCAAACTCGGTACGAGGACCAGAGCTTCCAGGACAGATGGGAAATCTTTGAATCCGTGCTGGACTGTACCCGGTCCGGGCCCTTGTTTCTCGACAATCTCGAAGAGGACGATTGGATTCTTCTGCAAGAATTCCTGGAGGAGAACAGTGACATCCTCCAGGGAATTTACGAACTGACGCAACCTGGTTATCCGGCGCTGCCCTACATCGACTTGGTCCGCAATGAACCTCTGTATGCCCTTGATCGCCTGGTGTCCGGCCACCTGCTCTTGTCGAGCCACGAGGGGAACGGCCGGGCCTTGCACGTGGACCTGCGCACGCTCCTTCATTGTTCGCGGATGACATTCTATAGTTATCCGCCCGAATCATTCATGACGGATATTCCCATGGTAATCGACAGCGCCTCACAAAACGGGGCATTTGATGATGCCATCTGGGAGGAAACGCTGTACGCAATAGCCGAGGCGCGACAGCATGACCAGTTCGTTGAAAAATGCGCGGCTCGCGCCCAGGGAATCATCGATTGGTATGACCAGATGCCCCAAGGCAGTGGACTCACCCTTCGCGAATCCCCATCGTTGCATGTGCTTATGTGGGGCTATCGCTATGGCCTGACGCCGAAAATGAACCAGGACATGGTGCGTTTCAGCGACATCATGGGAGAATTGTTGGAACTGGCACCCAAGCCCTACTACGAGATTACACCCGCCTTGCAGACCCTCACCGACACGCGGGAAGTTCCCGAATATGACGATCTGAGTTTCTTTGATACCACACCCACCGAAGTTCACCTGGGTGGTCTGGTGTGCGAGGAATTCTGGAATCGAGCCTACACGGAATGTCTCCTGGACCAGATGATGCTGGCTATCGAGATAGCACGCTATCGTCATCACAACGGAGTGCTACCTGCTTCACTCGAGGACCTGAAGTTGGAATCGGTCCTTAACGTCCTCACCGGAGAAACCCATCAGTATCGATTGCTCGGTGAAGGTTATGGACTCTGGTTCGATGCGCCGATTGGAGAAGAGGACACAATCTATGGCCAGATTTGGCCGGGACGGGAGCTTCGCCTTGCGAAGGACGCAGACATCGAAGAGGCCGTAGTCAATGCTCTGGAGGAAGAACGGAAGGCGGAGCAGTAGTCCAGCTACCTCCGTCCCTTCCATAGACACACCTCGCTCATTGAGGTATGATGCCCGGAATCTAAACCAACCCGTTTTTCATCCGGAGTATCATTCTCATGTCGCAAATACAAGTCGAGGCCCAGGGCCTCATCTATAAGAATCCCATTCCCCATGTCCGTAGCGTCCACGGCTATTTTCCATCCCTCGCGGCCCTCGACAATGGTGACCTTCTCTGCACGGGCGTCCTCGGCGAAGCCTTCGAGGCGCACAACTGCCGCACCCATGTCTTTCGTTCCACCGACCAGGGGGCGTCGTGGGTAAACGAAGGGCCCATCTATCCCGGACCGCCCCATCCGTCCATGTCCGACTTTTCCCGCATCACCGCCCTCGGTGGGGGCAAGGTGGTCGCCATGATGACCCGCCAGGATCGCCAGGATCTGCCCGACGATGGACTCTCCAATCCCGAGACCATGGGCTTCGCACCGGGTGGCGTCTACCTGCTTCGCTCGGAAGACCATGGCAAGACCTGGACGGAGCCTGAGCTTCAGACGCCGCCCCTCGTGGGGCCCTCCTTCGAATTGTGTTGTCCCATCACCGTCCTGCCCGATGGACGGTGGGTGTGGCCCACTTCCACCTGGTATGACTGGGCGGGCAACTGCCCCAACGGCCTCCGCATGATCGGGTGGATCTCGGAAGACGAGGGGAAGACCTGGCCGACCTATATGGACGTCATGCACGAAGAGGACAACCAGGCCTTCTTCTGGGAGTCCAAGATTGTGGCGCTGCCCGACGGTCGGCTTATGGCCGCCGCCTGGGTCTACGACAACGTGACCAAGGCCGACCGGAAAAACCAGTACGTACTCAGCAGCGACGGTGGCAAGACCTGGACCGCCCCGGCCTCGACCGGACTCCAGGGCCAGACCCTCACACCCATCGTGCTGGACGATGGCCGCATCCTCAGCGTCTACCGCCGCATCGATCAACCCGGACTCTGGGCCAATCTCAGCCACTTCGAAGGGGACCAATGGGTGAACGATGTTGCCCAGCCCATCTGGGGGCAACAGGCCCCCAAACTCACCGGCGAGACGGAAAATATGTCCGAAAACTTCGCCGTACTTCGCTTCGGTGCGCCCTGTTTAACGCGCCGCGCCGATGGTAGTATTTATGGATCATTTTGGTGTTATGAAGACTGTGTATCGGTATTGCGCTGGTTTGTGTTGGTGCCAGAATAGCCTGTACGGCATTTTAAGGCATTCAGGGCCCGTTCTGACACCCTATCGGTAATGGCTATCGTGTTACTTCTCGTTCCCAAGCGCTGCTTGGGAATGCCGTCCCCGAAGCTCCGCTTCGAAGCACGCAGCGAGATAAACGTAAGCCGACACCTGCAGTGTCGTTGGTTGAGACGGTTTGTGACTCTATGAGAAGTAGTTAATAAAAAAGGAGTTCTTTCTTAATGAATAAATACTATATAAATTATTTGTATATCGTGATTGTGGCCTGTTCCATGCTGATTCAATCCCAGGTTGGGGCCCAGGAAATATCCCTCACCAAAATACACGACGATGGCAGCTACAACGCCTTCACCGATCTCGCAAAATTCCAGGGACAGTATTACTGTACCTTTCGAAGTGCCCTGTCCCACGGCGGAGCGAGCCACGGTGTTATGGGGGAAATCGTCGTTATTCGATCTAAGGATACAAGGGAATGGGAGGAGGTCGGGCGATTTCTGTCGGTTAATGTCGACTTCCGCGACCCGAAGCTGCTGGTGACACCCACCGATATCCGGGTCTATGCCGTCGATTGCCGACAGCGTCCCGAGGGGGCCATCCAGTACGCCAACGTCGCCTGGACCAGCACAAACGGTGACGACTGGAGCGCCCCAAAGCTTATGGCCCCCGGCTACATTTTCTGGCGACCCAAGATGAATGACGGTAAGTTCTATGTGCCTGCTTATCTCCGTCGACCGGGGTATTGCGGGGTAGATGTATTGGTTTCTGATGACGGCTACGATTGGCACATGCAGTCAACACCGCTGCCGCCGGTCACCGTTCAAGACGAAACGCTCTGGCCCAACGAAACGGAAATCCTCTTCCTCGAAAACGGAAAGGCCCTTCTCTTCGCGCGCCGCAACAACGCGGGCACACCCAATCCGGAATTGGCGAAATTCGGCGGTTTTCGTTCGGGTGTCGTGATGCAGTCCGACGCGGCCACCCTGACCCGATGGGAGACCCTCGATGAGAGTCTGTATTTCCATTGTCCCGCCGCCATCGAATACCAGGGCCGCATCTTTCTCGCGGGTCGTGACAAATTAGAAATGGACGACGGTCGTGTGACGGAAACAGGTCGTTTGTGGGAGTTTGTGGTGGGTAAGGGATTCACCGAATTACAGCACTTTAAAACCCACGGCGACTCCTCCTATATGGGTATCGTGGCCGAGGGGAACGAGCTGCTGGTCAGTTACTATTCCACCCACGAAGGGGCGACGGCCTACTTCGAGAAGCCGGGCAAGGCCGACATCTATTTGTCCCGTGTTCAGATTGGCCAGCCCTAGCGACGGGGACTGCCTCGGCCTGGCATATCCAGGTACCAAAAGAAGGCTCGCCAACTTCGCTCGTCTTTCGTGAGCACAGAAATCGAAAATCGCCGAGGCCGTCCCCCCGAGGGTTCATTCACCGTTCCGGCAAAGTCTCGGTAGCTTCAATTTCTCCCCGGATGAGTCGCCCCCCTTGCCCGGTGAGCCACAAGTAGTGGTCCGACGGCAGCCCCCTCGTAGTCGATGAAGGTCGATTCACCCACGGGCGGGTTGTTGGTGCATTTGAAGATGGCCGTCGCCATCGCGACCGCTACAAAATATTTCCTCAGTTTATTGCCGTGGGTCAAAGAGAAGAGTTCTACCACGAAGGACACAGGGCAGCCGTTGGCCGCAACCAAAATGTTTTTCCACGAAGAGACTAAGAGTACGAAGGGAAGAAAGAAGAAAAAACGGACGTGCCCAACAGGGGGGTGACCATTCCCACCACGGCGCGTCTTCGACCTGGTCGACATAAGGCCCACGTCAGGTTCCACAGGGCCCGTGATGTCGTTCAGGTGATGTGAAGTTATGAGCGCCATTCTTTGGCACTTCCCGCCCTTGCGCCAAGGGCGGAGGGGGCACGAAAACTACCGTGCCTTTTGTGTCGACAAGGAATGGTCAACCCCCTTTGTTTTTCTTCTTCGTGCTCTTCGTGTCCTTCGCGGTAGAAATAGTCAGCATGTTTGAATTCACCCTCAGGGGGACGGCCCCGATCTTCAGCGACGTTCGTGTTACCCACGACTTGCCCCGCACCAAAACATCCCCACGCTACCACCGAGTGAACTGGGTCGGTGCAGTCCCCGTAGGCCCGCGCCATCACAACCGCTGCAAAATACACCCTCAGTATCTTCTTCTTCTTTTTCTTCGTGCTCTTCGTGTCCTTCGTGGTAGAAATAGTCAGCATGCATGAATTCACCCTCAGGGGGACGGCCCCGATCTTCCGCGACGTTCACCTTACCCACGGTTTTTTCGGCACCACAAAATCCCCACGCTACCACCGCGTGAACTGGGTCGGTGCAGTCCCCGTAGTGCCAATCGTTTCAGCCGGTGCTCCCGACAACATCCGACGCTGGTTTATCCTTCTTGCTCTTCATCGAGTTCTTCAACGACTCGTTACGACATTTCCCAAGCACTCCGCGCATGAAAAAGTTCACCCCGACGAAAACGTCGCCCCGTATCGGTCGTTGCGGTCTTCATCGTCTCGCTTTCGAAGGCCACCGGCAGCAAACGAAAATCCAGGCTGACCCGGGTTGTTTCTTCCCGGTTCTCCGTGCCGCCGTGGATGCAATGGGGATCGAAAAGCAATAGCTC
>CAXBPH010000370.1:0-5584 GCA_963977445.1 uncultured bacterium | reverse complement strand
ACCGATTCGGGGCGTTTTGCATTCCGTGGAGAATGGCACGAAATCGGGCATTGTGTGCTTATTGTGTGCTTAAGCCCGCATTCCAAAGAGAAAGGGCTATCGCAAATCTTCACGATAGCCCTGTATTTATAATGGTGAACGGGCTGGGGCTCGAACCCAGGACCACCGGATTAAAAGTCCGATGCTCTACCAACTGAGCTACCCGTTCAGGGGGTTCCCCGCCATGGGCACAAAGGCCGCAACAACGATGGCCTTGTATTTTAGGGGATTGAGGCCGTCCGAATCAAATTCTTTTGGAAAAATCAGTTTATTACGCTGTATCCCGTCTGTAGCTACGCCATCGGTGGAGCAATTTGCCGAGTTGTCGGGATAAAAAGTACTCATGTTTGAATAATTTAGGTCGCTTTTTGTGGCCCGACGCAGAATTTGTCGTTCTTTTTTCCGCAGGGCCCTGCTGTGACCAGCCAGATGGACTAAAGCCAATGATCTTCTACAAAACGCTATATTTAAAGTATTTAGCAACCATCAAGCGGCCGAGAAACGTCATTTTTTCGGTCCCATTCAACCAAAAACAAAAGTTGGCCCGATTTGTGCTTTAGTATTTCAGCGGTTGTCAGGAGCAAGGACCTACGGGTCGGCGCGTACTGGCAATCCTGAGAATTTAGAATGATGCGCTGTGCTGCGTAGTGTGTGCGAACGAGGCCTTTCCTGTTTCAGGAAAGGCCTCATTATTTTTGGAGTAGTGGGGTCAGCCAGCCACTTCGAAGAGGGCTTCCAGCTTGTCGCTGAGGTCGACCCGCATGGTGGCCAGCTTAATATCCGAAAGCCCGAGATGTATGGTGGAGGGATCGGAGGTAAGAAAGACCTCTGGATTTTCGTCATACATACTGTACCCTTCGACGATGGCCAGAATATTGGCGAGGCTGACGGTATGGACACTTGCATGCCACTCTTTCACGGGGCACTTTTGTGGCATATGGTGGAAGTAGACGGCGGCGCGAAACACCGGCGGCATTTTCCAAGCCTGACAAATGAGCAGGCCAAAGAGGGCATGGAGATTATCCAGGACTTCACGCAATAGCTCGGGCTTGCCCTGTAAGTCCTGCACCACCTTGTTGCGCGGGTTGGTCACCAGCTCCAGAAGCAGCACTTTTCCAATATCGTGGATCAACCCGGCAAGAAAAATGGTTTCCAGGTTGGGTGCGAGCGTCAGGCGGGCGATTTCATTGGCGCAATGGGCCGTGGCGATAGCGTGTTTCCAGAGCCGCTCCATCGAGACCTTCAAGACGGCGTTTCCGGTGATGAAGAGGTTCTTGTTGGCCACGAGCTGGACCGTGTTGGCGATGGTCCGCATGCCGAGCCGGGCGCACGCGGCGTTCAAGTCGGTAATTTCGTTCAATCCACCAAAGGCGGCGCTGTTGGCCTGCTGCATGATTGCCAGCGCCAGGACCGGATCTTCTTTGATGACCTCCGTCAAGGTGTTCATGGTAAAGTCGGGATCCCGAAGAAGTCGGAGGATCCGTTGGGACAGTTCCGGTAGCACGGGCAGATCGGATACTTCTGACTTCATCTCCTCCAGCAGCAGGGCCCCGATGGAACCGGCGGGAGCCAACCGTCGCATATCGACCACACCAGCAATGGTGCTGACCTCCACGTCACCGCCATGGGGGCGCATTAAGATTGGGTTGAAGCACGCCGCGCAAACAAGCAGACCGGCCCCCTCGCCGATGAGGTTTTCTTCGTCGGGAATTGGCGTGGCACAAAATGGGCACTGGGACATGACATACTCTCCTGTGACGCAGGTTGTTGCGTCATACTACTATTCGCTGAGGGCGAGAATCTGGCGCAGCGATCGCACATTGAAGGTTCGGGGGGTATGCCGAAACACTTCGTCGAAGGTGGTTTCGCCACGTACTACTTTGGCAACCGCATCTTCCCGCATGGAAATAAGTCCGGTGGTTTCCACACTGATTTCACGAATCACGTGGGCAGGTTTCTTTGCCAGAATTGCTTCTTTAACGGCGTCATTAAGCACCAGCAATTCATAGGCCCCAATGCGCCCCCGGAATCCGGTGTAGGCACAATGATTGCAGCCGCGCCCACGCTTATACTCATATTGTCGCAGTTCGTCGAGAGAAAGACCGATGGACTGGGCCTCTTTGCCCGTGGGTACATAGGGCGCCGTGCAGTGTTCGCAAATGCGTCGCAGCAGTCGTTGGGCAACGACGGAAACTACGGTCGAGGAAATGAGGAAGGTTTCGATGTCCATATCGATCAGGCGCAGCAGGCCGCCGATGGTATCTTCGGTGTGAAAGGTGGAATAGACCTTGTGCCCCGTGAGGGCGGCCTGGATCGCCACCTCGGCGGATTCTTTGTCACGAATTTCGCCCATGACGATGATATCGGGATCCTGCCGCACTATTTCGCGCAGTGTTGATTTAAAGGTACGCCCGATCTTCTCATTGATAGAACATTGGATGATGCCTTCAATGGTAAATTCCACCGGATCTTCGGCGGTGATAATTTTGGTGTGAATATCGTTGCAGTAGGCAATGCTGCTGTAGAGGGTCGTCGTTTTTCCCGAACCCGTCGGGCCCGTGTAGAGCACAACCCCCGTCGGGGTATGGAGCACGTCTTCCCGGTAGCGGATGAGCATGTTGGGCGCCATGCCCAGCCGGTCCAGCGTTACCAGGGCCATCTCCCGGTTGAGTATGCGCATGACGGCCGTCTCACCAAAAACAGTCACGTAGAGCGACAAACGAAGATCTACTTCCCTGCCGTCAAACTCCACCTGAAAACGACCGCCCTGATGGCGCTGGTGTTCCGCTATATTAAGTTCCGCCATGATCTTGAGGCGCGACACCAGCTTGACCAACAATTCCTTGGGGAGATCTGTCTTGTAGACGAGGACGCCGTCGATGCGATAGCGAATGCGCACCACCTCGGACATGGGTTCGATGTGAACATCGCTGGCCCCTTCCTTAATCGCTTCATGAATGATGTGATTCAGGATCGGTACTATGTTGTCATCCTGACCGCCGTCATTTTCGGCGCTGGACACATCACCTGCGGCACGAACGTTCTTGAAATCTTTGATGCTCTGGCGAATGGCGTCTTTCGGCCCCAACGCAAGGCGCGCTGTCTGCCGGTAGAGCTCGTGTACGACTTGCTTCGTCTTAACGTCATCCAGATCGGAAACGATAACCGTGGTAATGCCATCGTCGCTGCGGGAAAGGGGCAGTATCCCATTCTTCAACAGGAATTCGGGCGAGATGCCGCTGAGCAATCGCTGATCAAGCATCGACGCGTTGGGCTCTATATAGGGCACGCCCGATTGGTGGGCAACATTTCGCAACAGGGTTCGCTCATTCAAGGCCCCCAGATTCAAGAGGGCCTCGCCCAATCGAATGCCCTGTTCTTTCTGGGTCTTCAGCGCTATCACAAGGGTATCGGAGGTGATGATGCCTTGCTCAACCAGCAAATCGCCGAGCCGTAAATTCACCCCCTGGGTGGCGATGGCCGCATTAAGCGATTTTCGATCGCCATAGCCAAGCTCCACCAGCACTTCCACCAGTTGCTTGGGGTCTTCCAACATGGCCTGGACCCGGAGTGCCCGCGTCAGCTGTACATCCGTTATCGCGCCGGCTTTAACCAGGGCGTCACCGATGACAGAATGGAGGGGGTCTTTCGAAGCTGGGGATGACATACACTACACCTTATGGCTCACGTGATGACGATATCGAAAACGGTTACCGGGCTGGATCCGCACTGGGGTCGACGACACGCTCGCGGTCCCATAGCGCAATCCAGCACTGCCGCGCTTTTACTGTAACAGAGATCCCGGCGGTTGGGAATCAGTACTTCTGGATTAGCGCGGTAATACACCCAAAGGCAATCCCGTTTTTTACGGGAAGACGGATATTGCATCGCGAAACGTTGCGTTTTTCGGCCGGGCGCGATCAACCGAGTCGCCGGGCGGCCTCCACCGTGTTTCGCATGAGCATGGCAATCGTCATGGGGCCCACACCGCCAGGAACGGGCGTAATGGCCTTGGCTTTTTTGCTGACGCCTTTGAAATCTACGTCGCCCACCAACCGGGATCCTGATTTTTTTGTCTTGTCAGGAATACGGTTGATACCAACGTCAATAACGATGACGCCGTCTTTCACCATTCTGCTCTTTACAAACTCGGGAATGCCGATAGCTGCTACGAGGATGTCGGCCTGCTTGGTAATCGCGGCAAGATTCTTCGTCCGGGAGTGGCATACCGTGACGGTAGCATTGCCCCCCAGGGACTTTTGCATGAGCAGGGCGGCCACGGGCTTGCCAACGATATTGGAGCGCCCCAGGACCACCACATGCTTACCTGCGGGATCGTAGCCACTGCGGAGCAGCATTTCGATGCAACCGGCCGGAGTGCAGGGAACGAAGCCCTTTTCCCCATTGAGCAGCTTGCCCACGTTAACGGGATGGAAGCCATCCACATCTTTGGCGGGATCGATGGCATTCAACACTTTTTGTTCGTCGATATGCTTGGGGAGGGGCATCTGGACGAGGATACCGTGGACCTTCGGATTGGCGTTGAGCTTAGCTATCACGGAAAGTAATCGCCGTTGGGTGCACGTGGCCGGCAGGTCATGGGAGTAAGAATTAATGCCCAATTCTTCGCAGGTCCGTCGTTTGCTGCCTACATAGACCTGACTCGCGGGGTCTTCCCCCACCAAAACGACGGCCAGACCTGGAGTACGACCACTCTTGGCAATCGCCGCCACGTCAACCTTAAGTTCCGCATGGATTTCCGCTGAAAGTTCCTTGCCGGAGATAATTTTTGGTTTGCGCGTGGACGCCATGATTGCTCATTCCTCCTTGTAAATCCGTATCAAATCCTGGACGGGGGAAGTCGCCTCCACCCGAACCCAAGGAGGGCCGACCCATTCGCGCTCCTCCCCGTTTATTCTACCTATTGGACACACCCGGTGCAAAATTGGCCCTGCGGAGGTACTATTTGCGAGAAAACATCTGATAACGCGACGCGGTGGTCGGCCATCGCGCCTGCCCCCCTCTCAGGAGACCATTCATCCCTTGGAGTGATCGGTTTGACCAAAGCATGCCATTATCTCCACAGACCAGCGGCAACCTGTTGGATTGAGGGATTCATCTATGACGAAATATAAGTATCGCGCTATCGACTCCGAGGGAAGAGGCGTCGAAGATACCCTGGAGGCCCCATCGGCCCATGGGGCGACACGAAAACTCCAGGAACGGGGCCTTACGGTCAATTCACTGGAGGAGGCCTATCCTGATAAGGGACTACTGCGCCTTTCCAAACGACTCCAGTGGAATGACCTCCAATTGCTATCGGAGCAATTGGCAGCAATCCTGAAGAGCGGCCTGCCCCTGGTGCCCTCATTGCGGGCGCTGTCGTCCGATTTGCGACACCCCCGACTCCGACCAGTCCTGGAAGGGCTTCACGATGATCTGAACCGGGGTGTTGCCTTGGAAGACGCCATAGAACGTCAGCATGAGGCCTTCCCCCCTGTGTATCCCGCTCTCATTCGGGCCGGCGAGGCCTCTGGCAACCTTC
>CAXBPH010000369.1:0-5704 GCA_963977445.1 uncultured bacterium | reverse complement strand
CCGCGAAATCACGACCCACATCGACGGCTGTACCGATTTCACGACGTTTTTCATTCACTTTGAGCAGGCGCTCGGCATTGTCCAGGGACTCTGCACGCACTTTGAGGTTTTCCATAGCGCCTACCAGATCCCAATAGGCCTTGATGGTATCGGCGATGGTGTTGAGGACCGTCAGCCGCAGCTGGGCCTCGGAGGCGACGCGGGTATTGTTGGCGATATTGATGCGCACCTTATTGTATTTGGCACCGAAGCCGCGGAGTATGGGTTGGGTCAATTGAAGGGTAAGGGTGCCGCTGTGTTCTTCGATAAAGTTACTGAAGGTCGACTCGGATTTTTCCATGCCCCACGTGAGGGCATACTGGGTGCCGTAGTGGAGTTTGCCGGAGAGGGAGGCGTTGGTCACCGTCGAAAAGGATTCTACGCTGGAGATACCGCCGAAGGCGACGGACTGCTGGGACTGGGACTGGTTGGCGCGGCTGTAGGTCGCGGAACTCTGCAGGATGGGGTCGAATTCGCCTTGCGCGGAGAAGGCGTCTTGCTCCGATTTCAGGGGCTCAAAGCTCGAGACTTTAATGTCGAGGTTTTCACCCAGGGCGATGAGAATGCATTCCTGGAGCGAAAGATTGAATCGATCGCCGGAAAGTGCTCCACCCACACTGGCGCGCAGGGGAGCCAGGTCGATGAGATCAATATCGATTTCTTTCCGGATATTGATCGCAACGCCATCGCCCAGCGCATCGCCATAGCGGAGGGTAAGCTCTTCGGGCGGTGTGGGCTGAAAATTGTTCCGTGGCTGGATGGCTGCCGGCATTTCTGGCGAGGGTGCCGCCGCATCTGCCGCTTCTTCTGTTGTTAATACCGTCTTGCTTTCGTCTTGGGCCGACGTGATCATCGGCAACGAAAGACAGACCCCAAGGGTGCACAAGAATAGTCGCAGCATTCAATTCTCCATTGACGGCCATATCTACGCCTGAATGACCTGCCTGGTTGGACTGATTGGACTGGTTTTCGCAGTCCCTTCCGTTTTTCAGTACTGTACGTACTGAGTCCGCCATTGTTACAGCTTGGGGGCGGATCCGACTGTGCAGGCAGAGTCTACTGATTAACTGACAATGGAGTCAACAGCCTCGGCGTATTCTGTCGGGAGAATGGAGCCACCTCAGCCCTTGAGGTTATTCATGTCCACGCCAGCTTCCTGCATGGCCTGTTCCTGAAACTGCTGGACGCGCACGGTAAAGACCTGCTCCAATTCGGTGCGGGCCTGCGTCAGCGTTTCCGTTTCCTCGGTGGTGAGGTTACCCTGGGTTTTTTCTTCCAGGATAGCGAGGGCATCGAGCGTGTAGCGGGCGGCATCGAGATTTACCATGACCTGGCCATCATTCGGGTCGGCCACGAGGCCCAGGGCAAACATGATCTGGGTGGCGAGGCTACCGACCAGGGCGGTAAAGCTCGCTTCTTCTTCCTCTTCGCCTTCTGAAGCAACATCAGGAACGGGGAGGTCGGGGGTGACGGGCGTTTCCGCTACAGGTGCTTCTTCTTCCGCCGGTTTCGCTGCGGCCAGCTCTTTTTCGCGCTGTACCTGGGCTTTCCAACCCTCGTCAACGATGATTTTCGGTTCTTCTTCGCTCATGGGGAGGATGACTCCTGTAAATCCGTTACATATAACTTTGCCCGGCCCCGAAAAGTTCGGGGCCGGGTAACAAATACTCTACGCTATAAGGGGAAACAAGACCCTAGTGCTTTTTGGTCTTGTGGCGATTATTGCGGCGTTTCTTCTTGCGCTTGTGCTTATTGATCTTCGCCTTACGCGCTTTACGTCCTCCAGCCACTGAATTTCCTCCTGAAGCGATTGCTTGCTTTGTCTTGTAGTTACCGAACGGGGCCTAAATGAGCCACTGGTCGTCGGGTTGGCTATACGAAATAAGTTCACTGTCCTCAAAATAGAGGCCAATTTCACGGACCGCTGTATCGACAGCGTCCGAAGCATGAATTAGGTTGTTCTGCATGCTGAGACCGAAGTCTCCGCGAATCGTGCCCATATCGGCTTTCGCGCAATTGGTGGCACCATTCATTTTGCGGACCTGCGCTACGGCGTCGAGGCCTTCCCAAACCATCTGGACCGTGGGGCCCGAGGTGATGAAGGAAACCAGTTCGCCGAAGAAGGGCTTATCCGCATGTTCTTCATAGTGCTTCTTGGCAATGGTGTCGCTCAGGATCTGCATCTTCAGACCCACCAGCTTCAATCCACGCTGCTCGAAGCGACGAATACATTCGCCGACGAGACGTCGACCGACGCCATCAGGCTTAACCATTACAAAGGTACGTTCACTCACAGTACAGGACTTTCCATCGGGTTGTAGTCTACCGGTCCGTGGCACAGGCGTGCCCGCCGGTGAAAGAGATTACAGACGGCCACCGTCAAAAAAAAATAGTTAGACGGGGACACGTAGTTTAGCAAAGGAAGAACGGCCCGTGCAAGCGTTTGTCTTCTAAAAGGAAGTGAATTCCGTGGTCGTGACTCAGACGGGGCTTTTTGCTGTCACTTTACACCAGGGAGATTGGAGTTCGCCGCCCAAGGTGCGGTAGATAGTCCGGGCTTCCAAGGCGAGGCTTCCCTCGGCCCAATCGGGAACGATAATGGAACACGTCAACGTCGCGGGGAACTCGGGAGATTGTATCCAGACGAGAGTAACCATATCGGTTGCGCCCGCTTTGGGTACGATAGCCGGCTTGGGGCCGTCGGTGAGGGCGCTAAACTGCCAGCCCAGCGGGAGCTTCAGTTGCAAGGCCAGGGCGGTGACGGGCTCGGTGCCTTCATAGGCCATGGTCAGGGCAATGCTGTTGTCTTCATTGGGCGTGTAGGTTTCGCCAAACTCCACAGTAACCGTGAAGGGGCCGTCCTTGCGGGGGGCTTCCGGTGCTGCAGCAGGCTTGGGCATTACCTCGGGGGTGGCGGCCGGGACGGGGGCGGGTTGGCTACATCCGGCCATCAGTGCACCCAGGGTCAACAGCAGGGGGGCGATTCGGCAGTAGGAATTCATCGCAGGACTCCAAGAGCTGATTTAGTGTAAACAGGAAAGGCCTCTACGGTATCATGGGGCATGGCCCACTTGCACCGTTTCTTTCACACTACGCCCCCCTCCCCCGAGGGTGACGCTGTATTGTCCCGCGACGAATCCCACCACGCCATGCGCGTGATTCGGGCCCGTGCGGGTGATGCCGTTGTGCTCTTTGACGGCGCAGGCACGGAGTGGTCCGGCACGATTTCCGTGTTGGCCCGCAACGAGGTGGTCGTTGCGATTGAGTCCGAGCGACACGAAGCGCGCCTGGTGCCTGAAGTGACCCTGGCCCAGGCCTGGCTCCATCGGGACAAGATACTCGATGAGATCGTGCGCCAGAGCACCGTGCTGGGGGCGGCAGAAATTGTGTTCTTTCGCGGGGAGCATTCCGAGAAAGCACCCCGACTCTCGGATAAATGGGAACGTATCGCCGTGGAGGCCTGCAAGCAATGCGGCCGATTCTGGTTGCCCCGGTTTTCCGTGGTAGACGATCTCGCGGCGGTGCTCGACGGTGCCGTGGAACAGGATATCCTCATTGCTCAGATGGAAGGGCCTCACGTGCCCCTGAGTCAGGTGGACGCCAAGAAAGCGCTGACCTTCCTCGTGGGACCGGAAGGCGATTTCAGTCCCTCCGAATACGCACAGACCGCGGCGGCGGGTGCGGTGCCCATCTCCCTTGGGGCGTGTACCTATCGCGCCGAGATGGCCGCCCTGGTGGGGCTTACCCTGATTCAGCACCAGCTGGGCCACATGGGTCCCCGGTAACCGGGCGACGTCAACAATCGGAACCGACAAGGCATCTTTATGTGTAATTATAGTTTATATCTATATCATTTGCGATTGTTTTTATTGGTATTTGTGTCGACTATAGAAGACCCTGTGTGACTGTATATCTCTGGTTGCAACTCAGTTCAGGCAAGACGCCTATCGTAGGTTAGGCTTCCAGCCTGACCCGCAATGATGTTTTTCAATCGCCGAGCCCTGTCCGTTTTGGTTGGTTTGTGGCAATGTGCCTAAGGCGCGATATCGGCTTCAAGTGACCCTGTGTTGCTGTACGTATCTGGTTGCACGTCGGGTCAGGCGGGACGCCTAACCTACGTTTGTATTTTGGCTCAATTGTATTCTTATGGATCGATTTGCGTGCGTATCTGGCTTTTTGTGACGGGTAGTGCCATTCAATTTTAATTTTGGTCTGTCACCGGCATGGGGTCATCGTATAGAATTCGCTGGTGAACAATCTCATCTTGTAGTACCCCCGGAGTTAATTCTATGACTATGCTCATGTCTCTTGCCTTTTTCGTAGCGGCCGCGCCGCAGCTCGTGCATCAGTGGACCTTTGATACCGAGGCGGACCTGAACGCCTGGCAGCCCAATGCCTTCCTTGCCGACGTGGCTCTGAACGAGGGGGCCTTGCAGGCCCGCCCCATTGACTGGGATCCCTTCTTCGTCTGTGATGGTATCGAGATCCCCACATCACCGTGGCAGGTCGTGGTTATCCGCATGAAGGCCGACAAGACGGGCGCGGGCAATCTCTTCTGGACCGGGGACACGTCGGGGCCGCAGGGGGGACTGTCGGAAAAGCGCCAGACCACCTACCAATTGACCGGAGACGGCGAATGGCATGATGTCGTGATCTATCCCTTCTGGCAGAGCGCCCCATCGATTCGTAAGCTCCGCCTCGATGTCTATGAGGGCACGAAGTTCGAAATTGACTCCATTCGTATCCTGGACTGGAGCGAGGGCCGGGAAGGCTCGACCCGTACGGCCTGGGACGGTGACGACCTGGCGACCTGGTTTCATGAATCCTATAGCCGGGATAGCTGGGCTCCTCCGGTGGCGTTGGACGGCTCCGAGCTGGCCTGGGCTTCCGTGACGGTGGATGCGGCGGAGGCAGGTGTTGGTGCACTACTTTGGGGTACGACGGATGGGCCGGGTATGTACCAGCAGGAATTCGCGGTGCAGCCTGGGAAGAAAACCTACAATCTGGAGCTGAGCGGTGTGCCGGGCTGGGATCATGTGGTCGCCCTGGGCTTACGCCCACCCGGTGGCAAGACGTCTGTACTTTCCTTGACGCTGGGCGAGTTGCCCACGGGCCCCGCCGATATTCAAATGACCTATCTTGGTGTGGAGAATGGGATAAACCGGGTAGGCACACCGGTGCGGATAACGGCCCAGTTCACCAATCAGGGCGGCACCGTGGTGCCGACCATGACGGGTCAACTCAGCGGGCCGACGGGTCTGAAGATTACGCCCCTCACCACCGAAGCGACCAACCTCGATTTTGAAAGTCGCGGTGTATTGACGTGGACCGTGGAAAGTGACACGCCGGGAGACTTCCCTGTATCCCTCCAACTGGAAGGGGGAGGTGCACCCATAACGGCCACGGCAACCGTCTCTATTACATCGCGGCCCGATGTGGCCATGGCCGATTACGTGCCTGCCCCCCAACCGGTGAAGACTACCGTGGATATTGCCGCCTACTATTTCCCCGGGTGGGACAGTCCGGCCAAGTGGGACCCCATCCAGCGGGTGGCCCCCGTCCGCAAGCCTGTCCTCGGCTGGTATGACGAAGCCAATCCCGAAATTGTGGATTGGCAAATCAAATGGGCCGTGGAAAACGGTATTACCGTGTTTCTCCTTGATTG
>CAXBPH010000368.1:0-5710 GCA_963977445.1 uncultured bacterium | reverse complement strand
ACGTAGCGAACTTCGTAGCTCGGTGCGTCGTGGGCGGTCGTTAAGAATGCACGGAGTTCCTTTCGTGCTTCTTCAACATTTCCAGACTCGATGTCTTCGAGTATATTGGCCAGCTTTTCATTTGTCATTGGTATTCCACCATGCTTCGCTACACGTCAATGGTCATGCCTTCTTTAGGGATGATCACGTGGTTCAATCCACGTTCTTCCAAGGCTCCCTTAAGGGATTTCATCCCTTCGGGTTCACCGTGAACCAGCAATACTTTCTCCGCACAATCCTTGAAGCGGCTGCCAAACTCGATCAGCTCGGTTCTGCCTGCGTGGGCACTGAATTCGTTCATGATACGAACCTGGGCATAGAGGTCATGATCCATACCGAAAATACGCAGGGTCCGACTCCGTTCGACGATGCGCCTACCCAGCGTATTCTTCGCCTGAAATCCGATGATCAGAATTGTATTCTTGCTGTTACCGCAGTGGTTCTTCAAATGATGGAGGATCCGTCCATGTTCACACATCCCCGCTGCCGAGATGATGATGGCAGGCCCTTGAAGTCGATTAATCGCCATGGATTCCTCCAGAGAGCGGATATAGCGGATATTCTTCAGCATGAAGGGGTCGCCATTTTCTGACATGAGACGTCGGAATTCTGCGTCATAGGATTCGGTATGGAGTCGAAATACTTCGGTGATATTTACCGTAAGGGGGCTATCCACAAAGACGGGTACATCGTGGATCGCATTCTTCAGCTCGAGGCGCTTCAACGCATAGACCAATTCTTGCGCCCGTTCCAGGGCAAAGGAGGGGATAATCATCTTTCCGCCCCGTTCTACCGTTTCGTTGATGTACCCGGCGAGCTTGTCTTCCATCAGCTCCATGGGGTCGTGGTCCCGGTCGCCATAGGTACTCTCCATCATGACTACGTCAGCCGGTGAGGGTACCCAGGGGTCATCCAGGATGGCCATATTCTTTCGCCCGATGTCCCCCGAAAAGAGGAAACGCCGACGTTCCCCATTTTCCTCGTATTCCAATTCGACCATGGCGGAGCCCAATACATGCCCCGCATCGTGAAAGGTCATATACACGTTGGGCAAAACCGGGAAACGAACTTCATAGGGCACGGAGACGAATTTCTTCATGATCTCGCGCACATCCTGCTCATGATAAAGCGGGGGGTAAAAGGTCATGTGCTTTTTTGAGAGCCATTCGGCGTCCCGTTTCTGGATGCGGGCGCTATCCTGCAACATAATCGAGCAGAGATCGCGGGTCGCTGGCGTGCAATACACGCAACCGCGGTAGCCAAACTTGGCCAGCATGGGGAGGAGGCCACTGTGGTCGATGTGCGCATGACTCAGAATGACCGCATTAAGACTATCTGTGTCGAAGCCAAAGTGGCGATTCTTTTCGGAAGACTCTCTCCGGCGACCTTGAAACATGCCGCAATCAAGTAAGAGCCGATTGCCGTTAAATTCCAGGTAATGCTTGCTGCCGGTGACTTCTTCTGCAGCGCCATAGGAAGTCAGTTTCATAGGTTCACCGCTTTCCAATGCCATTTCGGAGAGGTTTCCCTCGTCGAATTCCAATTAATTCCGGTGAGTAGTACGCCGTGGAAGGTAACTGCGATATCCATAGAAATCCTCCGAATTGGAAACGTTATGGCTGACCTAGTGCTTCGATAACCTCCGACTCATGATGGGGCCGCCCCCTGAAGCAGGACCTGGGCATGCTCCAGACTGACCTTGGAAATAGACCCGTCGAGCAATCGGGCAATTTCTTTTTCGCGATCGGGACCTGAAATGGCGGTTACATCCGTGTGCGTTCGGCCCTGACGATTGGCCTTGGCAACGGTGAAGTGGGCATCGGCGACGGCCGCGATCTGGGCGAGATGTGTCACACTGAGCACCTGATGGTTCACGGCAACGGCCTTCATCTTCTGGGCGACCATGCGGGCGACATCGCCGCCAATACCGGCATCGATTTCGTCGAATATCAAGGTTGGAATGGTGTCGGCACCCGCGAGCACGGTTTTGATTGCCAGCATGATGCGTGATATTTCACCACCAGAGGCCACGCTCTTCAGGGGCTTGGGGGATTCGCCCTGGTTCGCCGCCAGTTGAAAGGTCGCCCGATCAAAGCCGCTACTGGTCAGCGGACAGGATTCCATGCAGGCGCTGAAGTGGGCACCTTTCATGCCGAGGTCTTGCAGGGCCGACGTGACCTGTTTTTCGAGGGTCTTTCCGGCTTTCGTGCGCTTGGTGCTCAGTTTTTTTCCGGCAGCGGTCAATAGGTCCATGGCGGCCTTCGCCTCGGCTTTCAGGGTTGCCAGGTGGGCATCCCTGTTTTCGTAGCCATCCAGCTCCACGGCGATCCGGTCACGATAGGCGAGCACGTCTTCAATCGTATTCCCGTATTTTCGCCGCAGGTCCCCGAGGAGGCTGTTGCGCTGATTCAGCTCATTGAGTTCCTGGGGGTCAAAGTCGAGTTCTTCGGTGTAACCGCGTATTTCAGCGGCCACGGCTTCGACCGCCGCCTGGGCGTCGGTCAACTGGGCGGCGAGGGGAAGAAACCGTTCATCAATGTTGGCCAGTTCCTCCAGATCACTGCTTGCCCGGGTGAGCTGGTCAATGGCCGCACCCTCCTCGGCATCATAGAGGGCCGTATAAATGGATTGGGCCGTATTCATGACCGTTTCGGAATTGGTAATGAGGTTGATACGGGCTTTGAGTTCTGTGTCTTCTCCCGGAGTAAGGCCAGCGCCATCAATTTCGTCCACTTCAAAGCGCAGAAAGTCCATCTGTCGGGTGCGATCCCGGTCATCGGCTTCCAGATTCTGTATTTTTTGTTCCAATACCCGGTAGCGGGCCACCTCTTTGCGCATGGCCGCAGCGGCCTCTTCCGTACCGCCGAAGGCATCCAACAGCTCCAATTGGCGCTCGGGTTTGAGCAGGGACTGGTGGTCGTGCTGTCCGTGGAGATCGACCAGTTCATCGCCAATGGCAGACAGAATCGCTATGGGTATCATGGAGCCGTTTACATAACCCTTACTCCGACCGTCGCTGGAGATGGTACGGGAGAGATGTAGTTCGGCACCGTTCAATTCAATATCGTTGGTCTGGAGCAGTCGTTTCAGTCGCTTTCCCAGCGTGGCCATATGAAAGATTGCATCAATTTGTACCTTGCTGGCCCCAGCGCGCATGACATCGCTGGAAGCCCGGGCACCGAGGGCGAGGTTCAGGGCACCAATGAGGATGGACTTACCGGCACCCGTTTCGCCGGTCAGGGCGTTGAAGCCTTCCTGGAAATCGATTTCCACCGTATCGATGAGGGCGAAATTCTGAATCCGAAGGGTACTCAGCATGGCATAGGCACTTCAGGGGCCTGGAAGTCATAGAGATAGGCGAGAAACTCCTTGTTACCGGCTGGTCCGGGCAGGGGAGAAGGAATTACTTCGATGCCGCGAAAGCCCAGTGTTCGTGCGTGATTGCAGGTGGAATCCACTACCTGTTGGCGCACACTCTCGTCCCGCACCACACCGCCTTTGCCCACCTGGTCCTTGCCCGCTTCAAATTGCGGTTTGATAAGCACGACCCCTTCTGGAGTCTCACCCAGTACAGGGATCAGGGGGGGAAGTATGAGGGACAAGGAGATAAAGGAGCAGTCGGCCACGAAACGGGTCGGCCGTGGATCAAACATTTCGGAGGTCAGGTTGCGCGCATTGCATCGCTCCATCACCACGACCCGGTCGTCCTGGCGGAGGGACCAGGCCAGCTGGCCATAGCCCACATCGACGGCATAGACCCGTGATGCACCGTGTTGGAGGGAACAGTCGGTAAACCCGCCGGTGGAGGCCCCGAGATCGATACAGACATGATCCGTAACCGAAAAGGGAAAGGCGACGAATGCGGCTTCGATCTTATCACCGCCACGGCTGACGAAGCGTGCCTGCGCTCGAATTTCCAGCGTGGTCTCCGTATCAAGGCGAAGCCCGGGCTTTTCCAGCTTATTCCCGTCTGCATCGAAGACCTGACCCGTTTGAATCAGACCCTGGGCTTTAGAGCGGGAAACTCCGGACTGCTTTTGTACTAAGATGTCGAGACGTTCTTTTACCATGAAGTACTTAATCTGAAACTACCGGTCCGTTGGGCCAATTCGTAGTTCGATTATACTTGATTACTGCGCCCGATACACCTTCGACAAATTTAAATGCCAGAAGTCCAATCGGGTATACTGCAAGACCGTGTTGTAGACGGGAGTGAGAGGAAATGCGGTCTCATGGCGGCTAGATATTTCGTGTGGTTACTTCGGACCGGGTTGGCAATTTTTTTCATGATGGTTGGGGGAGCCGTCTATGGGGCAGATATCCATGTAGTGGCCACCAGCGCCCCTCCGGGCGGCATAGCAGCGCTCGACTTTCAACTGGTAAACGGGAATGACGGCCCTTCAACCTTCATTATCGAGTTACGTTTCGATACCGCTAAGATGATGGCTGTCGCCATCGACTCCTCCAGTAGTCCGTTGCTGCATATTGTAGATTTTCAAAACACCGACAACGGCGTTGTTGTTATCTTAACGGGTGCTTCGGCGCCGGTGAGTACGGGGACTTTTCTAACCTTGTATCTGGAAGTCGCTGAAGAGGCTACTTCCGGGGAAACGATTGCCATCGTAAACGGATCGTCAACTGCCGCGAATCTTGGGGCGCAGGCCTTGACCGTCAATCTGACCGCCGATTCCGTTCCTGTCGCATCGTTGACCCAACCCCATAGCGCGGATACGGATGGAAATGGTCGCATAGGCCTCCCGGAAGTGCTTCGGGTGGTTCAGCTTTACAATGGTGGTGCCTACTACTGCGATTCGACTTCGGAAGATGGCTTCACTATCGTTTCGGGGGCGCGGGACTGCGAATTTCATAACCTCGACCTGGGGCCGCCTGATTGGACCATCGATTTGAGCGAACTTCTTCGTTGCATCCAGTTCTTTAATGCGCTGAAAGGAGCCTACCACCCCGAGCCGAGTGGGGAGGATGGCTTTGCGCCAGGACCCGCCCGTGGGAACTAGTCAGTGGGGCGGTAAAGAATCCCTATCTATTCGGTGGATTGTGCGGAGCCGGGGTGGAGGGGACCCCTGTCTGGGCGAAAAGGAATTGCCAGACCAGGGAAGACTTCTTGAGGCCAGGCGGGCTTTGGTGGCCCTTGGTGCCAGGATACACATGTGCACCGACGTTGCTATTGACTCCGAGTGGTCTCTGCCCAGTTTCTTTCGCGTTTTTGGCCCAGAACCTGAGGCATTGCTTCGGGAGAACAGGGCGCTCCTCATACCACCCTCGTTGGCCCATCTCATCGCCTTCGCCTATCGTCCAGCGCCTGCCATAGCCCATGGTGTCGATAGGGGCGTGCCACCGACCGACCTGTATCATTTGACGCTCAACGACCTTTGTCGGGTCCTCGAAGTGGAGACCTGTCACAAGCGTGGTTGGCGAGGGCAGGGGATACGCATCGTCCTGCCCGACACGGGCTTCGCGCGCCATCCCTATTTTGATGCCCAGGGCTATACTATTGAACGGGTGAGCACGATTCCCGGCATGGACCCGGCAGAAGACGTATCGGGCCATGGAACGGTGGCCTGCGCCAATGCCCTCGCGGTGGCTCCAGAAGCACCCGCCGTGGGGCTGCGCCAGAGCGACTTTTCTGTCACCGCCCTTGAATTGTCCCTCA
>CAXBPH010000367.1:0-5741 GCA_963977445.1 uncultured bacterium | reverse complement strand
TGCCCGTTTGAGAGCGATGACCACACTTTGGAACCCCGTAGCGTGGTCGTGGTAGATTGGTTGACGGTTTCGCGCACCCAACGCCCGGGGCCCACTAGCTCTTGAATTCTTCCGATTTGTTTTTCATCAAGACCATAGAAATGAGCGTAGCATGTCCATTCAATTCACCCTCTCCCGCGCCGTCACGCTCGGGGCCTTACTTCTTCTCCCCCCCGCCATGGCCGACATCGCCGAGGCAGACTTAGGCGCAATCGTCGCCGCGCGCAATGCCGAACGAGAAGCCTTGCTCGCCGAGAGCCCCTTTCTTACCTTGCGGGACGACCTCTTTGGCCGATACGTGCGTGACCCCGAAGCACCTACGCAGGAGGGCGATGTAATCATCGACGCCTCCTGGGCAATTCTCCAGCCAAGCCCGGAGAATCCTGTCGCGGCAAAGAGTGCCACCATGTTGGCCCAGTTTTTTCAGACCGTCATGGGTCTCGAGATTCCCGTGGTGGCAACACTCGAAGCAGGCACGACCCCAGGCGGTGTCATCACCCTCGAAACACAGGGCGGCGGCCAGGAAGGCGTTAAAGAGAGCTTTACTGTCGTTGTCGCCCCAAAGAAGATTCGCGTAGCCGGTATCGATACCGCAGGACTCCGCGATGGTGCCGTACGGCTGATTGACCTCTTTGGCTTCCGCATGGCGCCCCAACTCCAACCACAAGACATCACCTACACGCCCCGCATCCCCATGCGGCGATCCGCAAGCGTGCCCAACTACGACATGACCATCCTCCTGGGCGGCAACGCCGTCGGTGTTGGCGGTGGTGAGCTCTATTCCTTCTCCACGTCGGAAGCCATACCCGAATTGGCGGTACGGCGCGTGCCTGGGTCCCTGGAAGGTCTCGCTGCGGCATCAAAGAATGCGAGCGACAGCGGCCTCGATGCCCACGCCCATTTCGGCATACGCACGAAGTTCCCCGAGAACGACCCCGTACTCCTTGCCCATCCGGAAATTCGCGGTGCCCTCACCTGGAGCGCCGATGGAGAATACAATCTCTGTACTGAACACCCCTTGGTGAAACAATACCTCCAGGAATCCATGGAAGAAGTCTTCCGTGGCGCACCGGACCTCCAAGGCATCGAAATCATCATCGGCGGCGAGAATTTCTATCATTGCTTCATGCGCCCCTATCCCCAGGTAAAGGGCCACACCAATTGCGAGCGGTGCGAAGCCCTCGGACCCGATGTGGTGGTTGCCAATCTGGTCAATGGATTGGCCGAAGCGGCACGACGGGCCAACCCCAACGCCATCGTCGAGGCGTGGCCCTATTCGGCCGTTTCCCTCTGGGCGTCGGACGCCTATCAGAGTGGGCTCATCGCCCGCCTGAACCCCGGAACGGCCATCCTCACGGAAGCGGTAAAAGACACCCTCATCGACAAGCCCTTTGGCATCAAGAAACTCTTGTGGGATTACAGCATCGATCTCATCGGGCCCAGCGAGCGGGCCATGCACCAGATTGAATTGTGCAACGAGCGGGGCATCCCCACGACCGTGCTCAGCATGTATGAGATGAGCTTTGAGGCAGCCCTCCTGCCCGAAATCCCTTGTATGGATCGATGGGCCGCTCGCGCCGATGGGCTGGCCGGTTCCGGTGCCGATGGCGCCTACCTCTGGGAAATGGGACCCTATTATGGGGGCTTTTCTGCCGAAGTCTACAAACACTTCATGTGGAGCCCGGCACCCGACCAGGAAGACCTGCTGAACAAACTCGCCGCCCGTGTGGCCGGCTTCAAGGCCGCCCCCCACCTGCGTGAAGCCTGGCGCAATGTTTCCGAGGCCATCGGGTGGAGCCCCGAAATCCCCACCTACTACAAGGGCCCCCTCTACATCGGCCCAGCCCAACCCATGATTGCGGACAAAACGGCGGAAGTCGATGAGCTTTTCGACGGCTATTATCTTTTCCTCGCCGAAATGAAGCCCTCGGAAGGATTAAAATCCCACCCCACCTATTTTGTCGACGCTTCGGGCGGAAAACAGGTGGACGCCTTCAGCAAATCCTATGATAAAATGAACGAATTCCTGGTCAAAGCCAATGTCGCCATCGCGGAAGCCAAAGACCTTGTTCCCAGTCAGAACACGGTCCTGTTTGAATCCCAGGCCTACCCCATCCAGTGGCTATACCATTCTGTACGGACCCAGTCCAATTTCAACCGCTCTTGTGTAATTCGCGATGAGCTGATTCCCCTCTCCGAAAAAGGCGCGCTGAGTCCCGAAGAAAAAGTCCGGGCCACCGAGCTCTATACCCAATGGCGGGCCGTCCTCACCGACGAACTCGAAAACGCACGTGCCGCAGCACCCGTTGCCCGTGCCGACGTTCGCCTCGATTGCTACTATCGCGGTGACCACATGTTTAACCACCTCTGGGACATGGTCGACGCCAAGATTGTATTGCTCGAAGAAGAGCTCAACACCTTCCTGCCCGCCGTCGCAACAAAGTGTGGCATCGAGGTGTCCTGAGGAAAAGGCTATTCGACCATGGATGACGTAGAGCAGCCGTTGGCCGTAAGCAACTAGTTGACCACGGATAAATCGGATAACACGAAAGTCGAATACCCGTAGTTAGTCGCCACTGAGGCGGCGCTGAGATTCAGGCGTATTCTCGGCTACTCTGTTTTGCGTGAGGTATTTTGGGTGCCACGGACAAGTCCTCAGGACTTGTCCGTGTCCTATTTTGAAGCCAGGGATTGTTGTGGAAGCTCTTTGACTACTTTCTGAAATAATTTCCAATCCACCGACATCTCTGTACCTGGCTCCAGTCCCAACTCGGGCAAACCCTGCGGGCTTGTCCGTGGCACCCAAACGTACGCTTCGCTCAACTATCAACCGTCAACTATCAACTGTCCACAAAATTCGTCTTACGGTGTTTGGTGATACCGCCCCGGTCGCGCGCGCCGTATATACCCGACAGATTGGCCTTGAGGGCATCTGGATTGTCCGAAGCAAACTCGGCAGCCTCCATCGTGATGTCGCCCGACTTTACCAGTTGAATCAGGTGCATATTGAAGGTCTGCATTCCCTCGTCGACACCATCTGCGATGAGCTGCGGGATTCGCCCGATTTCATCCTCGCGAATGAGGGAGGCGATGCCTGGGTTCATGAACATGACTTCCACGGCAGGGACACGGCCCGTACCGCTGGCGTTGGGCAAGAGCCGTTGTGAAACGATAGCGCGCAACTGGAGCGCAAGCTGAGAGCGAATCTGGCCATGCTGGGCCGGCGGAAAAAGGTCCAGAATTCGGTCAATAGTCATCATCACATTCGTCGTATGCAGTGTACTGAAAACCAGGTGGCCCGTTTCTGCCGCGCCCAGACAGGTGTAGAAGGTGTCTACGTCACGCATCTCGCCGATGAGAATCACATTGGGATCCTCTCGCAGGATTGCCCGGAGTCCCGTTTGGAAGTCCTTGGTATCCAGGTGAACCTCACGCTGACTCACGCTACAGTTTTTGTCTTCATGGACGAATTCGATGGGGTCTTCAAGGGTGATGATATGGCCATGGCGCTCTTCATTGATACGCCCGATCAACGCGGCCAGGGTCGTTGATTTACCGCTACTCGTCGTGCCCGTCACCAGGACCAGGCCTCGGCTCAACTCGGCGATATGACTCATAGCCCGTTCTGGCAGATGTAACGAGGCGAAGTCAGGGATCTCCGTGCGGACATGGCGCAATATAGCCGCATTTTTTCCCCGTTGGCGATAACAGTTCGCACGAAACCGGGCCAGGCCCGGAAAGTCGACCCCGAGATCAGCGTCACCACTCTCCAGAAAAGCCTCTTGCTGCTCTGGCGTCATGAATTCCTTGAGAAAGCCGAGAAAGTCTTCATCAGTGATGGGACCGGTGGGTACAAAGCGCAGCGCACTGTCGATACGAATCGCAGGGGGCCGCCCCACTTTCAGGTGAATATCAGAAGCCCGCTGCTTCAGGGCATATTCGGCAATTCTTCGAAGCGAAAGTTCTTTAGCGAGGGGGTGGTCTGAGGCACTCATGGCGTGGCTCTCCTTTGTTCGTCGTGCATTGCACACGCCTGGAAAGGCTGAGCCGGGCAACCCGATGTCCGGTCGTCTTCTATATCTATTGTGCCACAATACTGCCCGTTTGTCGATAAGGAACTAAGGATTTACGGCATAATAGCCGCAGCAACGCAGCCCAGGCCCCCCGACCGAAACGCTACAATAGGTGGCTGCCTGCTCCTATTATTTCGGTGGACGTAGACTTGGGTGATATTCCATCCACGATGGACGAGAATGGCGGAGGCGGTTTCAAGGTCGGCAGTGGTCTCAATCGTCGTTGCCGCCAGATGACGAAGCTGGTAGGGTGTCCACGTAGCAGCTGGGTTGAGCGGTTACCGCAGCCATAGAGCATCAATAAGCTGGGAATGCAAATAGTCGGAACCGTGCGACGAGAGCAACCAAGCGAGCGCCCCCACGTTAAGAAACACCGTCACCCAAAACGTGATCTGAAAAGATTGCTTGCTGGATTTGTGACGTAAAAGACCTTGTGCAACCAGGGCACCAGGCCAACCACCGATGAGCGCCAAAAGATGAAGGGTGTTTTCCGGCGTTCTCCATCGATTGTTCTTCGCAGCCGACTTGTCATGGGCATACGCCCCGAACGCCACGACGCTAGCGACGAGGTAGAGGCCGGGAACAACGACGGGCAACATTCCTGCCAGGGTTACTCCAGCGAGAGCGAAGAGAAAGCACAGGGCGACGGTGTTCGCAAACGTCCCCTTTCCACGTGGGCGGTCACGCGGTAAGCGCTCCCCTTCGAATAGAACCCTTGTAGCCCTGATACGCCCCTCTGGGTCGGTTTCGAGGTTGTAGGTCACGTTCTCGTCCCCAACGGGGCGTCGGGCTTTAGTGGTGAACGCCTTAATGTGCACAAATACCTGCGTGCCCCCGTCCATCGGCAAAATGAATCCGTAGCCCTTATCGTCTCTCCAATTCGTAACCTTCCCCTGGTAGCGCATGTGGTTCCTTCTGTGTTTCTCGATGAGGGGTCTTGTGACCCGATTTGTGTGCCCTCAGACTGAAGTCTATCTGAACAAACCCAATTCAGAACAGTTTCGGGAGGCGGCCAGCAGTATCAATTCCCATCGCCTGGCCGAACCCGCCTTGCAACGGTTATACACCAGTTTTCAGCCCAAATTCGACACTTGTTTGGTGCAGCGTTGGCAGAATTTGTGAGGCGATGGTTGGTCGAGAATCAAGCGCTTGATTATTTCAACACGGATTCTATCCACGTTGTCAGGGCACTTCGGGTGACAATCTACCGTGGGTTGCAGCCCAGATTGCGGCTGATTTTATTACCCCTATCCGTTCCAAATATTATCGAGTACCCTCCCTAAAATACTGTGGTGTAGAGACGACCCAATCCCTAAAGAGCAAGACAATTAATGAGCGAACGATGGGACGTCGTGATTCGGAAGGACAACAGAGGGATAACAGAGACCCCAACACAAAAAAAACGCCCAACGTCTACTTGCGCAAGTCGCTGGGCGGTAATGATTTAAATGGTGGGCGATACAGGATTCGAACCTGTGACCTCTGCCGTGTGAATCAGATTGGAACACCGGCACCACACCTCGCTGTGGCTAAAAAACCCTATAAACAAAGGGTATCATGAACAAGACAATATCGCAAGCTTCGCGTCTATAACCGCTTTTACGCCCCAAAACGGTTACTATAACCGGA
>CAXBPH010000366.1:0-5814 GCA_963977445.1 uncultured bacterium | reverse complement strand
CATAAGGCCGCTCGTGCCTCCCGTCCGTATAGGTGGCACCCCGTAGGATTCTTTTTCAGGCCAGCGTCGTAGATGTTACGGACACGACAGGATTCGCAAGAACCCATCGAGTCAACTTCTTAGCTCCGGCGCTTGAAATTTCGAATAAATCGTCCACTCTATTTGCCCATAAACCAAACGAAAAGGGTGCCACCCACCTGCGGCGCGCCCTTGCCCTACACGCGTAGCCGGTTCCCGGCAAGCTTGTGGGTGAAGTGATGACGAATAGGCGAGCGTAATCCCTGCGGACCATGCAGCACGACGGATCTCCGGTGGAGCCCGGCACCCATAAGGCCGCTCGTGCCTCCCGTCCGTATAGGTGGCACCCCGTAGGATTCTTTTCAGGCCAGCGTGGTAGATGTAGCGGGAACGACAAGGGTGCTACTCACGCAACCGGTTCCCGGCACGCTGGTGCGCATAACGTACATCCGCGTGTTCGAATGCTGCCCGAGGGCAATAGTGACTACCAGGCCTTAATGTGAACGGGCGTGCCCCGGTCCACATAGGTGAAGAGCTCTTCCACATCATCGGGCCGCATGCGAATGCAACCACGACTCAGATTCTCTCCAATCGATTCGGCATCGGTCGTACCGTGAATGCCGTAGGGTGTCGGACCTTCGTCATCGGAAAGGCCCAGCCATCGCGACCCGAGCGCATTTTCCGGATCCCCCGCCTTGACGACGTCTCCCCTATTGTACCAGTCGGGATTCTTAATCTTATTGGTGATGTTAAAGAGACCCCGAGGCGTTTGCCCATCAAAACCAAGCCCCACCGGATAGACCGCCTTTATGGCGTTGTCCTCCAGCACCGTGAGGAGGTGGCGATTGGTATCCACCTCCACCCGCACCTTGCTGGTCTCGGCTTCGGCGGCTTCGGGCCCACCGACGCCATCAAGAAGACCCTCCCCCTGGCGCTGGAAGGTAAAGGCGTTGATCAAGGGAGCACGGGAGGCAGGCGACTCGGGTTGGTTGTAGAGCCCCTCCAGGAAGGCGGCTTTCAAGGTCAGCCATGGCTCGGGAATGAATTCGTGCTCCTCAAAGGGTGCCGAGAGTATTTCGATGGCTTCGTCGGTATTGCCCTCCCCCGCCAGGGCCTGGGCCTCACCCAACTGAGAGAGAAAGCGCTCAATGGGCGTCAACTCCGGTTTTTCCAGAGCCACTTTGAAGGCCTGTATGGCGGCAGGGTTCTTCCCCTGCACCAACAGGTAGCTCCCGCGGTTGATGTAATAGGAGGGGCCGTTGGATTCAATTTGTGCCAGTCGGCGATCGAGTACATTGGGCTCCGACGCATCCGATTCTTCATCCTGAACGCGGGCCGGCGGCAGGGTTGGGTCGGGTTTCTCAGGGCCCCAGCGAAACACGTGGATACCCCATATCATCGCGGCGGCCAGGGGGGCGATCGTCGCAGGCAACAGGACAAATAAGAGCAGGGCCAGGAAAATATTCTTCCACGAGCGACGCTCTTTTGTAGGCGGGGCTTTGGGGGGCGCTCCCGACTTTTTCGACATCTTTTGGGCCGCTTTCCGGGCTGCACCACTCACCTCCAGGCGAACCGCCGGGGCCATGGCATCCAACTGACGCTGGATTGAGCTGGCGAGATTCTCCGACTCCTCTTTCGTGGCAGGGCGATGGCGGGCGCCGGTAAATTCGGTGGCGGGCACATGCTGAAGAAATCGAAGGCCCATGGCGTATACTTTGCCACCGGCCAGGGGCTCCACGCGGGTCACTTCTCCCGTGACCATAATCACGTTCCCCGGCGACGGGCCATCCTCGGGGTGCAGTTCCAGTTCGAGGTGACGTCCCACAAGCTCGGGTTCGGTCGTGTGAATCTGTATGCCGCCCGCGCTTATATCTACCGCCTGCCCGGGACGGAGCATCCCTTCGCCCCGCATGCCTGAATAAAGCACGGGACGAGACACGGGCTCCCGTGCGGAACGGCGTCGTTCCGTCGGGGTATAGGATTCAGCGTTGGCCATTCACACATCCTGAAACCACACAACTTGTGGCAATACTGCGTTCCCCCAATCGAAGTATACCATGGGTAGCCCTCAAGGCCTACCAGAAACGTATCGTTTTGCTGCCCGCTTGCGGGGTTATTGAATAATTTTCTGCCACCGTGGTATACATCAACAGAAGAGAAACACGTGCAGGCAGGAACCAATGGGGTAAGTCTACCATGGCAAATCGTGATATTTCGGAAGGTCGCAAGACCATATACTATGTCGGCGGCGGACTGATGATTCTGGGCGTCCTGACCTTCGGGTCCGTTTTCGTCACCTCCGCACTAAACTTCGGAAATTTCGACAATTTTCATGAGCGGGCAAGGTCCTCCGGCCTGCGGGCCATCTCCGGGATGGCCATGATGATTGTGGGCGCCCTGGTGTCTAACGTCGGGCGGGTTGGCCTTGCCGGATCGGGCGTTATTCTCGATCCCCAACAGGCCCGAAAGGACGTCGAGCCTTGGAGTCGCATGGGTGGCGGCATGTTGAAGGACACGCTGGACGAAGCGGAAATCGATCTCAGCGGCCTGGGTACGCACAAGACCGAAACACCCACGCTTGCCGAGCAGCTTCGGGAACTACACGCACTGCGGGAAGAAGGGATACTCACGGAAGAAGAGTATCAGCGGGAGAAAGCCGAAATCCTGGAACGCAACTGATTTCTGCCCTCAGCGCACTTCTTCAATACCCCCATCCCCCTGAAAGCTCAGGAAGGTCTTGTCCGGCAATAGGGGAAACTCCGTTCCGAAGTACTTGTTGAAGATAATCCGAAAGGTATTTACCGGGGTGATTCCGTCGTAGAAATTACTATAGTCGCCGTCGGGAAAGTAGATGGTGTTTAACACGGCCGTGTAGTTGCGGATATAGTCCTCTTTCGAGCCTTCCCAGGGAATTAAATCCCGTCCCGCCGTAGACTGCCAGTCAGAACGGCACCCGTGGTCCCCTTGAATAATAATGATGGAGTTGGGCTGGCGCTTCTGGATGCGGTCGATCATGACCAGGAATCGGTCGTTGAGACAGATGGTCTCGTCGCGAAAGCCTTTGTAGTAGGGCGGCGTCTCGGTCACAGGGTTCCCCTGGGCATCAAAGGTGTGGGGCATGTGGGGTGACATCATGTGGGCAAATACAAACATCGGTTTTTCGCCCCGTCGTATCTTACCCAACTCCTCCACCACGAAAAGCACCCGATTGGCCTCGCCGGACCGGGTCATACGCTCCACCGGTGAGCGCAGGGGCGTCATAGCGATGTAGACCCGCTGCAATTCCGTCAGCACGAAGGTGTCAGGTTTCACAAAGCGGCCGTTGTCGATTTCGGTTGCCGCAACACCGGAAGAGAAGGTGGGAAACTCGTAACCGTAGCTGTCCAGAAAATCCATGACCTTGTTGTCCCAGATTTGGTTCACAAAGTCGGGCAGATCTTCGTTCCATTCTGCTTTGAGGTGATCCGGGTCGAGGTAGTCGAGATTCATGGAAGAAGCCAGCGACATCTGGGTCTTGGGATAGTTGGAGTAGGCATCCTGGACCGTGTAGAAGCCCCGTTCTTTGAGGGCGGTCAAGAAGGGCGTATTGTCGTAGTCAAAGGTCTCCAGCAGCACATCCGCACGGGGATAGGAGTCCGGAATGATGTAGTAAATGTCCGGCAACTTCTCCAGCTCGGCCTCGGTCATCGTATTCTCTTCTTCTGCTAACTTCGTTGTCTCCGGGGCCGCCTGACCCATTTTGGCCGCACCAAAGGTCAGCAGGGTGACCACCATGAGACAGAGGCCCACCGTGTTCAGGGCACCCGTGACGGGGGCCAGGTCGCGACGGGTCCGATAGAGAACAACGAGCAAGGCAATGCACAACAACCCGATTATGCCACCGATGATAAGGGGCGGCAACGGGGAGATCTGTTCATCCCGAAGGCCCGCCTTGAGCCCATCCACCAGGCCGCCATAGCTGTGGAAGGGCACCCAGAAGGCCCCTATGAGCAGCGCCACTTTGTGGTGATTACGGAGCAGTAAATAGCCTGGTATCCACAACAAAACCGTAAGGGCGGTGATGATAGCGAAGGGTATCCAGATTTCCAGGAAACGGGCATCCCCGACATTGGTACTCAACAGGGAGAGAACGGGAAAGAAGCCGAAGAGGAGTGGAAAGTAGGGCAGTTTCTTTGGAGACATGGGCTGATTATTCCGGGGTGGTTCAGGGCTCATGGCGTAGCGGCTCACGGCGCATCTACCAGGGACGTTGGGTGATTTCATCATAGCATTTCAGGCCGACACGGGCAGGGTGTTCCCGTTGCCTTCTACGCAAATTACAGGGTGTTGTTTTTCATCAGAAAAAGCGTGCGGTGGCTCTCTTCCACCGCAGATTCGGCCATGACGGTGAAGCAGGTGGAAAAGGCCGCACGAAATTGCTCGATGCCGTAGTGGGAAAAAACATCCTCCCGCACCGAGAGCATCCGCTGTACCATGCTGTCTTCCTTGGGCACGAACTCCACGATAAGGTATCGGCAGAGGGACGCAAAAAATGTAGCCACCTGCTCCAGGGGCACATTGTTGCCAATGCAAAGATGGTGAATCAGCGCCAGGGCCATGGCGCAATCCACGGGACCACGGCCCAGAAAGCTGTCCCGCTCTTGATGGGCCCAGCCAAGGCCTGGGCTCGGATTGGTCAAGTCGAGGAGCAGCGGCAGGAGTCCTTGCGGATGAGTACGCTCGTTTTCATACAAGGCCGACACGGCGCCATGGTCAAAATCAAACGCCACGCAGTGGGCACCCAGCGCCGCCGCTATGGCGCTGTAGACCCCCGTGTTGGCGCCGAGATCCCAGACCGTAGCCGGATTCGCCTGACCGAGATAGTCCCGCACCAGACGGGCCTTAGCATCGGCACTGGCCGCACTGTAATTGGTGTGGGCATAGTAGTCGCCCCAGGTGGTTTTTCCACGGGCACCTCCCAGCGCGCGCACGGTCCCCTCCAGACTGTCCACGATGCCCAACAAACCTTGCTTCGACACCCGACGGGCGTGGGCAACCACATCAGCTTCCCCCTCGGTTTTTTCGACGCGCTTCTGTTCCAGACGGGCCTGAAAATGGAGGTGAATGAGCAACCCGAATTTCAGGCGGCTTCGAAGGGGCAGGGCCCGGGAAGTCATCGGCGAGGGCAGGCCATCAATAAAGCCCCGGGCCAGACGACCCATGGCCGGGTCTACGTAATACATCAGGGCCAGGGGTGCCAGAAAATGACGACAGAACTGACCGTAAGCAATCCACGCCTTTCCTTCTTCGTAGGCTTCGAAGGAAAGGGTATCGATAAACACGGGCTTCGCGCCGCGAAACTGCACATTGTAGGCACTGGCGTCCTTGAGGGACATACCGTGCTCCAGGGCGCGCAGTTGGATTCGCAGGGTCAACAGGGCAGCATCGCGCAATTGGGCGGCACACCATTCGTAGGGATAGGAAATAAACGGGACCGGCTCCGGCTCCAGCACGTAGACCGCTTCGGGGGTGTGGGCCCGTTCGACGGACATCTCGGTGTGGCGTATCAACAGCCCCTCACCGGTAAGGACGTCGTAGAGACCGGAGTCCATCAGCTGACGATAAGGAGCCTCATAGACGGGGTTGACCTGACGGAGCAACACCCCCGTGGCGTCGCGATACACGAAACCACTGGGGTCACGAAAAGATGCAGCCAAGGGACCCACCGACGACACAAAACTCTCCTTCTCCGATTACAATTTCACTGAACCCACCAATCGTGCCGCGCGATCCGGTATTTCCGGTTCGTGCGCGGAT
>CAXBPH010000365.1:0-5952 GCA_963977445.1 uncultured bacterium | reverse complement strand
CTTCGCACGAACTGGAGTACCAGATCGCGCGGCACGTCCATGGTTTGTCGTTTTAGCTGTAAAAAGTTGCGTGACGACATGATTCGCAAGAATCTATCGAGTCATCCTTTTACCTCCGGCACTTGAAATATCGAATTAATCGTCCCCACTAATTGCCCATGAACCCAAAAAAACGCGCCCCCGAAACCGATCGGGGGCACGTTGTGTGTGTCGAACTCAGGTGAAAACTTAGAGCTGGCCGATAATTGCTGCCGCTACGGCATGGACCACGTCTTCGACGCGGTGACGGCCCTGTTCCACATTTTCTTTGGCTGCGGTCACCTGCTTCTGACGGATTTCATCGACCTTGGCCGATTCGCGCAGGAAACCAGCCACTTCGGCAGCCTGCTTACTTTCCGAGCTAAAGGCAACCCCGTCTTTTTCCGTCGAGGTGTTGTCTGCGGCTGGCAGGTTTCGGGCGGCCTTGGTAGGCCGCGCAACCTGCAGCTCATTCAAGGTTCCGATACCTGTGATGTTTATCATGAGTCTGCTCCACGCTTTCGCGAAAGTTGGGTTGTTAAATTGTCTTTACTTCTTATAATAGAATTTATCGGCAGATAAGGGGTTGCACTTTAATTGGGAATTATTTTCCTACTGGTGGTAGAAACTGCCACAAAGCGCTACTAGATATCGTAGCCAAATGGGCCAGCACCCCCGTATTAAGTAGGATCGCACCCTGGACGATATATGGAATGACCCTTGCTCTTAGCAAGAGACAATGTGTTGTTTCCTCTTACACTACCTGGGAGTCTATTTTGGGCACTCTATTCAGCAGCCTGGATATTGGCCGTGCCGGCCTGAACACCGCTCAGATCCAATTGGATGTGGTTGGACACAATATTGCCTCCGCCAATAAGGTGGGGTTTTCTCGGCAACGGGCCACTATATCTACCCGCGACCCCCTTGAGCGGTCCTATGGCTTTCTGGGTCGGGGACCCTTTATCTCCGGTGTGGAACGGCTGCGGGATGGCTTTCTCGATATTTCCTATCGAGACCAGATCGCCTCCCTGGGGAATGCCGACATCCAGACGGCCTTTTACTCCCGCATCGAGGATCTCTTCCAGGAACCGGGGAACAATGGTTTTTCCGAAAATCTAAATGTCTTCTTTGACTCCTTAAATGATTTCGCCAACAATGTGGAAGACATTCCCACGCGAGTCGCTACGATAACTGAGGCCGAGGCACTGGCCGCCTCGTTTCGCGAATATGCCGCCAACTTGGAAGAACTCCGAACGGCCGCCAATGAAGACATCCGGAGCCTCGTCCCCGAGGTCAATGCCATCAGCCGCCAGATAGCGGACCTCAACTTTTCCATCAAGACCCTGGAAGCCTCGGGCGGAACGGCCAACGACCTTCGGGATGACCGGGACGTACTCATCGACGACCTCGCCCGAATCATTGAAGTCCAATATCGGGAACGGGAAGACGGGCAGGTGGATGTGCTCGTGGGCGGTGAAGAGCTCGTCACCGGAAGCAATATCCGCCTCCTGGAAACCGTGCCCGACGCGAGCTTTAATCCGGAGCGCCCCGATTTCCTTCGGGTACAGTTTGTGGCCACCGGTAGAGATGTCCAGATAAATGACGGTGAATTGGCCGGGGCCTTCAAGCAGCGCGATGTAATTCTCCAGGATCTGGTAGAACGGAACGACACCCTCGCTGCCGGCCTTATCGCGGAGTTAAACGCGTTGCACAGCCAGGGTAATGGCCTCGAAAATATCGCCATACCGCTGTCCGCGTCGAACGCGGTCACCGATCCTGCAGCGGCACTGGATAGTGCCGGCCTCCCCTTCGTCGTGAACGATGGCAGTTTCGACCTCGTGCTATATAACGGGGCCAATGCCGTGGCCGAGACGATTACCGTACCCATTACGGCAAACACGACCAGCCTGAATGACATTGCGGCAGCCATCAACAGCTCGGCCAATGCAACGGCCACAATAACCGATGGTATCCTGACCATAACCCCAAACGCGGGCTTTAGTTACAGCTTTGCCAATGACTCGGCAAACGCGCTGCCCGCCCTGGGCTTGAATGGCCTCTTCACCGGCTCAGACGCCCGGGATATCCGCGTGAGTAACCATCTCCGCGACAATGCCGCCCTCCTCAGCTCGGGTTCGAGTCTCAACGTCCTGGAAACGGGCGACAACACCGTGGCCCTCTCCATGGCAGCGCTACGCAATGAAAAGGTCCTCTCCAACGGCACAGAGACCATCAACGACTATTTTGAATCCACCGTCGTGCGGCTGGGCACCAATGCGCGGGCCAACCTCGACCAGCGCGACGTCCAACTGGCGGTGATTAGCGATCTGCAACTGCGGCGTCAGGAAGTTTCCGGGGTGAACCTGGACGAAGAAGTTACCACCCTCATCCAGGTTCAGAAGGCCTTCGACGCGTCGGCCCGAATTATTACCGTAACCGACCGTATGCTGGACACCCTCCTCAACATCGTCCGATAGGGCCACACGCCCTAAAACTGCTTGAAACCCAAGGCCTGGGCCAACCATTGCCACAGGGTAGTGGGTGGTGCGAAGCTTTGGGCGCATCGTGGTTTCGATCGGTATTTGATATGACGATTCATAGATAAAACTCCTTTCAGGTTTGCTGCCTCCCTACAATAACCATCCACAGGCGACCTGTTACGCCTTTTTTGCGGAACCCCACGGGCAAAGTGGTGTTAGACTGGACACTACACGCTTATTTCCCGTGGTTCAGTCGCAAACAAGGAGTGCAGGATGGGATCCATTCAACCAATTGACGCATCGGCCTGGAATCTGGCCGCCGCACGTCACCTCTTAAACCGTGCAGGCTTTGGCGCGCCCCTCGCCCTGGCGCAACAGCTCGCCACCATGACTCCCGATGCGGCCGTCGATTATCTCGTGAACTACGAGGGCGTCGACTTCAATTTCCCCGAACCGGATTTCCTCGTGGCCGCCAAAACGGGCAAAGAACGCCAGATCGAGCGTAAGGGCCTCAATGACGAGGAGCGGCGGGAACTCCAGCAGAAATGGCAGCGGGAAGAGCGCCAGGCGGTGCAGGAATTACGTAATTGGTGGCTCCAGCGCATGCGAACGACCCCGCGCCCCCTGGAAGAGAAAATGACCCTCTTCTGGCATGGCCATTTCGCCACGTCGGCGCAGAAAGTGAAGTCTTCGGCCCACAACTACGGGCTGAATGCGGTGTTCCGCAATCAGGCAACGGGTAACTTCAAGACCCTCGTCACCGAAGTGGGCCAGTCTCCGGCCATGTTGCGCTACCTCGACAATGACCGAAGCACCAAGGCAAAGCCCAATGAAAACTGGGCCCGTGAGCTCATGGAGCTCTTTACCCTCGGTCAGGGCCAATACACGGAAGACGACATTAAGCAGCTGGCCCGGGCCTTCACCGGCTGGAGCAGCAACGGGCAGGACTACGTATTCAACCTGCAGAACCACGACATGGGCACCAAGACCTTTCTCGGGCATACGGGTGACTACGACGGTTGGGAGGCCATCGACGTACTCTTTCAGCAGGAGGCCCTCCCCAAATTCATCACCACCAAATTGTGGCACTATTTCGGCTCGGAAGAAACCGATGCCGAGGTCGTTGCCGCCCTTTCCAACACCTTTCGGGATAGCAATTTCGAACTGAAGCCGGTATTACGTCAGCTTTTCCTGTCTCAGGCCTTCTACGCAGACGATATCCGGGCGACCCAGATTAAGAGCCCCACGCAACTCGTGATAAAGTTGACCCATGATCTTCAGCTGAACACCGTTCCCCCGACCGCCATGGTCCAGGCTGCGGCGTCCCTCGGGCAGAACATACTCCACCCGCCCAACGTCAAGGGTTGGGATGGCAATCAGGCTTGGATCAACGCCAATACCCTGTTGCTGCGCTATAACCTGCCGGAAAACCTCCTCAGTGCGGCCGCCCGCGGTCAGAATCAGATGATGGTCGGTGGCGGCGACGCCATGATGATGGCCGGTCAGGACGAATCCACCATGATGGCAAGCGCTGAGGCCAAGGGCTGGAAGAAGGGCGAAAAAGGGGGGGCGGATGATGCTATTCGCACCCAGGTTCGGGAAAAGATGAAAACCCTGCCCAAAGAAGAGCGTCAGGCCAAGGTAAAAATCCTGCGCACCGGCAATCCGGCCCAAAAGAAGGCCTTGCTCCTGGAACTGGGTATTGAGCCGCCGAAAGAGCGCAATATGCTTCAGGAAACCGTGGAAGCCCTGAGTTTTTCCACGGCCGGAGAGTGCGTCGACCAATTGGCCCACCTCCTCCTTGATGTGCCTATTTCCGCCGAGCAGAAGAACACCCTGCTGGCGGTTCTGGAAGCTGCGGACGCAGGCGCACCCGTTACGCCCAAAGAACTCTCTGTGGAAAAGCAACAGCAGGTATTTCACATACTGACCAGTATGGCGGAGTATCAATTGTGCTGATGCTTCCTATTCTTTCTATCCCTTCGGCCCCAGCCAATATTCATAGCGCATAGCGCAATTCAGGAGCGTATCCATGTCGATATCCCGTCGCAGTTTCATGCAGCATATGGCCGTTTTCTCGGGCCTGGGCCTGGCACCCAAGTTTCTCACCGATGCCTACGCCGACCCGGCGCTGGTTATTCAGGGCTTCAACGATGACCGCGTGCTGGTCGTGGTGCAGCTCGGTGGGGGCAATGATGGGCTCAACACCATTGCGCCCTTCGAAGATGACCTCTACTACAATGCCCGGCCCAAAATCGGGCTGAAGCAGGATCGCCTGCTCAAACTTAACGACCAGCTCGGTATGAACGATTCCATGAAGGCCCTCATGCCCTTCTATGACGCGGGCAAACTTGCTGTCATCCAGGGCGTGGGCTATCCCAACCCCGATCGCTCCCATTTTCGCTCCATGGAAATCTGGCACACGGGCAGCGATTCCGACGAGTTCCTCGGTGATGGCTGGATTGGCCGTTACTTCGATAACAATTGCAGCGGCACCGCCCAGCCTCAGGTAGGCCTCGCCCTCGATGCGGAGCGTCCCCAGGCCTTTGGCAGTTCCCTCGGCTATGGTATTGCCACCGACAACCCCGCCAAGTTTGGCTGGAATGCCGGTCAGGGAAACGACTCGACCAGTGCCTTCGAAGCGGTGAACCAAGGCCAGGCAAAAAATAACAAGACCCTCGACTTCCTACGCCACACCACCACGGCGGCGATTGAAAGTTCCGGCGAAGTGCGTCAGGCGGCAAAAAAAGGCAAGATCGTGATGCCCGAACGGGGGCGAAACGCCCAGATCAATCAGCTCGGCACAATCGCCGGACTCATCCGTGGTGGTCTCGCAACCCGAATCTATTATGTATCCACCAGCGGCTTTGATACCCACGCCGACCAGTCGGGTAAACACGAACAACTGCTGGGCGGCGTCGCCAATTCCCTGGCAAAGTTTCAAGACCAGCTGGTCAAAGACGGCACGGCCGACCGGGTCACCACCATGGTCTTCTCCGAATTTGGACGTCGCGTGAATGAAAACGGGAGTGGCGGCACGGACCACGGCACGGCAGCCCCCATGTTCCTCCTGGGCAACTCCGTCCAGGGCGGCGTACACGGCCAGACCCCGAGTCTCAACGATCTTGATAAGGGTGATCTGAAATACAGCACCGATTTCCGCCGGATCTACGCCACCCTCCTCGACAACTGGCTCCACGCCGATTCCAAGACCGTATTGGACCAGACTTTCGAAAAGATGAACCTCATCGCCTAATCGCCCACAACAAAATCACCAATCACGCACGGAGCCGGGAAATCCCCTCCGTGCGTGTTTTTGGGACTGTCTCACCACACGACGTGGGTACCAAAGCGCCCTGCACGTCGACATAGCCCACCCAACCCAGCGACACACACCAAGACCGGTGTGACTGTTAGCATGCATAGATGCGTGTTGGTTTGAAGGAGGTAGAAT
>CAXBPH010000364.1:0-5965 GCA_963977445.1 uncultured bacterium | reverse complement strand
TCGGCGTGTGTCGACCAAAACCCAGGACTCGCTACGCTCGCCGCGGGGCTACGGTTTGTCGCCCACTTCGTGGACTTAACAGCCCCTTTCAGGGGCTTTCCTCATACCCCCGGCGCTGCCGGTGGTTGCTGATTTCGGAATGACGAGTCAAATCAGGTCACCAGCGAAAACTACGTCATTAATTTCTCCAGGTTTTGGGGGTGAGGGGATTTCCATCCCACAGTTTTTCAATTACACGTCCATCGGAATACACGCGCTGAAGTCCAGTCCTTATGGGCACGCCCATGTCGGCCAACGTCAGCGGAGCTTTTTCAGAATTATCTGCAAAATTGGAATAGGTAATTTTAATCACGGCCTCCGATTCCGGCCTGTCTCCTGTTTTGTTGAAACGATGGAGTTTTGGGACTCGGATCTCTTTCCCATTGAATGGGAGTGTGGTATAGGTAACTTCCACCGACTGCGCGACGGGATCACGAGGCGCCTGGAATCTTCCTTGCGTAACCAGCCCGTCATCCGGGGTGAAGGACAAGTCTAAATTTCTCTTATAATTCCCTTCGGCGTCAGGAAGTTCGCGTTGAATTGAGATGGCCTTGTTTTCTTCAAACGCTACTATCTGCCATTTGGCCCTGGAATTCTCCTTTTCATACAATTGAAAAAATGGGTTGGATAGTCCGAAGCATCGCGTCATGATGCTCACGGGCCGATAGGAGAAATCAAAATTGTTTTCATAGATGGGTATGTTCTCTTGCCAATCTTCGGCGAAGTAGACCATGGCAACGGGATCCCCAAGCTCCGCCCACACGACGATGTACTCCGGGGTCTTTAGTACGCGTTTTACACTGGGCACCGTGGAGAGGGTGTGTGTGGGCGGTCCACCACCCGGCGGGTTTTCATCTACAAGAATTGTGGTATAGAGTTCCCGCGTAAGCAGGATGGTTTCGGATTGCCGCAGCACGGAGTAATGCGAAGAGAAGTCAACCGCTTTCCCAAGATCCTTAACAAAACTGGTACTGCTAACGTTACCTTCGTAACTCAATTTTTCATAGGATTGGACTGTCTGCTTCTGGGTGGCGGCAAGAAACTCCAATAGTGGCGTGGATTCGGCCGTGGTACTGGAAACGACGAGTGTGCAGCATAGAAATGCTAGTGATATCATTCGGTAGGTGCCTCCTGCAGGTAATATAGAAGGACTTGTGTTATTTGTCAAGCCTGAATCTTCAAGGGCATTGAAATGGACAATATTTCTCGGCGGGAGTCTGCTTTTATTTATTTTGGCGGCAATTGGTCCCGATGCGGGACGCAAATTTGAGGCTACCCCGAGCTATCGATATCGGGTTGGAGCGCTTAACGCTGGCTATGCGTCCCGCGTGACCCGTCCCCCACGAAAAAACTTCGCCTGCCCCGAAAGGTTGCATCCTCCCCTACGATGCCAGCGGATTAAGGTGTTTCGGTAGTCCCCATCCCGAAATTAAAACGTCCTCACTCCGCTCCGCCTGACCTGATTCAAGCCGACTGAAGGGGCAACTCGATGGTTACCGTTGTGCCGTGCTCGGTTGCGCTTTCATAGCTCACCGTGCCTCCATGAAGCCGCACGGTTTCCTTCGCAATAGGAACGCCCAGGCCCGCACCAAAGGCCCGTGTGCTGAACAGGGGCTCGGCCATCTGTGCCATTATGTCGGGGGTCATTCCGACGCCCGTATCCCGAATTATGATTTGGCAACTGTTCGCATACTTCATGCTGGTAACGAGTAGCTGACCTCCCCGTTCCGTCTGCTCTTCGAGGGCGTCCACACTGTTCTCCAGCAAATGGCGGAGGGCACTTTCCATGCGCGACGAATCCAGGGGTATACGCACATCGGCCTGCAGGTCGGTCGTACAGGAAACGCTCTGTGGGAAGGTGGTGCTGTCGATGAGCCATCCCAGCCAGTCATCCAGCGAGGTCAGTTGAGGGCTTACCTGCTGGGTGTTGCTGAACTGCTGCAGCTCCTCGATGATGCGATCACAGCGAACGATGCTGCGCTCACATCGGGCAATGGCGGCTGCCATACGGGAGGTATCACCGGTATCCAATCCCCGCTGGAGTGTATAGAGAGAGCCACGGACTGTTCCCAAGGGGTTGCGCAATTCGTGGCTTACGGTGCTCATGATTTGACCCAGGGCCGCTTGCCGCTCCTGCATGAGGAGCTCATTCTGCGCTTCACGCAACGCGGCGGTGCGCGCTCGAACTTCGTCTTCCAGTTTGTCGCGGTGACGGGCCAACGCCGATTGGGCCTCCATCCGCACGGTCATTTCCCGGGTGACAGAATCGCGGGCGGAACCGAGGTCTACCACGGCGACGACCAGAGCGGACAAGATCAACACCAATCCCGTGACCATCCCCATGGTGTCAAAGAAACTATTCCACGGAGAGGCACTGCCAAGGATGGGCAGGGCGGCGAGCGCGGGGATTTCCTCCGTTATACTCGGAATCTGGGCGCAGACCATGGAGAGCACACCGAAAGAAAGGAGCACCCGAACTTTCTGGCTGCATTGAAAGGTCGCAAAGAGACGGGTGAATACGAGACCGATAAGTAGGATGGAGAGAAGGACGATACAATCCCTGGCAAGGCGATTGTCTATCAGCACCACCAAAAGGTTCAGCGCGAGTACACCGCCAATACCAATTAGATAGAAATTTGCGCGACGATCGTTGGGTAAATCCACCACAACATCGCCGGCCGCGTCTGGCACAACCCGATCGCGGTCCCGATTTTCTGTATCCATCTCACTGCTCCTGTCGCCAGAATCAAGAAAAATTACTGCGACTCATCGGAGAAGGCATGCAACTAGACGCCCGTCCCTGTTTGTAAGCGTACCGCAATGGGCTCCCGGAGTAAAGAAGAAAATAATTACAATAACTACGAAAACTGAGTTCCATTGAGCCCTATATACACCGTGTGGCTGTTGCCTGCGGGCGATCCGGTTTTGTGCCCCTCACGGAGGCCGGTCGTTTACGTTTGGACCAGAGGGAGCGTAATTGTCACCGTAGTGCCTTTTCCGAGTTCGCTTTCGAAGTCTATGGCACCACTGTGCAGACGGACTACGGCCAAAGCAATGGGTACGCCCAGTCCAACGCCGAAGTCTCTCGTGCTGAACAGGGGTTCTTTTATTCGCGCCAGTTGAATTGCATCCATGCCCGCACCGGTGTCCTGGAGTTGGATCGTGCAGGTGGATGCTGAACGGAAGGAGCGCAAGGTGATTGTTTTTTCGGAGCTTTCCTCTTCGTCCATGGCATTCACACTATTTTCCAGCAAATGTGCGAGGGCCCGTTCCATCCGCTCGGGATCCAGGGGTACGACCACGTTGGAATCCAGGGCGAGGCGCATGTTGTGGGTTGGGGACAACTTCGTATGCTGCGCTAAGGCGAGCAGCCATGGGTCCAATGGGGTTGGCTGGGGCGAAAACTCCTGTGCGGTGCTGAAATCATGGAGCTCCTCAATAATGTGGTCGCAACGCAGGATGCTTCGGTCGCAACGTGCGAAGATTTCGATATTGCCTTCCGAAAGATCCGGCCCCACGTATTTTTGAAGGCTGAAGAGAGAGCTTCGTATCGTCCCCAGGGGATTGCGGAGTTCATGACTCACCGTTCCCATCATTTCACCGAGCGCCGCCAGTCGTTCCCGAACCAGCAGCGCTGCCTGCGCGGTTTCGAGGGCTTCGGTTCGTTTATGAACAAGTTCTTCCAATTGGTCTCGGTGCTTGGACAGGGCCAGTTCGGCTTCCGCCCGGACCACCATCTCGGCCGCCAGCCTGTTCCGGGCCTCCCCCAGTTCGATGACCGCCACGATGATGGCGCAAAACAGGAGAATCACGCCGAGCAGATTGGCCACGACCTCTGCGGAGGAATTCCATGGTGATGAGCGACCCAATAGGGGGACGGCATCGAGGTAGTCTATTTCCTCCGTCAAGCTGAGAAACATGCCACCGGTCAGAAAGAGAAATGCCAGGAAGAGCAAAACCTTTACGCCGTTGCCACAGGAGAAGGAGGTAAAAAGGCGGGTGAATATGAGACCCGTACATAAAACGGAAAACATAGCGGCGCTGTCTGAAACAAGAGGGTTCTTCAACGGAACCAACGCAAAATTTAACGCCAGAATCAGTCCTATACCCAGCAGGAAGAGCGCTGCGCGACGGATCGGCGATTGAGGCATGTTCGACACTCTTGACGGGTTGTCCACGTGGGACCCAATCTACCTATGTTTGGCCATTTTCCAGGATACCTTGAAATTATGCAATTATCGCTCGCTGATCGTAGCAACGCGTCCTACACAATACCTGTGTTTGCCACAAAACTACCGTGTCGACAAGTAAGCCAAGTCCTTTCCCATGCTATTCGCAAAAGGAATGGTCATCAAACAAGCAAAACCCGATTCGATGGCGTTCCAGACCTACCGATATGCAAGTGTACCTTAGAATCTCGAAGTATACTCAACTCCGTGTGCTATAGGGCAGTTTCCAGGGGGCGCGGTAATTCGCCCCGATCAGGGCATCGGCGGCTTCGTTGTCCGTGACGCGCTGTGCTGCGGGGTCCCAGACTACGGTGCTTTTGGTGCGGCAGGCGATGCTGCCCAGATGGGCCAGGGCCGTTACATGCTGGCCAATCTCGGGGTTAGAGACGGGCTGCTCTCGGCTTCCCATACAATCCAGGAAATTGCGGATGTGGGCTGGGCGGCCGTCGGGACTGGCCTCGTGGGCTTCGGCCTCGATGGCGCCCTCTTGCGCCCGGTCGGGTACGATTTCCCAGCCGCTCTGTGAAATGATAAGGGAGCCATTGGCCCCGCTGAAGCAGGCACCACTCTGCCCTTTGTGGGGGCCAATCGTGCCTTGGAGCTGATGCTCCCAGGTGAGGGTGTAGGTGGGGAATTCATAAATGGCCGTCTGGGTATCGGGTGTCTCAATGGCATCGCCCATGACCCGAACACCGCCCATGGACACGATGCGTGACGGATTCTCCAGTCCCGTGGCCCATTGGCACAGGTTGATGACGTGTACGCCCAAGTCCGTCATGAGTCCACCGGCATAATCCCAATACCACCGAAAATTGCTGTGAAAGCGGTTGGGGTTGAAGGGACGCTCGGGGCAGGGTCCCAGCCACATGTCATAGTCCACGCCTTCGGGCACGGGGCCGTCTGGCTGGGCCTTAATATTCCACGTCTTGTAACTCCAACCCCGGACGGCGCGGATGGGGCCTAATTTTCCCGAGTGAATGTAGTTCACCGCATCCTGGTAGTGCTGGCCACTGCGCCACTGGGTACCCATTTGCACCACACGCTTGTGTTCCCGGGTGGCCGCTACGATGGCGTTGCACTCTTCAACGGTGCGGGCCAGGGGCTTTTCCACATAGACGTCTTTGCCCGTCTGGCAGGCGTAGATGGTGGGGAGGGCATGCCAGTGGTCGGGGGTGGAGACGAGGATGGCGTCGAGGTCATTGCGCTCTACAAGTTTTCGGAAGTCAGACACGGTATCGGGCCGTTTTCCACTTTGCTTTTCCACATGGGCCGCGGCCTTTTCGAGACGGGTCGCGTCCACATCGCAGACCACTGGGATATCGACCTCGGGGTTATTCAGAAACTCCGCCAGGTTGCCCGTGCCCCGGCCGCCATAGCCAATCGCTCCTACGCGGATGCGGTCATTGGCGCCAACTTCGGCGCGGGCGGATTTAATCTGGAGGGCGATGGCGGATGCCGCCACAGCGCCGTGAAATTGGCGTCGGGTGATGGGCTTCATAGTGAATTCCTTTCGCGATTGTGCGGTGAATACGTGAAGGGTCGATGGTACCAGAAATCGGGGTGGGGGATCTTGTTGGGGGATGGAAACTCGGGCCGGAAGGTGATGTAGTCTGTGGGAGCCCAAGACGGGGACAGCATCGCCCAGGCATCCGTCGGAGTACCCTGTCTGACGGGATTGCCAAACCGAACACGGCATA
>CAXBPH010000363.1:0-6037 GCA_963977445.1 uncultured bacterium | reverse complement strand
GTAGCGTCGTCACCAGAGATGTGCCACCCTATTCGGTAGTTGCAGGGAATCCGGCCAAGGTTATCCGGAAGATTGCGGAATCTGACCCACAACAAGGAGTGTTGCTGGCCGACGATTGCCCTGGTTTTCGAGATGAATAACCGGATGATCTGCGAGATGATTTATAACTGAAGCGTCGCTCCCGTTGGAGTTTCACAAGTGTTCGGTTAAGACGTAACTTCGTACGCGAATAGTCTTAATCGACAGCGCTGAAAAGCGAATTTGGGAATGGTCACACTTCACTCCTTGCTCTCTGGCGAAACCCTTTTCGGAACGCGCGCCGGTTTCTCGGATATGGTTCGGTGATTACCGAATCTTAGTGATTTCTGTACTAACACTGAAACATGCAGAAGTCATTGCAAATGCCAGAGTTGAGCCTTTAACCGATTACGAAAGTTTGGAGTTTATAGCGTATGGATTACCAGAAACGGATATACGAACAGTACGCATCCGTGTGCAGAAGTAGCGGTGGGGTCTTCAATGAAAAGGAAGCCATGCGGTATGCGGCAGGATTTTCCCGGTATTTTGACGGATGGCTCCCCCCTGAAAAGAATGCAAACATACTCGATCTGGCTTGCGGGAGCGGAAGGACGCTCTATTTCTTGAAGAAGAAGGGGTACTCGAATATCTGCGGCGTGGATATTTCGGAGGAACAAGTTGCTCTGGCTCGTCAGGTTACGAACAACGTGACGGTGGGGAATGTGCTCGAGTTCCTAACCGGGAAGCAGAGCAAATACGATCTCATTTTCGCACAAGACATAGTCGAGCATCTGACCAAGAATGAGGTGTTTGATATGCTGGAGGCGTGCCAGAATGCACTCGCCCCAGGAGGGCGCCTGATACTGAGTTCCCCAAACGCGGAAAGCCCGATGTTTGGGTTTCGGCGTTATGGCGATTTCACCCATGAGATATGCATTACTCCTTCGGCAGTGAGCCATGTTCTGAAAATTGTTGGCTTTGACCAGGTGACCTTTCGCGAAATCGGCCCCTACAGTCACGGCATTGTTTCCGGGATACGGACGGTTCTTTGGGCCATTCTGCGATGGTTCCTGAAGCTCTACAATCTCATAGAGATTGGACATCCCGGGAGCGGGATCTGCACGCGTGACTTCCTCATTTCTGCCGTCAAGCCAAGCCGCGAAGGTGGGGATGTGTGATGCGTAACCTTTTCTGTAACGCGCCCAGCGTCGCTCTTATGGGAAACTACGGCTAATGCTGATATACGAAGACGCGCTGGAAGCGAAGGGCCACAAAGTCGAGTGCCTTCGAGCACAGAAAGCGCCAGACCGGGCCACCTACGCCTTGTGCCATCTTTTCATGACCAATGGGGACAGTATCGGCATTGGCGTCGAGGCCCGGCACCATCTTCCGTTGGTTGTATCGCCTATAATCGACAAACTATATCCAAACATCCTTTTACGCTTGAATGTTCTGTTGGATAGGTACGTCTCTGTAATCTACACCCATATTGGACGGTGCGCGGCATTCGGCCGGATGGCGGATACCCTGTGTTTGATATCCACGGATGAAGCAAGGCTTGCAGCCAGGGGGGTGGGGGGCCGTGCCCCGGCCATGGTTGTCCACGCCGCCGTTTCCTCGGAATTATTGGGGCCACCGCCCGGGCGTTTTGCTGAATATACCAATAAACCGTATGTACTCTTTCTCGGTGACGCAGGTAATCCACGCAAGAACGTTGAACGGATTATCCAGGCGTTCCGCGACCTGGACGTAGCCTGCTGATCGGGAGGATGGTCTCCGGAGGGCCAGAGCGGTCAGGGTGTGTGTTCTCTGTCCGAAAAGACACCAAACGTACGCCTTATCGGCTTGGTAAGCGAGGGCGAGAAGGCTTTTCTTCTCAAGCGTGCTCAGGCGTTTATTCTCCCTTCTCTAATGGAGGGGATTGGCCTTGCCGCCGTCGAGGCCACGTTTGTGGGAACAACGGTCGTCATCACGAAAAAAGGCGGGCCCGCCCGACTACTTCGGCGACCGGGCGTACTATGTATCTCCCCGCTCCATAGGAGACATCCGAAACAAGGTCAAAGCAGCCGTGGCTACGCCACTGGCCGCTTCGACGCGAATTCGAAAGATGTTTTCCCTGGAGCAAACTGGAAAAGAGTTGGAAGTTTGCTACCTAATGGCTGTTGACTTGGGTTCGCCCGAAAGGGCATCTGAGAAATGAATCTACTCACCGTGGACCGCCACATCGTCGTCAAAGCATATCAGGAACTGCGTGTAGCTACCGCCAGACATCATGTAGAGGTCATTTTTTGAGTCTTCAGGATTTCAATGCCACAAATCAGCATGCCGTGCGGGGCGGGGCCAACCTCCAGCGCATGAGACGGAACGGATTCGAAACCTTCCGGGGCTCCTTCACTTATTCCGTATGGGAAGAGTGCTGGCGGAATGTCCTCGAAGAGAGGATCCTGTCAAGCGATGTATAGTTGGATTTCTTCTGCACGAAAAAACATGAACTCGCGTTTCCCTCCGGGTACCCTGCGGGGGCGTCTGGCCTCGGGCGCCTTCTGGAGCCTGGCCGCCACCGCAGGTTACCAGGGCGTGACCCTGCTGGCCTCGCTCTTCACTGCCCGCCTGTTGGGGAAGGACATCTTTGGCGAACTGGGGATGATCCAAAGCACGGTGGGCATGTTCGGTATCTTCGCAGGTATGGGCCTTGGCATGACGGCAACAAAATTCGTCGCCGAGTTTCGCGGCAGCAATCCTGCTCGCGCGGGGCGCGTCATCGGGATGACCCTGTTGCTGGGACTGCTATTGAGCGGAACCATCGCATTGGCCTTGATGTGCGTCTCCCGTCAGATTGCCGGAAGTCTCATCAACGCCCCACATCTTGCCTTGGAACTACGTATCGGTTGTTTGCTCCTCTTCTTCAACACATTGTTTCAGATCTGCCAGGCTGGTTTGGCGGGATTTGAAGGGTTCCGTGCCATTGCGAAAGTCAACTTCGCGACGGGGGCAGCAACTTTTCCGCTGGTCGTCGGGGGGGTCTATTTCTGGCAGTTGGCTGGCGGAGTTACCGGCATGGCCCTGGCATCTGCCTTGGGCAGTCTGCTTACCTATTATGCCCTGCGAAGGCACTGCCTGTATGCTGGCGTTCGGGTAGACTTTCACGGCATCCGCAACGAGTTGCCCGTTCTCTGGGCCTTCTCGCTTCCTTCTTTTTTGACCGGCATTATCGTCAGCCCGGTGATGTGGGCCGCGTCCGCGATTCTTGCGAATCAACCAAATGGGTATTCGGAATTGGGGTTATACAATGCGGCTCGGCAGTGGTGGCTACTGATTCTGTTCGTGCCCAACGTCATTTCACGTGCCCTGCTGCCGATCCTGAGCGAACGCTTGGGAACCAACGATAGGACGGGAGCACGAAAGGTGCTGCTCGCAACCATGGCCCTGAGTGGCGCGATAGGCATATCGGCGGCAATCGCTCTCACGCTGTTTAGCCGACAAGCGATGGCACTCTTTGGCGACTCGTTTCAGGAAGGCACTCTTGTCCTTGTTTTAATGTCATGGACCGCAGCGTTGCTGACCCTGCAAGCGCCCGTTGTCCAGGTTCTTGTCGCCTCAGGACGTCTGTGGGTCTGTTTTTTCATGAACGTGGTCTGGGCAGGCGCACTCCTCGGAACATTCTTTGTCTTCAGACAATTCGGTGCTGCCGGACTGGCGGGCTCTTTTCTCATCGCATACTCCCTTCAGACCTTACAGCTGGGAGTATTTGTGTATATTCTATTTGCGAGAGAAAGAGTAACGAAATGCGAAGGCAACCTCACAGGGCAAAAATCTTCAGAGACAACTTCGAAGATAGGAGATATGAGATAGATGAACACCACGACGCAACCACAAGATAAACCACAGGTGGTTCTCGCATTCGGCTCCGCGTTCAGCATTTGGATTTTGCCGCATTACGAGCCGCTGCGGGCAAAGTTTGACCTGCGCATTCTGAGCGGGAATCACTATGGCCGACGGGATTTGCTCACGCGTGTCTCTACGACAAGACAAAAAGTTGAATACCTTCCATCGCTCTTAGCGAAGATTACTTCGTATGGTCTGGACCGCTGCTGGCCGACCTGGGAACGGATTGTGGGTATCGACAAACACCTGGCCGGGGCGGAGATCGTTCACACAGTCGAGTTGAGCGGAGGCGTGTCGCTCCAGGTCGCGCGCCGGAAACAGCGCTACGGCTACAAGCATGTTGTGACCGTTTGGGAGAACATCGCTCGACGGATGGGTGGCAATCCTGTTGCGGAGAGGGCGAAGCATGCCGTCATGGAATCGGCCGATCACTACATCGCGGTTTCCGAACGTGCCCGAACGGCCCTGCTTCTCGAAGGCGTTCCCGATGAACGAATTACCGTGATCGGTCCAGGGATCTCTCTGCGTGAATCAGCGGAGCGTCCGCCCGCAGACCCCAAGCGCTTCCGAATGCTGTTCGTTGGGAAGAAAACTCGCTCCAAGGGGGTCGAGGAATTGCTTTACGCCCTGTGGCTCCTGAAACAGGACAAGGAACTGGACGGTATCGACATTCACCTTACATTTCTCGGGATCACGCCTTCACGAGGCCCCCATGGGCGAATCATCGAGCGATACGGGCTGGGTGATGCACTGACGGAAATCCCATTCGTGCCATACGACGAGGTGCTTCGACATTACCGCGAAGCAGATGCCCTGGTCGTTCCCAGTCGCATCACGCCATTGTGGCAAGAGCAATGGGGGATGGTCTTCATGGAGGCGATGAGCCAGGGCCTTCCAATCGTGACGACGCAGTCAGGCTCGATTTCGGAAGTTGCGGGCGAGGCTGCGTTATATGCCAGGCCAAACGATCATCACTCGCTGTATCAGTGCCTGAAAAGCCTGGCCATGTCTCCCGCCTTGTGCCAGCGGCTTTCGCAAGAAGGGCTTGCCGTTGCTCACAAGCGCTTCAGCGCGGGGGATGCGGCTTCCCAGCTCGAAGCGGTGTATCGGGACCTTTTGGACGGTAGTTCTTCCTAAAGAAGGGCACTTTTTGATCGCGTCAATGAACGCAGAATTCGACAAACACAACTAGCAGTCCCAATGAACGCAGAATCTTACCCAGAGCTGTCCGGTTGCCGTATTGTTTGATACTCTCCGCAGCCGTTAGGAATATCTGGTCCGTTTGGGCCATGGTTCCCTCGCCATACGGGTCCAGATACGTCCAGGGGTTATTCCCCACAAACGCATACGGATTCCCCATGTTGTTTCCGTCGCCCCAGGGACCAATCGAGTCGATACGCAGGAAGCGGCCCAGGGCCGGGTCGTAATACCGCGTGCGCTAGTCGTAGAGCTTGGGAATTCGTCCCAGCGGCGGTCCTGGGGAAACCTAGGGACAGTCTACTAAGTAACTTGTAAAATAGCGCCATCTGGTGTAGGTTGACGCCATGAGTCGTGTAGCGAGAGTCGTGGTGCCGGGGTTTCCATACCACATCACACAGCGGGGCAATCGCCGCGCCGATATTTTCGAAACCGATGAGGATCGGAAGGCGTACCTGGGTTTCCTCAAACAGTATTCGGAGAAGCGGGGCCTGGACATCTGGGCCTATTACCTGATGACCAACCACATCCATCTGGTCGCGGTGCCGAAGACCGAAGCCGCGCTGGGGCTGGCGATGGGAGACACCCATACGGTCTACGCCATGTACTTTAATTCGCGGACGCAACTCTCGGGGCACGTCTGGCTGGGGCGTGCGCAAAAAAGGGACAGACCCGTCTCCGCTCGTGCCCACCACGGCGCGTCTAACGACCTCGCTACGCTTGCGTCCGTCCCCTTCTTAGAATCACCTGTGGGCCGCCGTGCGCTATGTGGAGATGAACCCCGTCCGTGCGGGCATGGTGGAACGGGCCGAGGAGCACCCCTGGTCGAGCGCCGCCGCCCATTGTGGACGGTGCGACGACCCCGTGTTATCCGCCGGTTTTCCGAAAGACGTGACCTACACCAATTTTAGGGAATGGATAGGGGCGCAGAAGTCGT
>CAXBPH010000362.1:0-6052 GCA_963977445.1 uncultured bacterium | reverse complement strand
CCTTCGCACGAACTGGAGTACCAGATCGCGCGGCACGTCCATGGTTTTTCGTTTTGCTTGCAAAAAAATTGCGTGACGATATGATTCGCAGGAACCCATCGAGTCATCCCCACTAATTGCCCATGAACCAATTGTTGTGGGCTTTGACGGGTTGTCTAGCGGAACTGAATGCTGAAGAGCTCGGCATCCTTCATTTCGAAACGTAAACGAATGGGTGTTCCGGCCAGCGCGCTAACGTCGGTGCTGTCGTTCCAGCGAACAGCCCGGGCAATCTGGTTGCCGATAATTTCGAAGGAGTTTTCTGCCTCATAACCGGGAATGGCGACGCCATCGCCATCAAGAATCTGAACCCGAATGCTGCCCGCCGCCGAGGTGGCGTAGTTCAGATAAAGGGATTGTCCCGTGAAGGTCAGTGTCTTGGTCGTCATGGTTCCACCGGCATAGGGTGCTTCCACGGCGGCGAAGCCATCGGGGCGCAAGGTATAACGGCGAAGACCGGTACGTTCCTGTCCATAGTATTTTTGCACATAGACAGAAAGCTCTTTCTCGCCCGTGGGCACGATGCCCCAGGCGGGATAGTTGGAGCGGGAGGTCCAGTTCTCAATGCCCACCTCCGGTTTCAGGAATCCGTCCATAAAGGTGCGGTCATATTTCAGCCCACCACGGCTGGTGAGAAGCACGTTGTCGGAGCAGTCGCCCGCATATTTTGGGTCGACGCCAAGGGCCGTGGCTTCCGCTTCCGTCGCCACACGACGCCCGGGCATGAAGCGCGCCGCAAGACTCAGGTAGATGTGAGGCGCCCGAAAATAGGGGAGGGTCTGGTTGGTGTAGAGGTGCTCCCGGGTGGTGTGGCCAAAATCCATGGCTTTCGTTTCGGTCCAGGTGATGAAGTCTTTGGAGGTCGCCCGGCTTACGCTGCGGAACCCCTTGTAGCCGCCCTGATGCCAGGTGCGGAAGTAGGCGCAGTATTCCTGTTCGCTCTCCGACCAGAAGGCCACGTTTTGCGAGTCAAAGGCACCATCGGTGATGGCGGCCGTCTCGTTCATGGTCCAGTGGAGACCATCGGGGCTGGCGAAGGTGTGCAGCCCGGTATCCATCGTGCCGGCCATACCCTTGTATTTACTCTCGGCCAGGGCATCGGGGCGGGTGTCTTTGAAGGCGATAAAATTGTGGGAGTAGGGTGCCACATTCGCCAGCACGATATTGTTGGCCGTGGAACCGTCGTATTCGTGGATGCCGAGCTCGGGTTTGGTCCAGTTGATACCGTCGGTGCTTTCGGCGTAGCACGTTACTTCATCCACGCCGTCGGCCGTAGCATCGCGTTTTCCCCGATAATACATGCGGTAGAGGCCGTCATCCTCAAAAATGGTGACGTAGCCGCAGTAGGGTCCTTCCCAGGGTTTATCAAAGGTGATGACCATTTCTGCCATGGCCGGCGTCTGGAGGCGGTGGACTGTATTGGCCTGGGTCTGGATGAGGTAGTCATCAACAAAGGGCTCGAGTCGGCTTTCAATGGCAATGGGTTCGACGGCAGAGGCGGCCAGTCCAGACAGGGCGATCAGCGCGACGAGGGCGCTGTTCAGACAGTGTGATTTCATGGGAAGTCTCCAAAGGGTGCAGTTTAATGGTTATAACCAACTATACGGTACCCCTGCTGTGATTACAATGACCAGAAGGGCGCACAAAAAAGTGAATTAACCCCTTTGTTTCGGTATGATTGTCTCGTCAGGGGAACGGTGGGCGAGCCGGGCGTGGGGAATCCGATTAAGGAAGTCCAGCCCATGTTCGCAGCGTGACACCGTACGTCTAATCCACAGCGAAGAAAATTTCAGGAGGTTTTATGAAGAACATAGTAGTACCCACCCTGTTGGGTCTCACGATTGCTATTACCGGATCGGTGAGGGCAGAAGATGCGTTACCGGCACCGGCCAATAAGGTGGTTGATTATCACAAGGATATTGCTCCTATATTTGCTGAGAACTGTTCGAAATGTCACGGCGAGAAAAAGCAGAAGTCCGACTATCGCCTTGATACGCGGGAAGACGCCATCAATAGTGGCAGTGAAGGGAAGGCGATTATTCCCGGTAACAGCCAGGACAGCCTGATTGTTCGTCTTCTTGCTGGCATCGACGAAAACTACGACATCATGCCGCCGAAGGGCGATCCACTGACCCCCGAGCAAATCGGACTGGTTCGTGCCTGGATTGACCAGGGCGCGGTCTGGGAAGGTTCTGGAGCCTCCACGGCAGGTGCGGCCATGCCACTAAAGAATGACAAGACCCCTTTCTCTGGTCTGGGCGAGTCCTGGTTTGTGGAAGCCACGACCCAGAAAGGCCCCCTCGCCACGTGGGCCATGGTGGATGAAAAAGGACCTGCCGGGGAAACCTGCGTAGCCCTTACGGCACCCAACCACGAGGATGCCGGCACCTTCAATCTGCTCTGGGACACGAAGACTCAGTTTAAGAATGGTGAAATCAGTGTAGCCCTGAAATCCATATCGGGCGAAGAAGATCAGGGTGGCGGCCTCTTGTGGCGTGCGAAAGACAAGAACAACTACTACATCGCCCGCTACAATCCCCTGGAAAAGAATCTTGCTCTCTATCAGGTGAAAGAAGGCAAGCGCGACAAGCTGGCCAGCGCCGAGGTGGCCAAGTCCCCGGAAGCGTGGGCAACCCTGGTTGTGGGTCATCAGGATAATATGATCACCGTGACCCTCGATGGTCAAACGCTGATTAAGGCGGAAGCGGGCACCTTTCCCGAAGCGGGCGGGGTAGGCCTCTGGACCAAAGCGGATGCGGCGACGGTATTCACCCAGCCCAACGTTAAAATGAACTGAATTACGAAAACGATCCGTTTCGCCCCTGTACACGATGATGTGCAGGGGCGTTTCTTATTGGGGCCGTCGCCGTCAGTCCTTTTTGTTGCGTTGGAGGTGCCGTTCTGCCTGGCGGGGGTCGTATTCGGGCGAGATGCCGGTCTTTTCTTCAAAGATTTCGCGAATGGCCTGAAAGTCTTTCTCCAGGTCGCCCGTGAGGGGAATGGGTTGGCCCACCCCTATGATCTTGTTCCGATGGTCAATATAGCCGGGCGCGATCGGCACGCCCGCCCCCATGGCCATCCAATAGAATCCGAGTTTCCAGAATTTCACCGCCTTGCGCGTGCCTTCGGGCGCAATGAGCAGGGCCAGGTGGTCGCGGGAAGAGAATATGCTGAGGACCTGGTTGACCACATTGGTGGCGGCGCGGCGGTTGATGGGAATACCACCCAACTTTCGCCATAAACTTCCGACAGGCCACCAGAACGCCGTATCTTTCATCATCCAGGTGGCCGGAATGCGCAACGCCATCGTGGTGAAGAGCATGTAGAAAAGATCCATGTTGGTGGTGTGGGGAGCGGCCACCAGCACGTATTTCGGGGCGTCGATGGGGGTGCCTTCCAGCTTCCACCCGAGGAGGCGGAGGCAGCTTCGGCCCACAAAAGCGCGGAGGGGACCGGAGGTGTTGCGAATTGTAGTGTTCTCATGCACGGCGGGATAAGGTCCTTCAGCGGAACGGTAACAGTGAAATTACATCGAAGTTGATAGTACACACGACCTCCCGGGTGACCAGGAACTGGTGGCACCGGGGGAATCAATCATGCCGTCGCGCCCCACGAGACATTCCCACTATTTTACAGTGCTATACTGCAGGCAGGCAAGAAACAGGACGGCACCTGTCGTCGTACGGTCAGGAGGAGCGCGTCAGTGAATGCATGGTACACACGGGACTGGACGCCCGCGGATTCCCCCCGCGGCTATGTGGTAGTCGTCCACGGCTACGGCGAACACAGTGGCCGCTATGCGCATCTGGCTACGGCCCTGACGGCCATCGGCCTCGGTGTCCACGCCTATGACCACGAGGGCCATGGTCAGACCGGGGGAAAACGGGGCTACATCCGTAATTTCGACGCCCTGGTTGATGGCCTGGTGCATCAGATCGACGGGGTTTGTAGCGGTGCGGCGGGCCTGCCGGTCTTTCTCTTCGCCCACAGCATGGGCGGCCTCGTGGCCTGTACCTATCTGGCCCAACACCGGTCGGATCTTGCCGGCGCCGTAATTTCGAGTCCCCTGCTCGCCATCCCCGACGGGGTGTCTCCCTGGTTGCTTCGGGTGGCCCAGCTCTTGAGCACCCTGACCCCATGGCTTCCCGTGGACCGCCTTGACCCGACCCACATCTCCCGCATCGCCACGGAAGTAGACGCCTACAACCAGGATCCCCTGGTGTACCACGGTCCCATCGTTGCGCGGACCGGTGCCGAACTCACGGGGGCGATAGCACGAGTCTCCGGGCAGTTTGCCGCGATTGACCTTCCCCTGCTTGTGCTCCATGGCATGGCAGACCGGTTGGCCCCACCGGCAGGGGGACAGTGTCTCTTTGACGAGGCCGTCAGCTCTGACAAGACGGGGGTCTTCCCTGAAGAAGGGTATCATGAGCTGCTCAACGACGTGGGCGGTGATGCGATTTTGCAGACCATCGTGGAATGGTATGGCGCGCGTTTGTCGTGAATGAACGGGAGAAAGGTGAGTAATTTTTCGTGTGCCGAAAGCCGAGCCTGCACGCCTGATGATCATGGGGTTCACCCCGTGGTTAGTGCACCGTGACTGAACTGGTGGGTAAACGCTACCCGGACGGCGTTTAAAGAGAACTTCGCAGGCGCCGTGAAAATATATAGACATTGTATCTTGTAGTTAGACAAAACCTTGACACAAAGACCATAAGTGGGTATGCTTATGTAGCGATGTTACACAAGCTGGCTCGAGGCACCCGGCCATGACGCAACAATTTCTGCGTGGGCATTGGTCCATGATGATCGCAGCACAAATTGAACGAAACTCCGCGTTGCGAGCAAAACACGACAGGCACACACGGACTGCCCGCTGCTTGACCTGTGTTTAGTAGCCGCACGGAGTTCTTTCGAAGAAATGGAACTAATTTTGTCTGGATACAAACGTATCGTGTTTATTTCACTCTTGGTTTTGGGAGTACTTATTGTGACTGGATTGGCACTTTGGATAGCGGTCGGGGTGGTGTCAGTGGCAGGGATAGAAACGCCCGCCTACAGCGTGGTTCGTGAGACTGACGCCTACGAGATTCGCCAATATGAGTCTTATATCGCCGCCGAAGTGACGATGGAAGGTGACTACAAGCGAAGCATGAACGGTGGTTTCCGTACGCTCGCCGACTATATTTTCGGAAACAACACGGCACCCGAGGGCGACGGTGCATCGGAGTCCGAATCGATTGCCATGACCGCGCCCGTTATGGAGCGGAAATCCGAGTCTGAAAAAATCGCGATGACGGCTCCGGTAGTGGAGCAGACGACGGAGGAGGGTGCCCGAGTCGTATCGTTCGTCATGCCGAGCAAATACACGATGGAGACCCTTCCGAAGCCCAACAATCCAGATGTCAGGATTGTTGAGGTGCCCGCGAAACAATTTGCGGTCATAAAGTTTTCCGGGACCGTCTCTTCCCGAAAAGCCATCGCCAGGAAGCAATCATTGTTGGACCTGCTGAAGCGGGACAAGATTGAAACGGTCGGTGAGCCGATGCTCGCCCAGTACAACCCACCCTGGACGCCGCCGCCCATGCGCCGGAATGAAGTGCTTATCGAGTTGAAGGGCGAGGGACCAAAAGATAGCGTAACGGCGGAGTAGGGTCGGTCCATGCGGTATTGGCTGTACCCTGACTTGCGGCGGCAACGGGGGGACAGGCACGCGGGTTGGCGTTGTTGCTGCTGACTTTTGGTGGCGATGTTGGCCACTACGTTGTGTGGGTTGCTGAGATATTTGGACGCGAGCCAGTCCCGGTGGCGGGGACATGCCTCCGCCCGTGGCTGGCCGCCGTTTGTTTACACGGGTTGGTTTGCACTGAGTGATTCACGTCGAATCAGGATTGCGGTTGCGGAGGTACGTCCCGATGGGGACAGGCACGCGGGTTGGCGTTGTTGCTGCTGACTTTGGGTGGCGATGTTGGCCACTACGTTGTGTGGGTTGCTGAGATATTTGGACGCGAGC
>CAXBPH010000361.1:0-6062 GCA_963977445.1 uncultured bacterium | reverse complement strand
CGAAACTGGCGATTGCCGGGGGGCGGGCTGATGTGAGTTGGACCCATTACGACGGCGAGACCCGGCGTATTGAGAATTACATCATTCCGAACATGAATGAGTGCAAACAATGTCATGATCGTGCCGGGGTCATGATGCCGATTGGTCCCAAGGCCCGCAATCTGAACAGGGATTTCGACTACGAGACCGGTGCGGCCAATCAGCTGCTTCGTTGGGAGGAGGCCCGCTATCTCAAGGGGGCGCCTGCACCCGAAGATGCCCCTCGGGTGCCCGACGCGAGTGACCCGGCTTCAGGAACCCTGAATGAACGGGCCCGGGCCTATCTCGACATCAATTGCGCCCATTGTCATAATCCCAAGGGGCCTGGGCAGATGTCCGGGTTGGATTTGGATTACAACCAGCATGACGCGGGCAAGTATGGGGTCTTTAAGGCCCCTGTGGCGGCCGGTAGAGGGTCGGGAGGGCACAAATTCGGCATTGAGCCCCATCATCCTGAGCAATCCATCTTAATCCACCGGATGGACAGCGTGGAAGGGGGCGTCATGATGCCTCCCTTGCCGAAGCGAATGGTCCACGACGAAGGGCTGGCGCTCCTGACGGCCTGGATTGCGGAAATGAACGCCCGGGTGACCGAAGATAACCGGGTCGAGATTCTGGAGTAGGGGGGCACGGAGGTTTATTGCGGGGCCAAAAATTGTGTTATACTCGCGGTAGGTGAGTTGAAGTGCAGTTTTGTGTCTCAAGGTAGATTTCCCATGTATGTTCAGTTGAGTCTGGGTAGTAATATGGGTGATCGTGTGTCCGCCCTTCAGTCTGCATTGCAGGCCCTCGCGGCGGAAGAGACCGTAACCGTACTATCTCATTCCCATTGCTATGAAACGGAGCCGATCGGCATAAAAGATCAGCCCCCGTTTTTGAATATGGCTGTTGAGATTGAGACGGCAGTCGAGCCGCTTGAACTCCTGAAGACAGTCAAAGGGATCGAGCAGCATCTCGGTCGGAAGAAGACGACCCATTGGGGTCCCCGCGAAATTGATATCGATATCATTCTCTGGGGCTCACTGGTCTTCACTTCCGAACGTTTGACGCTACCCCACAAGGAATTCCGCGAGCGCGCCTTTGTTCTGGTGCCCATGGCGGAAATCGCCCCCGAGGCGGTTGACCCGGTAACCGGTGAGACCATTGCAACCCTCGCGCGGCGTCCCGAAGTGGAAGGCTGGATCAAAAAGAAAGAGAAAATAATTCCCTGAACCGCTCCGCTTGGAGCCTACGGGACCGGGACGGGTACGTCTACGGTTCAGGAGGAGAGATTGTGACTCAAGTCACTACTGTGTCTTTTCGGGAAAAGAAATCCCGGAAAGAAAAGATTACCATGCTCACCGCCTACGATTTTCCCACGGCCAGGCTGCTGGATGAATCCGGGGTGGATTCGCTGCTCGTTGGTGATTCCGTTGGCATGGCCCTCATGGGCTACGACGGTACGCTGGCCGTAACGCTAGAAGATATCCTTCACCACACCCGCATGGTAACCCGTGCCACGTCACGTGCTCTCGTGGTTGCGGATATGCCCTTCCTTTCCTATCACATTTCTCCCGAAGAAGCCGTCCGTAATGCGGGCCGCCTCATCGCAGAAGGTGGTGCCCAGGCGGTTAAGCTCGAGGGTCCGGTGCGGCGCATTGGTCCTGCCCTGACCCATATTCTCAACGCGGGCATCCCCGTCATGGGCCATTTGGGGTTGACCCCCCAGGCGGTTCACCAGTTCGGCGGATTCAAGGTCCAGGGCCGGAGCGAAGAAGCCGCTGCCCAGTTGAAGGCCGACGCCCTGGCACTGGAAGAGGCGGGCTGCTTCGCCATGGTGCTGGAATGCATTCCAAGCACGGTCGCAGCGGAAATATCCGCGAGTCTGACTATACCCACCATTGGCATTGGTGCGGGTGCGGATTGTGATGGCCAGGTACTGGTAATCCACGACATTCTGGGCTGGGGCAAGGCCCGTTTTTCCCATACCTTTGCCGACGTGCGCTCGGCCATTGGCAAGGCAGCGACGGATTATGTCGGGGCCGTGCAGAACGGAACTTATCCCGCAGCGGAGCACGGCTACTCATGAAAATCATTCGCGATAAAGAAACCATGCGCGCTGTGGCCATCCAGGAAAAAGCCCAGGGACGTTCCATCGGATTCGTTCCCACCATGGGTGCCCTCCATGAAGGCCATGCGAGCCTGGTGCGGGCCGCGGTGGCAAACGATGATGTAGTCGTAGCGAGTATCTTTGTGAATCCAACCCAGTTTGCGCCCCACGAGGATCTGAATAGTTATCCACGGACCTTCGACGACGATTGCGCCATGCTGGAGGCGCTGGGCGTTCATATCGTCTATGCCCCCGAGGCGGATTCCATGTATCCCGAAGGCTATGCCACCTACGTGACCGTGGAAGGGCTTTCCGAAGGATTGTGCAGCCTCACCCGACCCCATTTCTTTCGTGGGGTGGCGACGGTGGTCACCAAACTCTTCAGCACGGTTCTGCCCGACAACGCGTATTTTGGCCAGAAGGATGCCCAGCAGTGCGCCATTATCAAGCGCATGGCGCTGGACCTCGACCTGGCCGTAGAGATTGTGGAAAAGCCCATCGTCCGTGAGGCCGATGGACTTGCCATGAGTTCCCGCAACCGCTATTTGTCACCTGAGCAGCGTAAGGAGGCACTGCGGATATCCGCGTCCCTCCGTGATGCCCAGGCATGTCTGGAAGCCGGTGAGCGGGATGCCGATGCCGTGCTGCGCGTGGTTCGGGCGGGTATCGCACCGTTGCCCATAGATTACGCCGTCATCGTCGATGCATCGACCATGGTGCCTGTGGTGCGCATAGCGGGGGACATATTGCTGGCGGTTGCTGTCAATATGGGCCCGGCGCGACTGATTGACAACATCAAGTTTACGGCATCTGATGCGCGAGCGTCTGTCAACGAAACGAATGAGAAGGAGAGCGCGTCATGCTGCTAACCATGTTTAAGAGCAAGATTCATCGCGCCGTCGTTACCCAGGCTGAACTCCACTATAAGGGCAGCCTGACCTTGGACCCCGATTTGATGGACGCGGCCGACATGATTCCCAACGAAGAGGTCCATGTGCTCAATATAAACACGGGCGCTCGCTTTTCGACCTATATCATTGAAGGTGAGCGGGGGAGTGGGGTGGTCTGTCTCAATGGTGCTGCCGCCCGACTTGGCGAGCCGGGGGATCTCGTAATCGCACTCACCTATGCCCAGATGGATAGGGAAGAAGCCCGTGCCTTTGTGCCCACCGTTGTCCATGTCGACGAACACAATAAAATCACCCAGGTGGAAGGTCCCGACCGTAACATATAATCTGGTTTTATTGAATTCCCGTGACTCCCAACAACGCAATGGGATACTATGAGGCCATGGGCGTTCCCCGACTACACATAACCGAAGGCATGCGCCAATTTCTCGATTACCCGAAGTTTGTCGGTGCCACGCGGATGCTGATCCTCGATACGGGTTACTTCTTTGACAAGAGTTGGGTTCGTGCGGCTGGCGAGCTGGGATGGCAGGTTGCCACGGTACCCTCGGCCATTACGGGGAGCATCTCCCGGGATGATATCGCCGCACTTTTTCGCACCCTCGCCGAGTTCAAACCGGACTTTGTACTCACGTCAAACTACGCGGGGATGGATGAGGCGGGCATGTTCGCCCACTTTTTTAATGATGCCAAAATTCCCTATGTGAGCTGGTTTACCGATACGCCGCGCATGATACTCTTCAATCGCACCATGTACGTCTCCGACTATGCGGTGGCGGCCACCTGGGAAAAGGCGTACGCACCCCATCTTGAATCCTATGGCTTTTCCCATGTCCATTACATGCCCCTGGCCACCGACCCGGCAATCTTTGATGGCCTTCCGACGCGCCAGCCTGATCGGAACCTGGCCTTTGTCGGAAGTTCCATGCTCGTCCAGCTGGCGGAAGCCTTGGAAAAACACGCGGATCTGCCCCACGTAGTCGAGGCGGTCGAAGGGGCCATCCGGGATGGAAGGGTTACTCGGGAAAGCTACAACGCGGGCCTCGAATCCATTCTCGGCACCGCCTTTGTAGAAACACTCGATGACGGCCAGCAGCGCAATGCGGAACTCTTGATGAACTATGAGGCGACTTCCCAACAGCGCATCGAATTGGTCCGCGCCCTGATTCCACTGGGTATCGAAGCCCGGGGCGATGCGAGTTGGAAGAGCGTTCTGGATAACTACGAATCGAATCTGGGTTATTTTGATGATTTGGCCCCCTTTTACCGGAGCACGGCGGTGAACGTAAACAACACCAGTCTTCAGATGCGTGATGCCGTGAACCAGCGGGTCTTTGACTGTCCCGCCGCCGGTGGCTTCCTGATTACGGACAATCAGCCCGATCTTCATGAGCTGTTTGACGTGGCGCAGGAGGTGGTGACTTACGAGAGCCTCCCGGAACTCCAGGATAAGATTACTTACTATCTCAACCACCCCGAGGAGCGTGAGTCCATCGTGAATCGCGCGCGGACGCGGGTATTGGCGGAGCATACCCATCGACACCGGCTCCAATCCCTTGAAACCTATTTAAAACCCCGCTTCGGCGTAAAAGGCTAGTACGTGATTCCCGAATTGACTCCACGTGCCCGACGCGTGCTCTATATAGTTCCCGCATGGTGCTCCTTCTTATTTCTCCTGGCCATGTATGGCCGCTATTCCCTCAATATTCCCTATTATGATCAGTGGGAATTGGTGCCCCTGTTGGAGAAATCCTTCGACGGCACCCTTCGTTTTGGGGACTTCTGGGCTCAGCACAATGAGCATCGACTCGTGTTTCCCCGCATGCTCATGATGTTCATGGCCCACTTCAGCGACTGGAATATCTATTGGGAACTGGCGACCAATCTTGTTCTCGCTATGAGCACCTGGTTGGCCCTTTGCTTTCTCATTCGCAAGAGTGGGGAACAAGTCCATGACGGCGAAAACAATCTGCTCTATATGGTCACCACACTGATTGTATTTTCGGTGAGTCAATGGCAGAACTGGTTCTTCGGGTGGCAGCTGCAGGTGTTCATGAATGTCCTTGCCGTCGTCATCACCCTCGCCGGCCTCACCTGGCAGCGCAATACCACCGCGGGTCTCGTGTTGGCCATGGTTGCTGCGGTGGTGGCCACCTATTCCTTCGCCAACGGAATCCTGTTGTGGCCCATTGGGGTGTTGCTCCTCGTCCTGCAGCGCCGTGAACGGCGGTTGGAGTTCCGGCGGGAAATCATTGGCTGGTCCATGCTGAGTGTGATGGTGATTGTTTCCTACCTTTACGGCTACCACACGCCATCCTATCATCCACCCCTGCTGGAAGCCCTCTCGCAGCCCCTCCAGTGCATTCTTTACTTGCTCGCCTATCTCGGGCAGCCCCTGGGGAACATTAACCTGACCCTGTCCATCTGTATGGGCTGTCTCGCCCTGATGGTCTGGTCGGTTACCCTGTTTCAGCTGCTCGTATCGCGGGTGCCGACGGCCCCGGTGTTGCCCTGGTTGGGGATGGCCCTTTATGCCCTGGGGACCGCCATAATCACCGCCCTCGGAAGGGTAGACGAAGGGCTGGACCAGGCCCTAAGTTCGCGGTATGTCACCATGGCCAATCTGCTGTGGCTCCCCCTCATGGTCCAACTCTATTGGGTGGCCCAGGTGAGTGATGGCCGGATTATTCGGCGGCTCTTGCCCCTGAAGGTAACTTTCTTGTGTATCGCAATAACGGTGGCGTCGGTCGTAGGGGCCTATAAGTGGACGGAGCGCTACCACGCATACGACGCCCTTCGTACGGAGTTGCTTGTTGGGGATGACCTGTCAAAACTCCGAACTCTCTATCCACCCCGACCCCAAACGCTTCTGGAGCGCCGTGTTTTTCTTAAAGAGCATCATCTGAGCATCTTTAAGCCCGAGCCGGGGGAGGAGTAGTTCGAAAGGGCTGCTTGAATACAGCTAAATCCAAGTTAATCCACCGGCTCTGCCGGTGAGAATTCATCAGGCTCTGCCGTTCCGTCGA
>CAXBPH010000360.1:0-6117 GCA_963977445.1 uncultured bacterium | reverse complement strand
GCGACACCAGCGTATCCAGCAACTCCATCACGCGATCGGTGCGGGCGCGCGTGAAGCTTCGGGCGACTTGCTCCGCCGTGGCGGGGCCGTTGAAGGCGTCCAGGGCACCCCGCACGGATTGGGCCTGGTCCGCCAGCCCCTTGGGCCAGGCGCTCTTCTTGGGTGCCTGCGCCTCCACCGCCGCGACAGCCAACCCGGCCACGGTCTCGGTCTCCGTCGCTGTACCTCCCGTCCATATAGGTCAAACTCGACGGTACCCTTGTCGGCCAACGTGGGATAGGCTTCCAGCCTGTCATGTCTGCTGCCCGAAACGCACCAGGGCGCGGTACGTCTTGGGTAGCACCCTGAAGTGCCATGTCCAGCGTTTCAGGACCTCACGCCATCTGGTATAACGCGGGTACGTTTCTGTCAGCCTGGAAGGCTAACCCACTTTGGTGCACGTTCGGCCACGATGAATCATTTTTCGCACGAACCCGTCAGAACTCGTTGAGACTCGCCTTTTGGGGATCGCGCGGCACGAAAGGATCGTGGACATTCTTGTCTGCGGCACAAGGAGCGTGGCTTCCCACAGGCACGCCACAGTTCCGCAGTCAGCCGGATTTTCATACGGTCGCCCCCTCCGCTTTCACAATGCCGTCCTTCTATAGAAACCAGCACTATAGACCGGTCGGTTTGACTCAGCCCTGCAAGTACCATTACACCGTGGCCTCGTTAATTCCCACAACGTTTCCCCTGAAAACCAAGACCACAAAAAAGCCCACGGCCCCGTCCTCCACGGTCAAAACACTCCCCCAGCACCTTTATCGCCACGACACGAACACGTACAATCATCCTCAATCCAACGCGTCTCCACTGAAAGGAAAATTGCCCGTGCACGGTCTCCAGTTCATTTATCGCTTCTCTGTGCTGCCTCTCGCCGTTACCCTCGCCCTATGCGCCGCCACGGCCACCGCCCAGCCACCCCAGCCCGGCGACTACTCCCCTGCCACCCACGAGGTCGTCGAAGAACTCAACGTCGACGCCCCCATGCGCGACGGCATCACCCTCAAAATAGATATCTTCCGCCCCAAGGCCGAAGGGCGCTTCCCCGCCATCCTCCAGCAGACGCCCTACAACAAGGATGGGCAGGCCGCCCGTGCGCGGAAGTTCGCAGCCCGGGGCTTCGTGGTGGTCAACTCCGACTCCCGGGGCCGTTTTGAGTCGGGCGGCGACTGGGACCCCTTCAGCCCGAAACACAAGACCGACGGCTACGACCTCGTCCAGTGGGTCGCCGAACAACCGTGGTGCAGCGGCAACGTGGGTGCCTATGGACTCTCCTACATGGGCTGGACCCAATGGTGGACGGCCTCCCAGGCACCACCGGCGCTGAAAGCCATCGTGCCCGAGGTCGCGCCGCCCGACCACTTCTACAATTGCCCCTACCAGAACGGCATATTCGTCTGTTGGATGATGGATTGGGCCGGAAACATGTCGGGCCGCCTCCCTTACAGCGCGGGGCCCGGCGGCTATGGCGGATTCGCCGAGGGGCGCGAAGAAGCCTACAGCAAGCTCCCCTACATCGATTTCGACAAGACCCGCAATTACCTGCCCAACGACTGGTGGCGCAAGTGGATTCTCCAGAACACCGCCGAGGGCGAATACTGGAAGGACATCGCTTACCAGACGCCGGAAGACTACGCCAAAATCACCGTGCCTTCGCTGGCCATCACGGGTTGGTTTGACGCCGATTTCCCCGGCTCGCCCATGAACTACCTCGCCATGAAGGAACACGGCGGTTCCCCCGAGGCACGCCGTCCGCGCATGGTCATCGGCCCGTGGCAACACATCATCAACACCCAACGTGAGGCGGCAGGCGTGGACTTCGGCCCCGACGCCATCATCGATTGGGACGGCTACATCGTGCGCTGGTTCGACTACCACCTCAAGGGCATCGAAAACGGCGTCCTCGACGACCCGCCCGTCCACGTCTTCGTCATGGGCCGCAACGCCTGGCGCACGGCGGCGGACTGGCCCCTGCCCCAGACCCAGTTCACAAAATTTTACCTCCACAGCGGCGGCCAGGCCAACGGCTCCGCAGGCGACGGCACCCTCAGCATCGAGCCGCCCACCGAAGAGGCCCCCGACCACTACACCTACGACCCTCTCGACCCCACGCCCTCCCCCGCCTTCACCAACGGCCACATCGACGGCCCCCGCGATGTCCAGACATCAAGCGCACGGAAGGACGTCCTCGTCTATGACACCCCCGTGTTGACCGAAGACGTGGAAATCGTCGGCCCCATCACCGCGAAACTCTTCGCCACCACGAGTGGCCACGACACGGATTGGATGGTCCGGATAATCGACGTCCACCCCGACGGTCGGGCCCTTTTCCTCGGCGAAGGGGTCATGCGGGCCCGCCACCGCGACCCCGATAAGCAGGGTGCCTTCAATCCCAACAAACTCACCACCCTCGCACTCGGCCAGCCCTATGAATACACCCTCGACTTCCACCGACCCACGGGCAACCTCTTCAAGGCGGGCCACCGCATCCGCATCGAGATTTCCAGCAGCTACTTCCCCTACTACCTGCGAAACCCCAATACGGCCGAGTCCAATATAGGCCTCGCCACGGAATTCCAGGCCGTCGAACAGACCCTTTTTCACGATCCTGAGCGTGCCTCCCACGTAATATTGCCCCTCATCCCCGCAGACTTGTAAAATAAGGCATTCAGACGCCCAAATTTTGGGGTCGCGGCATCTCAGGGCCCATCGTTGAACTCGTGGTGGTGCACTGGGGATAGCGGTGACCATCGCCTTGGTTTTACTAGAAGACACCATCGCTCCTGTAGCGAATCTCATAAAGGAAAGAGCTTTCATGAACGTAGAAGTAGTCCCATGCGACACCTGCACCGTCGTCGAAGAAGAATCCTGCCTCGTCATCCCCTTGTTTGATAAGGCCTTCCCACTGGACAGCAGCCTCCTCAATGAGCAGGACGACCTCTTCCTCCAGACCCTCGCCGACAAGGGCGTGCTCACCGGCAAGGCCCAGTCCTGCTATTACGCCGCCACGCCGAAAAGCGCCTACCAGAGCGTGCTCGTCCTTGGCCTGGGCGCACGGGAAGACTACGACGACGAAATTCTCCGGCGCTGTGGTGGCAAGGCCGCCGAAATACTCCAGCAAAACCGGGTCAGCCATGTCTATTTCGACATCTCCCGCCATGACAACGTGCCCCCCGTCCCCTTTCTCGAGGGCCTCGTCCTCGGCCAGTATGCCTTCGATGTCTACAAGAAGAAACCCGAGCCGGAAGACGCCCCCGTAAAGGTGCAGACGACCACGGTCATCACAGACACGGGCGTCGAAAACACGCCCCTCCTCTCTGCGCTCCAGCTGGCCGTCCTCACGTGCCTCAGCGCCAACGGTGCCCGTCACCTGGCCAACACGGCCCCCAACGAAATGACACCCCAGGCCCTGGCCGAATTCGCCCGGGGTATCGCCACGGAATCGGGTTGCAAGTGCACCGTCCTTGAACCCAAGCAGATGGAAAGCCTCGGGATGAATGCCATCCTCGGCGTGGCCCGGGGCAGCGCCCAACCCCCGCGCCTCATCGTCCTCGAACATCGCCACAGTGATGACGTCAAGACCGTCGCTCTCGTCGGCAAGGGTGTCACCTTTGACACGGGCGGCATCAGCATCAAGCCCGCCGCCCAGATGCACGAAATGAAATACGACATGTGCGGTGCGGCCGCCGTCCTCTGCGCTTTCATGACCCTCGCCGAGCTCAAGCCCGCCATCAACATCGTGGCGGTCATCCCCGCTGCCGAAAACATGACCGGCGACGCCGCACAACGGCCCGGCGACATCGTGAAGGCCTACAACGGAAAAACCATCGAAGTCCACAACACGGATGCCGAAGGCCGCCTCATTCTCGCCGACGCCATGGCCTACACCGTCGACAAATATAAGCCCGACGCCATGGTCGACGCCGCCACGCTCACGGGAGCCTGCCTCATCGCCCTCGGCCATTTTGCCGCTGGACTCTTCACCAACAACCAGGAACTGGCCGATAGCCTCGTCGCCGCAGGCAACGCCACGGGCGAACGGCTCTGGCAGATGCCCCTCTGGAAAGATTACGAAAAACAAGTCGAAGGCAACCACGCCGACCTCTGCAATATTGGACCCCGCGAAGGCGGTGCCATAACCGCAGCGGCCTTCCTGAAAAACTTCGTCGGCGACACCCCCTGGGCCCACCTCGACATCGCAGGCACCGCCTGGGGCGTCAAAGGCGTCCCCTACTGGAATCCCGACCACGCCACCGGCTACGGCGTACGCCTCTTGACCCAATGGGTCCTCGATCAGGTGCAGGAAAACTAAAGGACCGCTTGACGCTAACGTCATCCCCGTGTCGTAGATCCGCCGTAGCGGAAACGCGGGGATCCAGAAACGCGAACACAGAAACCGAGCATACACGCTGGATTCCCGCCTGCGCGGGAATGACGGTCTAATTAACACACGCCCATCAAGGCCCATAGCGCCACCACACAAAGACAGGATGTAACCATGACCCACTACGTGACACTGTTCCTCTCTGCCCTTGTGTTTGTGGCCTCTTTCGCCGGGGAAACGGCCCACGGAGCGGATTCGCCATCGGAGCGATACAATGTCCTGTTCATCATCTCCGACGACCTCACGGCGAATGCCTTGTCGTGCTACGGAAACACGGTGAGTAAGACGCCGAGTATCGACCGCCTTGCCGATGAGGGCGTTCGCTTTACCCGGGCTTTTTGCCAGGCGACCTATTGCGGGCCATCGCGGGCCTCGTTCCTGACCGGCTATTACCCCCATGCAACCGGGGCGCTGCAATACAAGAGTCCCCGTGCGCAGATTGGTGATCGGGCGACCTGGCCTCAGCACTTCAAAAACAACGGCTACTATACGGCCCGGGTCAGCAAAATCTACCACATGGGCGTTCCCGGAGGCATCGAAGAGGGTTCCGATGGGGCCGATGACCCCGCCTCGTGGACGGAACGTTTCAACAGCCCCGGACCGGAGTGGAATGCCCCCGGGGTGGGTGAAACGCTGGAGGACAACGCCGATGGAAAGAAGCCGGCCGTAGGCGGAAACACTTTTGTCGTCGTCGAGGCAGAGGGCGATGACCTGGTCCACTCCGACGGAAAAACAGCTGCCAAAGCGGTCGAATTAATCCGCCAACACAAGGAGGAACCCTTCTTCCTCGCCGTAGGCTTCGTTCGCCCCCACGTGCCATTCGTGGCACCCAGCGCCTACTATCCCCCCTATCTGCCCTACGATAGCATGACCCTGCCGGAGAAGGTGCCGGAGGATTGGGAGGATATCCCGGAGGCAGGCATCAACTACAAGACCAGCGAAAACATGAAGATGGATATCCGCCGGCAGAAAAAGGCCGTGGGCGGCTATTATGCTTCCGTCGCCTTTCTGGATGCCCAGGTGGGTAAGGTCTTGAACACCTTGCGTGACGAAGGGTTGGAGGACAACACGATCGTGATCTTCACCAGCGACCACGGCTACCATCTCGGGGAACACGACTTCTGGGCGAAGGTCAGTTTGCGCGACGAGTCCGCCGGGGTGCCGCTGATTATCCGCGTACCGGGCAAGGCCCCTGCCGTGTGTAACTCCCTCACCGAGCTGTTGGATCTCTATCCCACCGTGGCACAACTCTGCGGCCTGGAAGTTCCCGAGCGCCTGCAGGGCAAAAACATCGCCCCCATGCTCGACAACCCCGCCTACACCGTGCGTGACGCGGCCTTCAGCGTGGCCCCCATGCGCAAGGGCTTTCTGTTGCGCGAAGACAACTGGTCCTACATCCAATACAACGAAGACGCCTCGGCAGGCATCGAACTCTTTGACCTGGTCAACGACCCCAAGCAATATACCAACCTCGCGGAAAACCCCGCCTATGCCGCCGTCGTGGAATCTTTCAAAGGCAAGCTCGCCGCCAAGCTGCAGGAACTTCGGGACAACGACCTGGCGTCGTAGCGGTGCCCGGAATGCATAGGCAGTGCCCGATGAACCAAAACGTTTCACCAACAATCCCAAGCAAAGCACACTGAAAATCACCATGAAAAATTCACTATTCAACATTCTAAATTCACTATTCC
>CAXBPH010000359.1:0-6144 GCA_963977445.1 uncultured bacterium | reverse complement strand
CCCGCCTGCGCCGTCAGTTTACGGCCCTGGAGCAAACGTCGGCCATCTATCAGAATCAGGCCTCTTCCTTATCAAGTATTGGCCGCTTCTAGGGGCGCGCCACTAAAAATCATTTCTTGCCAGCTGCGCGATTGAAGCGTAAAATAAATTTCATGTAATGTCGTTAAAACGATAAGGAGCACGGTGGATGTCAACTTCTTCCAACTTGAATGCCTACACCAAGGTAGACGTGGAGACTGCCTCTCAGGGCAAGTTGATCGTCATGCTCTTCAACGGCGCCATTAAGCGTGCTGAAGAAGCAAAACGCCAGATGGAGAAGGGGAAGAATGAGGGTGTCCACAATAACCTGATTCGGTCCCAGGAAATCATTGCCGAGCTCCGCGCTTCACTCGACATGAAGCACGGCGAAGTCGCCAAGAACCTCGACCGGCTCTATGAGTATTTTCAGCACCTCCTCGTGACGGCCAATATCAGGAAGACCGATGGCCCCATCAACGAGTGTATACAGCTGATGGTCGGCATGCGAGACACCTGGCAGGAAGCGTTCCAGAAGGTCGCCATGGAGCAGCCCAACAATGCGCCCAAGATAAATCAGCATGGTGCCGCCCTCCTGAACCTTCAGGGCTGAGGCAAACCTTTTTACAACGGCATCGATAAAAATCAAAAAGTGCCTCTCCGGGATTTCCAGAGAGGCACGTTTTCGTTTCGAATTCATTGCTGCGTCGGAGGAGAGTCTGAGGACCTCAACCGTGGTCGATTTTCGTGCCCAACACCACAAGAAACTGGGCGAGCCAGGCCGGGTGGGCAGGCCAGGCCGGTGCAGACACCAGGTTACCCTCGGTGTGGGCGCAGTCTACATCGATGCTGACATAGGTTCCCCCGGCCCCGGTGACTTCCGGTCCAACGGCCGGGTAAGCACTGCATGACCGACCCTTCAGAACGCCTGCAGCCGTCAGGATTTGCAAGCCATGGCAAATGGCCGCCACGGGCTTGTTGCTTTCCATGAAATGACGGACCATGTCGAGTACCGACGCATTGAGCCGCAGATACTCCGGGGCCCGTCCCCCGGGAATGACCAGGGCGTCATAACTCGCGGGGTCCACATCCGCAAAGGTGGCATTCAGGGCAAAGTTGTGGCCCGGCTTTTCGCTGTAGGTCTGGTCGCCTTCAAAATCGTGGATAGCCGTACGGATTGAATCCCCGGCGGCCTTGTCCGGGCAGACGGCATGTACGGTGTGGCCCACCATGAGCAGGGCCTGGAAAGGCACCATAACTTCATAATCTTCCACGTAGTCTCCGACGATCATGAGAATTTTCTTGGGCGGCATGGCTGATTTCTCCATGGAGTACAGGCGAAATTTTTCGCCAAATTACGGTTCGGAACACGTGCCCGGACTTCGGGCATCGGGTTGATCCTGACTATAGCAAATAGGGGGGCTGGGCGTCCCGCTTCGGACCGCCTATGCTATGATTCAGCCCATGCAGTATCCCTACAAAGCACCCTTTGAATCCATCTTGCCCGCCCAGTTCCTTTACCGGCCCAACCGTTTTATCGTCCACTGCCAGTTGGCATCCGGCGGCGAGGTGCGGGCCTTTCTCCCCAACCCGGGGCGGCTGCAAGAGCTCCTCTTGCCCGATGTGACGGTCTACGTCGTTCCCGAGCCCCCGGAGTCCGTTCGCAAGACGCGCTATACCATGGTAGGCGTCGCCGGCGAGGACGGACCCATTTTCCTCCACACCCACGTGAACAACGACGTGGCCCGGCATCTGCTCACCCATGATTTGATCCCCGGACTGGAGGGGGCCGAAATTGTCCGCGCAGAAGTGCCCCACGGCCACAGTCGATTCGATTTTCTGCTGGAACGGGATGGCGAGTCCATTTATGTCGAGGTAAAGTCCTGCACCTTGTTTGGCAATGGGGTAGCCATGTTTCCCGATGCCGTAACGGAGCGGGGGCGACGTCATCTGGAAGAACTCGCCGCACTGGCAGACGGCGGCACCCAGACGGTGGTCATTTTCGTGGTGCATTCCGGCGCGGTAGCCTGTTTTATGCCCGATTATCACACGGACCTCGCCTTTTCCAAAACCCTGCTGGCGGTTCGTGAACGGGTGCGTATTCTGCCCGTTGCGGTTCAATGGACCGAACATTTCACGATTGAAGCGCAACCCGTGCTCTTACCCATCCCCTGGGACTATATCGCCCACGAAGCGTCTGACCGGGGGAACTGGCTGATCGTGTTGCACCTGCCGGAAGGCAACGCGTTGGCCGCGGGCTATTATGTTGCCGGGGGCTGGTGTGCCGAAGATCTGGGCGCAACACTGCGGTCACTGGTCCGACCGGGCCGGAGGAAGCCGTCACCGTTGCAGCCGCTGCTCATGGAAGCTGATGCGATCACGTCCTATCCAATCGTGTCTTCTGTAGAGAAGGCCGAAGACATCGTGGCAGCCCTGGATGAGGGCCTTGGTCTCAGCACGCCGGCAGCGCCCATCCTGGCCACAGAGGAATCCATCTGGCTACGGCATAGCCGGGAGAACCCGACCACCCGCCGTGTATTTCATACTATCCTGGCCCAGTTTCGGATGACCCGCCCCACGGTATGATTATGGAACGAATTGTAACTTGAGCGTCGAACCGGGGTCCCGACGTGTAACGTTCAGGCTACATTACGGTAAGGGTTAGTATAGATATGACACGAATTGAGAAATAAAATCACCGATTCCATATGATTGTTAGAATATCGCAGTATGATTACTTGAATTCTAACCGTTGTTATGTTAAAAACCATAAAGAGCTGTGACTGAGGTTGACAAGTAGGATTGTGAAGTACCTCGACTTGTCGTCAACAGCGCTGTGTAATGGTAAAGGTGTGAGCGATGACGGATATGTTAACAAAGACAGAACGTCTAGAAGTGGAACGACATAAGTATTTCATGTCGAAGTCTCGGGGTTTTGATGTGGGTTTTGAGGCTGCGTGTGAAGACTGGATGGCAAACCACGCCGAAAGCTTCAAGCGCGAGGCCCAATCTCGAATGCTGGAAATGCAGCGGCAGGAAATTGCCCGGCACACATGGATTGAGTCGGAGAAGGCCAAGCGCAATCTCGGACGTGAAGCCGCCATGGATTGGGTGACGAAGTATGCCGCCCAATGGCGTGCGTGGTATAACACTACCTGCGCCGAAGAATAAGCAGCTACATTTAATTATCGGATACACGCTCAGCCTGGCCCCCAGTGGACCAGGCTTTTTTCATTTTCAGACGTTGAGCGACCAAGGTTCCCGGTAGGGCATGGCTTTCAGGAGGGCGTCTGCCTCCGGATCGCCTGTGATGACTTCCCGCTCCGGATCCCATTGAATTTTTCGGCCCAACGTTTGAGAAACGAAGCCCAGGTGCCCGGGCGAAACCGACCGGTGACCTATTTCGGCAGGGGCGATGCATTCCGTTCGTGTGCGCACCCCGTCGAGGAAATTCTCTACGTGATTTCGCGATGCATAAGCCTTGACGGTGCCCGGGTCAAAGTCTTTGGCGAGTAGGGCGGGGTCAGAGGCGGCGTCGTCGCCCCGGGTGCCCCAAATCCACCCATCTTCGCCATACCACTTGGCACCACTCTGATGTTTGCTACTGATGCTGGTGGTTACCCCATCGGCATAGCGGCATTTGATCTCAAACTGCACCGGCGTGTTGTAGCCTTCGAATTCAGGCCAGGTCCAGCCGGAAGTGGCGTCCACTTCGACGGGACCGCTTCGTTCGACGCCCATAGCCCAGTGGGCAATGTCGTTGTGATGGCCGATCCAATCCATGATGTTGCCGCCGCCAAAGGCCCGGTGCCACCGCCACCAACGGTGATGGCGGGCCCGCATGTAGGGCAGCATTTCTGAAGGGCCACACCAGAGGTCGTAGTCCAGGTGTTCCGGCGGGGGGGTAATCGTGGGGTCCCCCTGGGCCACATTGGGGCCGGCGGGCAGGCCCACTTCGACATGGGTGAGTTTTCCAATGTGACCATTCTTGATGAGCTCGACACAATGGTGCAGCTGGGGCACAGAGCGCTGCTGCGAACCCGTCTGGAAGATGGCCTTGCGCCGAGCGACTTCGGCCACAATGATTTGGCCTTCCCGAAAGAGGTGGGTCACAGGTTTTTCGCAGTAGACATCCTTGCCGTTGCGGAGGGCCTCCAGGGTTACACGGGCATGCCAGTGATCGGGGGTAGAGACCACGACGACATCCAAATCATCCCGTGCACAGAGCTCCCGGAAATCGGCGTGGGTGTCGCAGCCCCGATAAGTGCCACTTGCGACTGCCTCGCTGTAAAAGTCGTCGACGATAGCTTTGGCGCCATCACGGCCGCAGGGCGCACGCTTTTCCCAAGGCTGGTCACGGTAATGTATCTTGTGTACATCACATACGGCTACCACCTGGGTGCCCTTGGCCTGCAGGAAGCGCCCCACATGGCCCATGCCGATACCGCCGAGTCCGACGATGCCCACGTTGATGCGTTCGCTCGGGGCAGGCGTCTCATCGCTTCCCCACGCCCGCGACGGGATGATGGTGGGGGCGAGGGCAGCACCCAGGGCGGTCTTGGCAAAGGTCCGACGGCTAATGGGAATGTGTATCATAATCCTGGCTCTCTCCTCGTGACGGCAGCATGGTACGATGGGCCAATATAGCACAAGATTTTCCGTAGGAAAAGTCATGGCCCTACAGCGGGAACCGGGAATGCGAACATGTATAGAGGGGAACTTAGCACAGGCGTTCCGTGTGTGTATTGTTGCCCTGTTACTCTCGGTTCAATACCGGGTAGGGCACATCATAGCCCTTCACGGCGTGCCACAGGAGCCGGTTAAACAGGCCCTCATCCGCTTCGTCGATATCATCCAACGGCATTTTCATGGACTGCTTCGCATAATAGCGCTGCAAGCCCCGCGTGGCCGATACGGGCGGGTTCATCTCGTCCAGAGGGATAATATTGGGCTTCACCGTATAGGGTTTCAGGTCGGGAATCATCTGAAAGCAATCCGTCATGGGTGTGGCCGCGAGGGTGAGCTGATTTACGGGATCCAGCCCAAGTATAAGTTCCATCGTCCGCAGGATGCTGCTCTGGTTGTAGTGGGTGCTGACCACCTCGCCACGCCGGGTATAGGGGCTGATGCAAAAGGAGACGGTACGGTGACCATCCACGCTGTCGAGTCCTGCCTGGGGGTCGTCTTCCACCACGAAGATGACCGCTTCCGGCCAATAGGAACTGTGGCTGATAGCCTCTACGATTTGACCCAGGGCCAGGTCGTTGTCCGCCACGGTAGCGCGGGGGGTAGGGTATCCCTCTTTGGTGCCCACCGTGTGATCGTTGGGCAGCAACATCATCGTGAAGTTGGGCAAATTCCCGTTACGCTCAAAGGCGGCAAATTCGTCCAGGAACACTTTGGCGCGGTAGACATCCTGCACCTTGCCCGGAAAACCGATGAAGTCCGGGCAGAGGTATTCTTGCAGGGTCGGAATCTGGGCGCTGGCCTCAATCTTGATGGCATCCCCGCCGTTCTTATATTGCTCGTAAATATCGGTCCATGTGGCGTCGTTGGGTGTGATCTTTGCCTGGACCATTTCGCCGTAATTTCGGAAGGTCAGTCCCTTTGCCAGCACCTGGTTCCAGATAAAGCCCGAGGAGGCATAGGCCAAGGCATCGTCACCATCGTAAGGATAGCTGCGGGTGAATCCACCAAAGCTTTTTTCCAGGTAATCCGTCACATAGCCCTCTGCCACCCATTGATGACCATCGGCACTCAGGACGCCGTTGCAGTAGAGATTGTCCAGAAGTACAAATTCCTCGGCCAATGCGTGGTGATTCGGGGTTACCTCGCGCCCGAAGTGGCACAAGCTCGGATCACCATTGCCCTGGGGCAAGTCGCCCAATACCTGGTCATAGGTGCGGTTTTCTTTGATGATGTAGAACACATACTTGAAGGGGGAGACGTCGCCGGGTCCTTCCGGTACGGGAACGACCCGTTCGCGGGCCTTCTTACCGGCCAGAGCCGCCTCAATCTGGGGCAGGCGCATATTGGTCGCCACGCGGTAGGTATAGTCCTTGAGCGTGTCCCCATCGGGCACGGGAATAGCCGACACACTGCCCTTATGGGAGTGGGAGTTGTAATAGG
>CAXBPH010000358.1:0-6182 GCA_963977445.1 uncultured bacterium | reverse complement strand
CGGACCGTAGCATCGAAAGCACCGTGGGGAGCGATCCGATGTTCGGCGATCCCAACGATGTGTGTATCTTGAATGTAGTGAGCAGTGCCAAAGCAGCACAGGGTGGCGCAGGATTTGCCGGCGCGGCCCAAGGGGCACAGTCTGCCCGCTCATTGCGTGACAATCTGCTCCTTGAAACCGCTCTGGGGACGTTTATCGTGGACCTGTACTATAGCGTGTCTCCACGTGCCGCCGAATTCCTACTCTCCAATAGCGTCGCCTACCAGTTAACCGCACGGAGTGTTCAGGGAGCCTATTGGGCGCTCGATCACTATCGCAGCCTGCTTCTGGTACTCCTGCTGGCGGTGGTGGGTGTGCGGGCCCTTCGCACGCGCTGGCGTCAGGCGGCTACGGCCTCGGTATTGTTGGGTATGGTGGCCTTCGGTGCGACGTCGGTTGAGGCGCAGATTATCCCTCACACGACAGAGCAGCTCGCGGCCAAAGCCACGGACATTGTTTCTGGAAAAGTAGTTTCGGCGCAATCCCGTCAGGCAACAACGAAGTCACTCATCTACACCGACATCGTGATTGAAGTGCAAGACAAGGCGAAAGGTTCGCTCAACAAGCAGACCAACATCACACTGACCCAGGTCGGCGGCCGGGTGGGTGGTCTTCGTTCCGAGATTAGTGAGTTTGCCAACTTCTCCAAGGATGAAACCGTTATCCTCTATCTCGTCTATGTGGAGGGCCACGGTTATGTGGTGTATAACGGCCTGGGCGGCAAAGTTCAGGTTTCGGTCAGCAAGGCAACGAATAGCAATTCGGTAGCCGTTCCCGAAGATATGCAGACGACGATGCAGAAATCCTTGCCCACCGGTGAGTCTGCGCCAGCGACGCTTTCGGTCAGTGAGTATATGGCTGAACTTCGCGCTATCGTAAAGCGCCAGGAAGCGGAGGCGGCTCCCTGAGCTACCACTACTAATTGATATACAACTTAAACGCACCCCTACTTGTTGGGGGTGCGTCTTTGATTTCAGGCACGGATAACAGGGCCAGAGACACTCCCAGTCTTTGCGATTCCTGAAACCAATCAGCTACACTAGCCCTCCGGTACGTGACGATTGTTCAATGCCGGGGAGCGATCCAGGGACTTCGGGTGCTATCGCCTGTCAACCTTGCATCGCTACCCCGCGTTACTTGTGTGATTGCAACACGTTGCACGTGCAAGCTCCCGAGGCGCTATTTGCACAGTTAATTCAATCTTACGCCCCGCGAAGAACGTTCGCTAGCGCTATCTGAGACTAAACGAGGTATACATGGTACGCGGTCTTATCATACGTCAGATTTTTCTCGTCCTGGATTTGGTTCTGGTGGGCGCGATCCTGATCGGCGCAGGTGCCGTCGCGAAACAATTGTTTCAGCGACCACCGCGGGTTGCACAAGCCGGCGGAGGCACAGATGAAGTTCTTATTGATAGCCCCCCCCTTATAGTGGCCCTCCGCGACCGAAAAGATTACAACAGCATTGCTGACAATGGGCTCTTCGGTGAAGCGGGTCGATTTAACGCGGAGAAGATAGAGACACCGGCGGTCGTGCAGGTGGTGGACGAGACGGTGGAAGAGACCCAACTCAATCTGAAGCTCTGGGGTGCGACCAGTCTTTCCCCGACCAGTGTCTACGCGTCTGCGAGTATTGAAGATGCCAGCCAGCGGGAGGGCAGCAAGCTCTTCTTTGTGGGCGATGCGGTTGTGGAAAATGTTACGCTGGAAGAAGTGTATCCCCGCTGGGTGATCATCAAGAACAGCCGGGAAACGCCCGCCAAGCTCGAGCGACTCAGTATGGACGAAGAGGAAGGCGATGGGGGGATGGAAATCGCCTCACGCTCCAGTCGTCCGGCCCGCCCCCAGGTTTTGCCCACAGCGGAAGTGGAACTGAATAAAGAAGCCTTTATACTGGAACTTTCCACCAACTATGCAGAATTGGTTACCAAAGTAAAACCGGAGCTCTACCGCGATTCAAACGGACGGGTGGCGGGTATTACGGCGGCCGATATATCTGACGTGCCCCTGGCCCAGCAGTTGGGCCTGGAGAACGGCGACGTCCTGCAGACGGTGAATAATGAAAAGATAGATAGTGAGCAAAAAGTCCTGGAGATGATCCAGAAATACCAGAATGTAAATACATTCCGCGTCGGTATTCTGCGGAATGGTAAAGTTCAAAATATCTCTTACAATTTCAACTAAGCCCCCCCCGACTCCCGGGGAACTTCTTCGAACCTATTCGGAAGGACAGACCGTGCTGAAGCAATGCATCGTGTGTTTCGCAGCATTATTTGTTGCGTTAGAATTATTGTCGCTGGCACCTGCCACCGCCTATGCGCAAGACGAAGCCATCGTAGAAGACGAGGGTGTCATAGAAGACGAAGGTGTCGTCGAGGAAGAAGTTCCAGAAGAGGAAATGGTTGAAGAGGCGCCCGTGGAAGAGGTCGAGGCGCCCGTGGAAGAGGCCGAGGTACCTGCCACGACGACCCGACGCCCCGGTTCCGCTCCCGCGCCGCCTGCCAGCGGCACGCGGACCACGCGCCCCCGTATCGCCCGCCCCACGGCTGTGGCTCCCCCGGCGCGGCCCCAGCCTCCCCAAAACGTGGGTGGTGCGAAACTCGCTACGTCCACCGGCGGCGACAAGCTTCCCATGGGCGGCATGCCCGACGAGGATGCCCTGTTCAATTTTAACGACCAGCCCCTCATCGATGTGATTCAGCATATCGCCAAATTGACCGGGAAAAATTTCGACATCGACCCCAATATCGGTGCGTCGACGGTGACAATTATTACCCACGACAAATTCCCCCCGGAAATGGCCTATGAAGTGCTGGAGTCGGTGCTCAATAGCCGGGGTTACTCGCTGGTGGAGAATCTTGACGGCCACCTCATCCAGGTGATTCCGACGCCGGACGTGAAGCCCGATAAGACGGAAGTTTTCATCGGCAGCACGCTTGACAGTCTCCCCACCGACCAATACGACACCTTTTCGACCCATATCATTCCCATCAAATATGCCGACCCCTCCGAGATATCCACGGCGCCAAAGTGGACAGCTATCTTCCGACGGGCACGTTGATCATTACCGACACGGCCAACGGCCTTCGCCGTATGTTGCGCTTCATTGAGCTGGCCGACATCCCCGGCAACGACACCAATATGGAAATCTTCACGCTGGAATATACCCGTGCGGATGTCATCGCCGACCAACTCACCCAGGTGCTGCTTTCCGCAGAAGATGGCGGTGGCGGGTCCACAACGCGGACCACGACCGTGCGACCCACGACCCGTCCGACCCGGCCGGTGACTACCCGAACCGTACCCGGCGCGGCGACCTCCGAGGTGATTGGTTCCAACGAAGAAGTATTGCGCATGGTGCCGGATGAGCGGTTGAATGCCCTCATCGTGGTGGCGACCAGCGGCATGATGGAGCAGGTGCGTGATTTGGTGGTACGCCTCGATTCACCCACGCCCTACGAGCGCAACAACATGCACATCTACGAGTTGCTGAATGCCGATGCCGAATTGATGGAACAGGCCCTCCAACCCCTCATTGGCACGGCCCCACGGCGTCAGGCCGGTGGTGCGGCCGGTGGTGGTGCTCCCGGTGCTGCCGCGCCTGCTACCCAGTCGGCCGATGTGCAAATCTTCGACCAGAAAGTACAGATCGCCCGATACGACCAGACCAACTCGCTGCTCATCGTGGCCTCCCCCCAGGACTATAAGTTGCTGGAGGCCTTCGTCGCGCGACTCGACGTACCCCAACGGCAGGTCTATGTGAAGGCCAGTGTCATGGATGTATCGTTGAACGACGACTACAGTCTGACGGTGAACGCCGCCGGTGTCGGGGGCAACTCAGGCTTTGGTCTGACCAGTTCGGGTCTCCTTCCGGTGGCCGATTTGGCCCAGGTATTGTCGGGCAATACGAGCCTGCTTGATCAGGTTCTGGGTCTGGGCAGTGGCGGCGGTTTGACTGCCGGTATTTATGACGATATCAACGTGCAAATTGCCGGTCGGAATGTGAAGGTACCCTTCGTCCCCGTCCTCTTCCAGGCGCTGGAAACCCTGTCCGACCTGGAAGTGCTGTCTCAGCCCAGTCTGACGACCATCGACAACGAGGAGTCGTCCATCATCGTGGGTAAAGAAGTGCCGTTCATCACGGGCAGTTCCCGTCCCGCGACCAACGCCGATGGCGCTGTCACGTCGACCTCCTTCGGCACGACCCGGATTCAGCGGGAGGATGTGGGTGTTAAGCTCACGGTAACACCGCAAATCAGTGAAGGGGACAATGTCCTCCTCGAGGTCTCCATTGAGGTTTCCGATATTGCCAAAGCCGATGCCAACGTTGGTAACGTAGACCTGGTTGGTCCCACGACCAACAAGTCTCAGTTCGAAAACAAGGTGCTCGTAAAAGACGGTTCGACGGCGGTCCTGGCGGGTCTCATTCGTGATTCCACCAACCGCACGCGCAACCAGTCCCCCATCCTGGGTGATATTCCCATCTTGGGCAGCCTGTTTCGCTCCAAGAACAACACGCGACAAAAGAGCAATCTGGTGGTGTTGATTACGCCCCACATTGTCAAAGAGAGCGTGGACATGGAGCGCCTCACCCTGCATAAGTTGAACGAATACCACGACACCAATCTCGACGAGCTCTTCGAAGACGGCTTTTTCCAGCGCGTGAAGAAGAAGCACAATCGTCGCAAAAACCACCGACCCACCTTCGAAGAATCAGCGGCCATTACGGGTCGTGACACGGGTTCGGCCGACTCCAGCAATTTCCGCCGCGGCGATATTAAGAGGTAGTTCATGAGCAGCGGTCAAGACCTGCAATTATGTGAGATTCTGATCCAACATGGATCCGTGCACCTGGAGCAAATAACCGAAGCGCTGGAGCTGCAGAAAATCCGCCCCAAGCGCGTGGGTGAGTTGCTGCTTGATCTCGGCTATGTGGACGAAGAGCAAATCCTGGCCGCCTTGAGCGAGCAGTTCCACATTCCCTACGAGACAGCGATCAACGAGCAGGTAGACCCTTCGCTCACGACCAAAGTGCCCATTTCGTTTATCCGCGAATACCAGATGGTTCCCTTCAAGAAAAATGGAAGCGGCTATTTGGTGGCGGTGAATGATCCGGTCAATTTGCTGCCCCTCGATGATCTGCGCCTGCTCCTTGATGGGGAGGTGTCGCCCGTGCTCTGCAGCAAGTCCGATATCCAGCAGATAATCGACGGCTATTTTGAGCAGCAGACCGAAAATGCCGCCGACATGATCGACAGCATCACCATGTCGGAGAAAGACGATTACCAGAGCCTCGAAGGCCTGGGGTCGGAGCGGGATCTGCTCGATCTGGCCAACGAAGCGCCCATCATCAAACTTATCAACCTGGTGATTACGGGTGGCGTGAAAGATCGGGCTTCCGATATTCACATCGAACCCTTTGAGAAAGAGGTTCGGGTCCGGTATCGCATCGACGGCGTGCTCTACGAGAAATTCTCCGTTCCCCGCAGTCAGCAGGCGGCGGTTATTTCCCGTGTGAAGATTATGGCCGACCTCAATATTGCGGAGCACCGCTTGCCCCAGGATGGCCGTATTAAAATTCGCCTCAGTGGTAAGGAGATCGATATTCGCGTATCGATTATTCCCACTGCCCACGGCGAGCGGGTCGTCATGCGTATCCTGGAGAAGGGGAGTTTCCTCTTCAGCCTCGAACAGCTCGGCATGGAATCGCGTGACAACTCCCAGCTCGATAAACTCATCCAGAGTTCCCACGGTATTCTGCTGGTGACGGGACCTACGGGTTCCGGTAAGTCGACGACCCTCTATGCGGCCCTTCAGAAGGTGAATTCGCCCGACAAAAATATCATCACGGTGGAAGACCCCATCGAATACCAGCTGGAAGGCATTGGCCAGATTCAGGTGGCACCGAAAATCGGTTTGACCTTTGCGGCCGGATTGCGGAGTATTCTGCGCCAGGATCCGGACATTATTCTCATTGGTGAAATACGTGATATGGAAACGGCAGAGATGGCGGTGCAGGCGTCCCTCACGGGTCACCTGGTGTTTTCCACCTTGCACACCAACGACAGCGCCGGTGCCATTACCCGATTGGTCAACATGGGCATCGAGCCTTTCCTGGTGACATCGTCGACTATCGCTATCCAG
>CAXBPH010000357.1:0-6208 GCA_963977445.1 uncultured bacterium | reverse complement strand
TTGCGCTGGAAACATGGTTCTGTTGTACGAGTGTCACGGTGCAACCACCGAAGCCGCCGCCGGTCATTCGGGAGCCGAAGACGCCCTTATCTACCCCGAGGGCCGTGGCGATTTCGACGAGGACGTCGAGTTCCGGGCAGCTCACTTCGTAGTCGTCTCGCAGGGAAGCGTGGCTTTCCATCATCAGGGTGCCCGCCCGTTTCCAGTCGCCCTCTGCGAAGGCCGTGGCCGCATCCAGGGTTCGCTGGGTTTCGGTGACAACATGGCGGGCCCGGCGATACTCAATCTCGTTGAGTCTATCCTTGTTTTCGTCCAGCAGGGAGAGCGTGACCTCGCGCCAGCTTGTCCGATGAAGTTTTTCCAGGGCGGAGGCGCACTCGGCACGTCGTCGTCCATAGGCCCCGTCATTCAGGGTGTGGGCTACGTTGCTGTTGGTAATAAGGATGGCCACATCGTCACCACCGAAGGGGATCGATGTGACGGCCCGAGATTGGCAGTCGATGCGCATGAGGGCACCGGATTCGCCAAAGACGCTGCTGAATTGGTCCATGATGCCGCAGGGCGTGCCGGCGTAGTGATGTTCGGCGTGCTGACAGAGGAGACCCTTCTCTTCCTGGCGGAGGGTATGGCCCGACAGGTTTTCGAGCAGGGTGGCCAGGGCAACTTCCAATGCGGCGCTGCTGGAAAGTCCCCCGCCCACGGGCACATTGGATCCAATCACCGCCGTAAATGGGGGGACGGGGATATTCCGGTCGGCAAAGCCCGCCATCACACCGGCCAGATAGGGCACCCAGGCGGGGGCGTCCTGCGCCGTGCTGGGTAGCTCTGCGACCTGGTCGAAATTTTCGCTGTACACGGTGGATAGGCCGTCGCTACCCGTCGCCAGAGCCGACGCCGCGATGACCACATAGCGCTCTATGGCCATGGGGAGCACAAAGCCATCGCAGTAATCGATATGTTCGCCGATTAGATTGACGCGACCCGGTGCGGCGACCACGTAATCGGGTGCGACACCATGGCGAGTCTCAAAGACCTGGGCAACGTGCGTGGCAAGGGTATCCAAATCGGGGGCGGTGGCAATGGAGTTGGATGGATTGGTCTTGAGGGTCATTTTCTGGTTTGTCCTGTTGGGAGGGCGTGCTGGAGCACGTTATACAACCGGCGGGTATCGATGCAAGACGGCGCTCACATTCATACCGAAGAATCTGCGAAGTGGATGGCAGTGGGTCGGTGAGATGCCCTCTACCATCCGCTTCGCGGACTAACTAAGCGAAGATTCATCTCGGACATTTTCCAAAATCATTTGCTTTCCCCCTTTCCGAATTAGGGCTATGGAGCGCCGACGGCTCGTCGGCATTGCGTCAAAGACGCAATAATAACGAACTGGATTTGATTGCGGTTTATATTCGCTCATATAGAGGCTGGGCTATTGGAGTTTTCAGCGAACAGGGCCAGGCACCGGCAATCGTGCAATAGGGTGCCATACTCACTGCTTTCGTCTTGGTACGGGGTCGGATATTGCGCGTCATAGCGAAATCTGTCACTATTCGGGGGTGAATTTCCTGACTTATCGCCGACGTCGAAAGCATCTATTGCAATGAAATGCTCCATTCTGCCCCTACGCCAACATGCCGGAACCCTGCTGCTACTTTGCCTGGGGATGTTTCTTCTGCCCCTCTGGGGCGCTCAGGGTGCCGAGGATACGCCGGATGAGGTGGCCGAACTCAAGGCCCTTCTTCTCGAGACCCGTGATGCCATGCGCGAGATTCAGGCCACCTACGAGGCCCGCATCGATACCCTTGAATCGCGTATCGACGAACTGGAAGACGGCGTAGAAAAGCAATCCGAGCAGGTGGAGGCCCAGGAACTGGTTGCTGTCGAGCAACAAACCCAGTTGGAAGAAGTCCAATCGGAGGTGCGGGATCGTCTCTCCATCCATGGCTACTATGATTTTCAATATATTGATGCGGACAACGAAGTGGTGGGTTCCTTTATTCAGAACGAGTTGAGTATTTTTCTGCGGAGTTCCACGGAAGACGAACAGTGGACCGTATTCGGTGAACTGGAATTTGAGCGTATCGATGGCAATGACTATCTGGGTAGCCGCACGAAGGCCGATGGCGATTTGGAGATTGAAACGGCGTGGCTGGAATATCGGCACAACGACCGGTTTCGGATTCGCGCGGGTAAATTGCTGTTGCCCCAATACTGGCAGAGCTATCATTATCCCAACCTGACCCTGTCGACCCTGGCCCCCCTCATGGTGGGCAATATATTTCCCAAGAGTATTGTCGCCATGCAATTGATAGGGGATTGGTGGACGGCCAACGAGCGGGGTATCAGTTACTCCCTCTATGGCGGCAATGGGGGTGATGGAGAATTGCGGGAGTTCGACGCCAACGAGCACAAGGCCATCGGCGGCCGGCTCACCCTGCGCCTCGCGGGTCGGAACAAGCCGGATTGGCTGGAGACCCTCGACTTTTCCGTATCCACCTATCTTGGCGATGATGACGACGGCCGCAATCAATCTATCGTGGGTTTTGACACCCAGATTCGTGTCGGTCGGCTGGAGTTGCTCGCAGAACTGGCCCACGGCAATCAGCCCTCCTATCTTCGTCGCACGTTTGATCGCACCTGGCACCGTGACGGGGAGTCCCTGGGTTTTTACATTCAGCCATCCTATCGTATAACGCCCCAATGGCATGTCTTCTATCGTTACGATTATTTAAACCTGGACAACAGTGGCCAGACGCCCTTTGACGAATCACGGCATACCCTGGGGACGACGTACCGGCCCCTGCCCAATATTTCGCTCAAGTTAGAGCTTTTTCACAGTGAACCTGAGAACGACCGACTCGACTTCAACGGTGTCGCGAGTTCTGTGGTGTTCAATTTTTGAGGCACAACGATGTGTTTGCGCCACTATCAGGGGTTTCCCTGCTTCGACGTTGCCCCATGGTCGTAACCAGGCGACGATTCTACGCGTGCGTGCGGTTGCTGGCGCTTGTGATGGGCTCCGCTGTTCTCGTGGGTATCGAGGGCATGGCGGACCCCGAAGAAGCCAACGTCCGCGTGGTCGCCGTGGTGACCCATCTCGACAACGAGGTGGATTCGGTGCCCCGGAGTGAGCTGGCCCGCATGTTTTTGAAACAACAGACCACCTGGCCCAATGGAGAGCGCTGTATTCCCATTGACCAGCGGGGCGAGAATTCCATTCGCAAAGAATTCTCACGCATCGTGCTGCTGCGTAGTGTTTACGAAATGAAACGCTATTGGATGCAGGAAACCATGACCGGCAATGCCCGGCCCCCCGTGTCCCTGGAAAGCGCCGCCACGGTCAAAAAATACGTACAGAAAATCGAAGGGGCCGTTGCCTATATCTATCTCGACGAGGTGGACGACACGGTGCGTATTCTGGCCGTGACCGACGCCGAAGAGCTCGCCCAGCCGCCGGAAGATAAGACCGAGGGGGACGATGCGGGGGAGGCCGAGGGGAGCGATGCAACGAGAGGGCACGGGTCACAGGATGGCCGCCCATGAGCATGTATACCAAGGTGTTGCTGAGTCTCTTGGTCACCGCCTTGCTGCCCCTGCTGCTTGTTACGGCGATTACCTATCAGAGCAGTAAAGAAACCCTCCGGACCATGGCCGGGAGTGCCCTGGAAGCGAGTGCCATGACGCTGGCCCGGAATTCGGTGGGTTCTCTGGAAAACGCCGTAAAAGAAATGGAATCCTGGGCCGCACTCGATACCCTGCAAGACGTTTTTACCGGAGAAGACATCGACCTGCGGATGGGCCTGCTCTTACGGGAGCTCCAGGCCAACAGCGACTTTCTCGAAATATGGTGCACCGACGCCAATGGGAAAATTGTGGCGTCCAGTGATTTTAATCGGTTGGAGCAGCGTGTGGGTGAACAAGAAGGCGTGCACATGGCGCTCACGGGTGTGCCCTACGTGTCTCCGGTCGGTGTTCAGGCAGCCCTGCCCAAAGTCACCACGCCGACGGTGTGTCTGGCTTTCCCGCTCCTGGGTGCCTTTGACGAGGAAACCCTCATTGGCACCCTTGTTGGCTTTTACGATTGGCGTCGCGTGGATGAGCGGGTCAGTTTTCAGGAACGTATCGCGCCACAAGGTGGCATGCACTTGTTCCTGATGGACGCGTCCCATCGTATAGTGGCCCGTGGCAATGCCGACCAGGCGATCGTGACGTTGTTGGAGAAGGAGTTGCCCACCTTACACCGGGACGACGAGATTCGGACCCATTCCGTAACGGGATCCCCCTTTGACGGGTCGCGACAATTGCTCGCCCTGGCAACGCAAGGTGGGGCACACGAAAATATACGGTACACGGGTGTGGCGATTGCTCCGGAGCGCGAAGTGCTCCAGCCTATCCGACGGCTTGCGTGGTTTACGATGATTGCCTGTATCGCGGCTGTCGCCGGTACCTTCGTGTTGGCCCTCGTGTTGAGTCGCCGAATCAGCGGCCCCATTACGGCCCTTTCACGTACCGCACGGGAGATTGCCCGGGGCAATCTGGCCCTCGCCCCGCCCATCGTCTCGGGCGATGAAATTGGCCAGTTGGCAGCCGATCTCGATGTGATGCGACAAAGTCTGAAGCAGCATATTGATACCCTGGACAGCTCGGTCCAGGAACGGACGCAGCAATTGGAGGAAACGGTTTCCCAACTCCAGCGTGAGATTCAGATGCGGGAACAGGCCCAGCGTGAAGCCGTGTTGCGGGAGCAGCAGCTTCGCCAGGCCGATAAGATGGTATCGCTGGGTGTATTGGTTTCGGGCGTGGCCCATGAGATCAACAACCCCAACGGACTGATTGCGCTCAACCTCGGATTGCTTGCTGAAATATGGGAGAAGGCGCGCCCGGTCCTGGAAGCCTACTATGACGAGCATGGCGACTTCAGTCTGGGTGCCATGAATTTCTCCGAACTTCGGGAGCAGATGCCCATTTTACTGGCGGACACGGCGGCCAGCTCGGAACGCATCAAGGCGATTGTGGACGACCTCAAGGGCTTCTCACGCACGTCTGATGAGCGGCTGGATGAGCCCGTGGATTTGAATCGCATGGTGCAGTCGGCCATCAATTTAACGTCCAGCTATCTGAAGAAGGCGACCCGGAACCTGGTCATCGATCTGGAAGCTGACCTGCCGTCCGTTGGTGGAAATCAGCGGCGTCTGGAGCAGGTCGTCATCAATCTCTTGTTGAATGCATGCAACGCCCTCGACGCTGACGACGCCGAAATTCGGGTCGTGACCCGGCGTGCGGGAAACGAGGTTATCGTCGAAGTGATCGACCAGGGACGCGGTATCGCCTCGGAAGACCTGCTCCGAATTACCGACCCCTTTTTTACGACCCGCCGGAATGCCGGGGGCACGGGCCTGGGCCTGTCGGTCTCGGCGGGCATCGTGGAAGAGCATGGGGGCGTTTTACAGTTTGTATCCCAACCGGGTGAGGGCACGACGGCCCGTCTTGTCCTTCCGGTTGACCGCCATGGAGACCTTTCATGACCCTTTCCCAATACTTGAGTGACCCGGTATTGCTGGTAGATGATGAAGCGGCCTGGCTCCGCAGTTTTAGTATGACCCTGCGCGCAGCGGGAGTCACCAATGTCCACACCTGTTCCGATAGTCGGGAGGCCGTTGCCCGGGTGGAATCGATCGGTGCTGCCCTCGTTATTCTCGACCTTACTATGCCCCACCTGTCGGGTGTGGAGGTCATGGCCCAATTGGCGGCCGCGCGACCGGAGTTGCCGGTGGTCATGTTAACGGGTATTAACGATCTCGAAACGGCCGTTGCCTGCATGAAAGAAGGGGCCTTCGATTTTTATGTAAAAACCACCGAGACCGAGCGGCTGGTGGGTGGCGTGAAGCGTGCCCTCGAATTGCAGCAACTCCGCCGGGAAAATCTCCGTCTTCGCGATGGCATGCTCAATGAAGACCTGAAGCATCCGGAAGCTTTCGGCGAGATCGTCTCTGTGTCTCAGAAAATTTGGGGTGTCTTCAAATACCTGGAGGCGGTTTCCGTATCGCCCTTGGCCGTTTTAATCACGGGGGAGACGGGTGTAGGCAAGGAATTGTTTGCCCAGGCGGTGCACCATGTCAGCGGACGGCCCGGCAAGTTTGTGCCAGTCAATGCCGCCGGGCTGGATGAGCAGGTATTTTCCGACACCCTCTTTGGTCACGTAAAAGGTGCG
>CAXBPH010000356.1:0-6255 GCA_963977445.1 uncultured bacterium | reverse complement strand
GGGCATGGTACTGTAGGCCGATGGTTCTGCGTTTTGCGAGGGCGTAGGACGGAGATGGGCGTGGCTGTCCCGTAGTTGGGGGAGCACGCCTGGGTTGTTGTCGCAAACGACGGGACAGCCACAGCCGCCTTGGTTTATCTCGGAGAATTTGAGCAGGCTTTAGGCTCGGGGTCGTGTTGCCCGAATCGGGTCGTGAGGCTGAGACAGTCCCCGGGGACTGCCTCGCCGTTCCACTTCGGTAGGGCATGGTACTGTAGGCCGATGGTTCTGCGTTTTGCGAGGGCGTAGGACGGAGACGGGCGTGGCTGTCCCGTAGTTGGGGGAGCACGGCTGGGTTGTTGTCGCAAACGACGGGACAGCCACAGCCGCCTTGGTCTATCTCGATCGATAGGAGCAGGCTTTAGGCTTGGGGTTGTGATTCCAGAATCGGGTCGTGTGGCTGAGACAGTCCCCGGGGACGTGTTGCCCGAATCGGGTCGTGAGGCTGAGACAGTCCCTGGGGACTGTGTCTATGTCAGCTCGCGTTTATTCTGAAAAGGGAAAGGGGTCGTCTAGGCGTTTCATCTCGGCCGTGAGTAGCCCTTCCAGTTCCGTGCGCTTTTCGGCGTAGCGGGAATCCTCCGCGAGATTGATTTGATTTGCGCCGGGTGTGTGGCCTGTCGCGGTGACGACCTCAGGTGCCTGGTGTTCCCGCAGATATTCGTTGGGGTTTTCTTTGAGGTTGAAGAGTTGGGTTTTCCGCACGGTTCCATCGAGGGTGTCGTATTTGATGAGCTTCCAGTCGCCTTGCTTGATGGCCCGCATACCGGGCTTGGTGCCCCCGGCATAGACGCCGTATAGCACGTCTCGGATGGATTCTTGTTTGCCTTCAAGAACGGGGCGAAAACTCGTTCCCTCTACGGTCGCAGGTGGCGTGATGCCCGCGAGATCGCAGAGGGTGGGGAGGACGTCCAGGAGGTATATATTACCGAGCCTTCGACTGCCGGGGGCGATGTTCGGGCCCTTCACGAAGAAGGGGACCCGCCAGGTGTGTTCGTAGAGGTTTTGTTTGCCCATGAGGCCGTGACGCCCGACGGACATGCCATGGTCGGAGGTGAAGATGATGTAGGTGTTGTCCAACTCGTCCATGGCCTCAAGTTTTGCGAGGACCCGGCCAATCTGACGATCAATGTTTTCGATACAGGCATATTCGCGCCCGGTCTCATTCCGCACGGTGGCCACATCGCGGTGGGTCATCACGCCCTGGACGGCGACCTCATCCCGCAACTTGGGGTGGCCGTGGGGAAAGGGGTGTTCGGGCAGCCACGTGTCGGGGAGGGGCGGTGACTTGGAATTGGCCTTGTTGCCTGCCGCGGGATCCCAGTCGTTGGTCGCGCCATACTTCGCCAGAAGTTCGGGCGTGCCGTTGCGGGGGTCGTGGGGGTGCGAGAACCCGAAGTAGATGAGAAAGGGCTGGGTTGTTTTTTCAGCATCCCGTGTTTGCAGATAGTCCATGACCCGGTCACCGTGCCAGGCGCTACCCTTTTCGGCATTGCCTTCGCGGTTCATCTGGTCGTGCACCGTGTTAAATCGCTTGTTGGCCTCGGGATAGCTGTTGCCCGTCTTACAGGTGCGGAAGGTGTCGTAGCCCGCGCGGTTAAAAATCGCAGGCAACGTCTGCTCAGCAATATCGACCGGCACCATCGTTGGGTCATCCGCGTGGGGATTGCCTTTGCCGGGAATGTGCCAGACCGTGCGCCCCGTCATGATCATGGTCCGTGAGGGACGGCAAACGGCCCCGCTCCACGATCCCATGTGGTGTGCCCCGTCGAAGGTCATGCCTTCGGCAGAAAGTCTGTCGAGGTTGGGGGTGTGGGACACGGTGTTCCCATAGGTCGACAGGGTTTGGGGGGCTTGGTCATCTGCGAGAATGAAAAGGAAGTTGGGCCGCTTGTCGGTGTGCTCCTGCGCGGGGGACGACGTGGCACAAAGTAAGATGACCAGTGAAATAAAGTGTAAGGAGCCGTGTACGCGCATGAGACCTCCCGGAGGCGTTATAGGAAATGGTGTCGCTATCATTTCTATTTTCGTCTGCGGGAGTCAAGTGTGGGACCATCGGGGTTTGGTTGCAATTGACCTGGTCGAGGAATTCTTGCATTCGGAGTCACACGCTATGGTGTGTTATAGTGGTCTTGTTGCGTTATTGCCCGCACATTTGGGTGGCATCCACGCTGCGGTGGGTGCTGGTAGTCGTGCGGGCGCGATAGCACTTTTGCAAGAAGGACTCACCGCGTCGTGCGTTTATTGAGATCAGCGCCATCTTGCCGCTGCACCCTCCACAGGCGAATTGTGTGTCTTGTTCTGACTTTCGGCCTCTCCATCGTTGCCCATGCTCAGCTCTCCTATGAAGTGAGTATTGATGGGGTAGAAGACCCCATCACCTTAGCGCTTCTTCAAAGCGTCTCGGAAACATGGTCGCTATCGGGAGAGGTGTTGTCCGACCCGCCCACCAGCTTACTCCATCTTCGCCGCCGAGCCACCAGGGATGTGGAAAATTTTATGGATGTGTTCCACTCGCGGGGCTACTATGGTGCAACCGTTACCTTGGAACTCGATCGTGAGGCGACGCCCATTGTATTGCACTATCTCGCCGAGCCCGGGGTCCAATATGTCTTCGGAGACGTCGTAGTCGAGGGTGTCAATACGGATGGTGACGTGGGTGAACCCTCGCTCCTGGATGTTCTCGGGGTGACGTCGGGCGATGCTGCTCTGGCGGCTCCCATTGCGAAGGCCAATTCCAGATTGTTGTCCTATTTGAGAAATCATGGATACCCCGCACCCCGCATCGCAAAACGAGATGTGGTGGTGGATCATGAAACCCAACTCGTGAAGGTGGTGTTTCACGTAAATTCCGGCCCGAAGGCCGTCTATGGTGCAGCAAGCTATGAGGGCTTGGAACGGGTACGTCCCGTGGTGGTCGATAGGCTGTTGCCGTGGGCCCCAGGTGATCGATTTGATCAGCGCCAGATTACCGAACTTCGCACCCGACTATATGATACGGGACTCTTCGCCACCGCGTCGGTCGATCCCATGGCGGCTGAGGTTGGCGAGGACGGCTTGGTTCCCTTGCGGGTATTGGTTACCGAGCGTCCGCCACGAACTATCAGCGCGGGGCTGGAGTATAAGTCCGACGAGGGTGTGGGCACACAATTCCGGTGGGAAAACCGAAACATGCGCGGCCTGGGCCACGATTTCAGCGTAGAGACGACCCTGGCAACGGAATTGCGCGAAATTGATTTGCGCTATCACATCGACGGGTTTCGTCGTCTGGATCAGGCGCTCAGTGCGTCTTTCGTTATCGCGCAGGAAGAGCGGGAAGCCTTCAACAGCGATCGGGTGCAGGCCCTGACGTTTGTCGAGCGCGAGGTCACGCCGAAACTGACTTTGGCTGCTGGTGTGGGGTTTCGGGTTGGACGGGTCGAACAGCTTGGTGAGACGAACAGCCACGAGCTACTCTATTTTCCCCTGGAAGCGCGATTGGATTATTCCGACGATCCCCTGGACCCTTCCCGGGGCTTCAAGGTACGTTTGCGCCTCGAACCCTATCTCGACCCCATCGGTGAGTTGCGCTACTTCACTAAAACCGACCTCGAGGTGAGCCACTACTATGGCTTCGGCAGCTTTGAAACGGCCGAGAAGAAGACGTTACCCAACTGGGTCATCGCGAGCCGCGTTCGGTTGGGTGCAATCCTCGGTGAGTCCCGTGACAACGTCCCCGCCGACATTCGATTCTATGGTGGCGGTGGCGGCTCAATTCGGGGCTATCGCTTCCAGACCGTGAGCCCCTTGATCAACAGCGACCCCATAGGAGGTGGCTCCTTGGGCGAATTTTCTATTGAGCTACGCCGTCGACTGACGGAGTCTCTCGGCATGGTGGCCTTTATCGATGGTGGCGCGGCCTTCGAGTCGTCCTATCCGGATTTTAGCGGAGATATACAATTCGGCGCGGGCGTAGGGGTACGTTACTACACGCCACTCGGTCCCCTGCGTTTTGATATCGCTGTGCCTCTGAATAAGCGTAGCGAGATAGACGATGCTTTTCAGATTTACCTCAGTATAGGACATGCCTTTTAGTGAGTGATGAGCCGACGAAAACGACGAAGAAGCGAAAATGGTTACGTCGACTGGTGGGGCTCTGTCTTGTTCTCATGGTGCTCTTCAGTCTCTTTGCGATACTGATACAGACCCCTCCGGCCAAGCGATTCATCACCGGGCAGGTGAACAAGGTTCTGGCGACGGCATTGCCCTGGCCTGCGGAGATGGGACCGCTCGGGGGGACCTTGCCCTTTGCTGCTACGGTAGCGAGTTTTCGGTTGGGCGACGCTGCCGATCCCTGGTTTGAGCTGAAAGACGCGGGCCTTACGCTGAATATGCTCCCTTTCTTGCAAGGCGAAGTTTCCATAGGCCAACTTTCGGCCAGTCACCTCATTCTCCATCGACTCCCGCCTGCCTCCGAGGAGGTCGTAGACGAAGAACCCTTTTCCTTGCCGGTCATAACGGATTTACCAGACTTTATCCAGTTGGGTGCGCTGCAGATCGAGCGGCTCAGCTTGGGCGAGGAAGTGATGGGGAAGGCCCTGGAGCTTACCGTGCAGGGCTCATACAGCCCGGGTGAGAAAGAGAGTATACAGCTCCACGTTCATGGTGACGGTACGACGGATACGGCGCTTAGCGTTGCGGGCAGCCTCCGGGATAGTGTCGTGCACCTGACGTTGGAAGCCCACGACGACACCATCGTTTCGGAGCTGACCAATGCAAGCGGTCCAGTCGCTATGAGCCTTACGTTGGATGGCCCGCTGTCGGGTGCCGCACTTCACGTGGAGGCGAATGGGGGTGGGGAATCCTTGCTGACCCTGGACACCACGCTTAGCTATCCCGAGCCCTTGCGGATGGTGGGCACGGGGCACGTGATGCTTCCGAAGGACATGGTGTCTCCAGAATTGGTGGCGAAATTGGGGTCTGCCCTCGATTTGGATATAGACGTGGTCTTGGAAGACCTCAATCTATTGCGTGTTGGAAAAAGCACAGTAAAGACAGATTATGCCTTACTGCAGCTGGAAGGAAGTTTTGCGCTGGCCGACGGCGTCATCGATCTATTGCCTACATTGGAATACGACGATTTCAATCGTTTGCTGGAGGGTACTGCGGCGGAGGTCATGGTGCCTCTGCGGGCGGAGATACCGGTCCGTGGCACGATGGAGGGACTTACGATTTCTCCGAACATTGATCTCGGGGATGTAGACTGGATTGGTGGAGAGGTGGTGGCGGGATTCGGAGACACGATTACAGCAAAGGGCGAGGTGACGGTCGCACCTGTCGGGCCGCTGGTGCCGGAAGAGCTCCGGGAACTATTGGCGGGCGGTGGCATCGTCGGCCTGGACCTTTCCTATAGCGATACCGAGTTGACCCTGGCGGAGACAACCGTGCGGGTGGGCGCGTCGACGTTGTCGGCCACGGGCACGGTGGACACAGGGAAAAATGTTTTAGCCCTTAAGATTGATGGCTCGCTGGACAATCTGAATGAGTTTTCCGGCATTGCGGGCACGGAGCTTGCCGGTGGTGTAACCCTTTCCCTTGCGGCGAATGGAGACGGTTCCGGCACAAAGATCGACGGTACCATTGGGGTCACAGCGCTCCATGCGGCCACGGTGTCCATGCCCTCGGGTGACCTTAGCGTGGGTGTCGTTGCGGGAGCCTTTCCCGATGGCCTCACGCAGCGGATCGAGACGACCCTTTCCGGGCTGTTTCCTGCCATGACATTACGGCCGGACGTGACGCGTGACCTCCGTCTTGGCGGTGTGGTGACGGTGGAGGATCTTCAACAAATCCAGGTGGCCAATCTTTCGATCACGGACAGCAACCTGAACCTTGGCGCTGATGGCACAATCAATCTTGAGACCCGGGTCGCCGATTTCAAGAGTCACATCGTGGTGACAGAAATTGGCGATTACGCAACGATTGCCGAGCTGCCCTATCGGGGTTCCGCTGATTTTAACGTAGACTTGGCATCGGGGGAGACATCCGGGTCATTGATTGCGACGTTGTCGGGTGCGCTGAATAATCTCACCGGTCTCCCCAACGAAATCGCTGGCGTGACGGGGGATTCCCTCACCTTGAAGGCCCAGGCCGGTTATGACGGGGCATTGGCGACGGTACGGGATCTCGTCCTCGAGGGTGCGGGATTGACCGTGGCCGGGCAGGGCAGCTTTGACGTGG
>CAXBPH010000355.1:0-6398 GCA_963977445.1 uncultured bacterium | reverse complement strand
GAGCCCTGGGATCGTGTACGAAACGCTCAGATAGCCCCAGCGGGGCGGCATAGAAATTTCGGAGATGGGACCCAATTCGCGCCCTATGTCGCCCCGCTGGGACTAGTATCAGGGTGTGTCGACCAAAACCCAGGACTCGCTGTGCTCGCCGCTGGGCTACGATATGTCGCCCACTTCGTGGACTTAACAGCCCCTTATAGGGGCTTTCCTCATACCCCCCGGCTCTGCCGGTGGTCACTGATTTCTTGCGCGGCGAATTCATTCCTGCTAGCATGTTATTACATGAGATAACACCGAACTTCAGGAGCATTTCCCATGACAGCCCTCACCTCCCATGCCGTATATGAGCAACTACTCAAAAAACTCACCTCGGGCGATTATCCCCCGGGAATGCGCCTCGTAAATCGGACGCTGGCCGAGGAGATGGAGGTCAGTGTCATGCCCATCCGTGAGGCCCTGACCCGGCTCACCAGCGAAGGGCTGGTGGAGCATATCCCCGGTGCAGGTGCCTTTGTTCGCGAGTTCAGGGGGAAAGACATCATCAAACTCTATTCATTCCGCGAGCAGTTGGAAGTCTTCGCCGTTCACGAGGCGTCGGACAATATCCAGTCCTACCAGCAACGCCGCTTGGAGCATATCTGCCAGCAGGCCGCCGAAATATGGGCGGCCATCAGCGCAGGTGACCCGGCCCAGCCGGACCGTAAACTCCTCCGCGATTGGCTCAATCAGGATGCGGAGTTTCATGAGACCATTATCGAAGCGGCCGACAACGACTGGCTGGCCCGTGCGGCAAGCAGTGTGCGCATGTTGTCCCACGTGAACCGCAGTAAACCGCGGGACACCGTGCCTGTCGGGGGCGAGCAGACCCTGGAAGATCATCGGGCTATTGCTGAGGCCATTGGCAACGGAGACGGGGATGAAGGGGCGGAGATCATGCGTCAGCATATCCTCCGGGCCATGGATCATCAATTGCACTATATGGAGGGCGAGCGGGGACACTGATTCTCTGGGACGTATTGGGAATTCGAAACGATGTGGTCCACGACCTGTAATTACCCCGTCCACACCGCACGTGCGGGCGTGCGACGGTTTAACATGAAATGTAGCTATGGTGCTCTGGCACCTGGAAAGTATCCCCATGAATAAACTCTCTGGCTTGATTGCTGCGACCTTTACCCCCATGCATGAAGATGGTCAGGTAAACCTTGAACCCATTCCGGCAATCGTCGACCGTCTGGTGAGCAACGATATCGGCGGTCTCTATGTCTGCGGCAGCACCGGCGAAGGCCCCGCCCTTACCTCCGCCGAACGTCGCGATGTGGCAGAAGCCTATGTGAAGGCGACTGCAGGACGTATTCCCGTCGTCGTTCAGGTGGGCCACGCAAGTAACTGGGAAGCCCGCGATCTGGCCAAACATGCGGCTGCCATTGGTGCAGATGCCTTGAGCGCCTTGCCACCCACCTACTTCAAACCAGACAGCATGGATAGCCTCATCGACTGCCTCAGTGAGGTGGCGTCCGGCGCGCCAGAGCTTCCCTTTTACTACTACCATATTCCCCGATTGACGGATGTATCCTTCAGCATGGCCGAAATGCTCCGTCGCGCCCCCGAAGAACTGCCCAGCCTGGCGGGGATTAAGTTCAGCAGCTTCATGCAGCACGAGTTCCAGCAGTGCGTTAACTTGGCCGAGGGACGTCACACCATGCTTTTCGGTGTGGACGAATCCTATGTGAGTGGTCACGCTCTGGGAGCCGCCGGTGCTGTCGGCAGCAGCTACAATTTCATGGCCCCCATCTATCACGCGGCCCGCACCGCCTTTGATGAAGGCGATGCAAAACGGGCCTTCGAATTGCAGGCCGAGGCGGGTGTTCTCATTCGCACCATGTTGTCCTACGACGGGATGGCCGGGTTCAAAACGATGATGCGGACAATTGGCCTGGATTGCGGACCGTCACGTCTGCCCTTGCGCTCCCTCGACGATGCCGGGCGTAAGGCCTTGGCGGCGGAACTTGCTGCCATCAATGCTGCTCAGTGGTTAATGAAGTAGACGTCTCGAAGGTTCGACACCTGAATCGGTGAAGCGTACGAAGGAATAAGGAGTCGTGGAATGAAACGAATCTGTCTGGTCGCGTTATTTTCCTTGATGGCCCTGCCCGCGCTTGCGGCGGACTATCCCGAGAGTGTGGTGGTTTTTACCCGTGAGGCAGACGACGCCTATGCGGCAATTCGCATTCCCGCCATCGTTCAGTCCAAGGCGGGCACCTTGCTTGCCTTCGCCGAAGGTCGGCCCCTGGACAATGACCATGGACAGAACGACATCATTCTACGACGTAGTGAAGACGGCGGAACGACCTGGGGTACGCTCCAGGTCGTCGCCGAGTCGGGCAACGATTCGCTGAACGACCCTTGCGCGCTGGCCCTGTCCGATAGCGGGCGTGTGATCCTTTTCTATCAGCGCTACCCGGAGGGCTATCATGGTGGCGTCATGGCGCATACGAAGCGGGCCGATTTGGGCTATGGTGGCCCTACCAACACGCAGTCCTTTATGATCGCCTCCGACGATGATGGGGTGACCTGGTCCAAACCCCGTGATGTAACGCGGCAACTCCGCCGACCTGACGTGGTCGCCGTGGGGAGTCCAGGAAATTTTATCCAGATTGCGGGCGGTCCCCACGCGGGCCGTCTTGTTCTACCGCTTTATGAAACGGTGCCCATTAATGAAATGGAGCAGCCCCATCGCCTCACGGCAGCATACAGCGACGATTTGGCCGAAACCTGGAAGCTTGGCGAGCGCATGTCCTATGAGCGTATCGAAGGGTGGGGGACGGAAGCCCAGATCGCGGAGATGGACAACGGCACGCTGCTCATGAGTGCCCGTGATGAGACCGGCAATCTAGGCCGCATCTTTTCGACGAGTGACGATGGCGGTGCCACGTGGTCCGCAGCCAAGTTCGATACACAGCTGATGACGCCGCCCTGCATGAGCAGTCTGGTGTCGGTCGCGGGAGCCGAGGGGAAGCGGGTGCTCTTTCACACCTTGCCCCAAACGGATAGAGCCCGTGAAAATGGCCAGCTCTTTCGGAGTTCCGATGGCGGAGCCACGTGGGCCTTCGACCAGCTTATTTACCCGGAGGGATTTGCCTATAGCGCCCTGGTCGTGCTGAAAGATGGACGACTTGGCTGTCTTTATGAGCGCGATGAGTACAAATCGATTAGTTATGCGATTCTGGACGTGAAATGATGGTGCAACGTCCAAGTCCCTTCCGAGAACTCCTTTCCGAGCATTAAAAGCCGCTATTAAACGAACCTGTCGAAACAACATCCCTATTTAACGAAAGTGACGATACGTTGAGCGAAACACTGGCGAATACCTTCAAGGCGGCTTTCGAAGCCGTTTCGGGGCATGCCTACCTGGTGCGTACCCAGGCCGAAGTAAGCGAACTCATTGCCCGGATTGCCCGAGAGGCGGGGGCGGAACGCATCGCTTTTGCCGAGCTGGACGACGACCTCGTGGACGATGCGGCACGGCAATGCGAAGCCGCGGGCATGGCAGTGCTTCGGTCACCCTATGCGTCGGCCACAGCTATCGCCGAACTCGACCAGGTCCAGGTGGGAGTGACGGGAGCCAACTTCGGTATCGCGGAGACGGGCACGCTGGCCGAGGTAGTCTTCGATGATGCCAGTCGACTCGTTTCCTCCCTGCCGCGCACCCATATTGGCGTGGTTTACGCCAAGGACCTCGTGGAAACGCTGCGGGGTTCGGCCGAGCGCATGACCCAGCTCTACAAGGACCACCCGGAAAACATTATGGTCAGCTATATCTCGGGGCCCAGCCGTACGGGCGATATTGAAATGATTTTGACCCTCGGGGTCCACGGGCCGGAATATGCCCACGCCATATTGGTCTTGGGAGACGATACATGAGCACCACCCGCCAGCAACGACTGAACGATGCCATCACCAAGGCCATCGAAGAGCCCAAACAGCGGGACGCCCTCTACAACTGCATGAAGCGGGGGCGGGACAAGCGCACCGAGCGTCTCTTGACCCTGCCGGGGGGCACGGCCTTTCGGGATGAAGTAAAGGCGATTAAAGACCGGTGCATCGACCAGCAGGAAGAGCTGCTGGAGCGTTTTATCGCTTCGTCAAAGGCCCGTGGATGTCACGTCCATGTGGCCAAAGACGGCCCCGACGCCATCGCTTATTGTCTCGAAGTGGCCAGGAAACACGAAGCGAAAACAGTCTCGAAATCCAAGTCTCTCACGACGGAAGAAATCGAAATTAACGAAGATATGGAAGCGGCGGGCCTGAGCGTCGTGGAAACCGATCTCGGCGAGCTGATTATCCAATTGGTCAACGAGAAGCCCTTCCACCTGGTCTTTCCTTCCGTTCATAAGATGCGCGATGACGTGGCGGAAATCTTTGCCAAAGCAACCGGCAAGCCCGTGGAAGCCACCATCGAATCCATCATGCCCGTCGTGCGCAGTTATCTCCGGCCCATCTTCCTGAATACCGACATCGGTATGACGGGGGCCAACGTGGGCGTGGCCGACACCGGTGCCATCTGCATCGAGACCAACGAAGGCAACGGACGTCTAGTCTCCGCCATCGGCAAGGTCCACATCGCCGTCATGGGTATGGAGAAAATTGTCGAAACCATGGACGACGGCATGGCCATGGTGCTTGCCCACCCCGTGAGTGCCTCGGGCCAATTGCCCACCACCTACGTCACCTGGATGGCCGGGCGCAATCCCATGGGGGCCGACGGTAAGCCCCGGGAGTCCCACATCGTTATCCTCGATAATGGACGTCGCGAAATGGCGAAGGATCCCATCATGCGGGAGAATCTCCGCTGTATCCGCTGTGGTGCCTGCATGAACGTATGTCCCACCTACGGCGTCGTGGGGGGGCACACCTTTGGTCACATCTATCCCGGCCCCATGGGTATCACCTGGACCGCCGGGGTGCACGGACTCGACAAGGCCGCCGAATTCGCCGACTTGTGCATCTCTTGTGGACTCTGCAAAGAAATTTGCCCCACCCAGATTGATATGCCCCTGGGTATCGCCAAGGTGAAGCACCAGGACCACAAAACCAATCCACCGTCTTTTACCAACGAACTTCTCATGGCTGCAGAAAGCGCGGCGAAGATCGGCTGTGCCTTCGCGCCCCTTTCCAACATATCTCTGCGGAATCCCCTGTTTCGATGGGGTATGGAAAAGGTGACGGGCATCGACCGACGACGGGATTTACCGCCCTTCGCGCGCAAGACCCTGCGGAAGCAGTGGAAGAGCGAAATCACACCGGAAAAGGTAACGCGGAAGGTCGCCTTCTTCCACGATATCTTTGTGAACTACAACGCACCCGAACTCGGCATGCGCGCGCTGCGCCGCCTCGAGGCCCAGGGCTGCGAGGTGCATCTCCCGGAACAACAGGCCTGCGGCTATCCCTACATTGGCTACGGCGACCTTGACCGCGCCCAGGATGCCGCCATCTACAATGTGACCCGCCTGGCCGAATACGTCGCGCAGGGTTACGATATCGTCACCACCGAGCCCACCGCCGCCTATTGTCTGCGGGAGTCCTACCCCAAGCTCCTGCCCATGAACCCCAAGGCCAAACTGGTCGCTGCCGCAACCCACGAATACTTCGCCTATCTCTTGGGACTCGAAGGGGACAGCGGCAGCACCTTCCTCGAAGGACGTAAGTACGGGTTCCACTGCTCGTGCCACCAGCGCCCCCTCGGCATGGGCAGCGAAGCCATGGCGTGGGTCCGCAAACACGGCGGCACCATCGAACTCATCGAGACTGGCACCTGCTGCGGCATGGCCGGAACTTTCGGCCTGAAACACGGCCCCATGGGCTACGACCTGGCCAACGCCGTGGGCAAACCCTTGTTTGACGCCTTCAAGGCGGGTAACGTGGAAGCCATCGTGACCGAGTCATCCGTGTGTTCCATCCACCTGAAAGAAGGAACCGGATTGCCCACCGTGCACCCGCTGGAGTTGCTGTAGAAAGTCCATCGTAGGTTGGGCGTCTCGCCTGACCCGAAGCGCCCGTAGAGATTTCTGGCGCGCCGGGGTCATGGAAGCACGTCGTTTGCGCCACCCTTTTTGATGATATAGCTGTCTTCCTACGAAATCGTCCTGAAGAATACGGGATGAATTTCTCGTCATTCTATACAGGAGTCGTTGCCGAACAGGAGCTATAGAAGTCTCTCCAGAATCTCCCTGGGCGTCCGGTAGGCAAGGGATATTACGGGGCGATCATTTATAAGTCGGGTAAGATCTTCCGGACTCTTTGAATCGCGACACTGCGCTCGGGCGACAAGACCTGACAAACTGAGAGGTGGACCCCATTGCTTGGACGCTAGATCGTGTTTCTTAAGTGTATCCGTT
>CAXBPH010000354.1:0-6411 GCA_963977445.1 uncultured bacterium | reverse complement strand
AGCACCCATCCGACCGCTACAATCACCACCCAGGACACGAGAAATGCCAAGGCCAGTATTGCGGGCTTCGGGGGCTCCGCCCCTACACTTGGGAGCGTCACCCCATCGATGTCGGTCAAGTCGGCACCTGATTCGTCCAGTACCTTGCGAATGGTTCCCGCATCGCACCCCGCGCCCGACAGATAGAGCGACGCGTCGGTGCGAAGGGACGCCTCGATGGCACCAAGGCCGGAGCGGGTCGCCGACGCCAGCTTTTCATCAATAAGGTGCCGTAGAAAATCGGTCGATTCCTGGTTCTGGGTCTGCCGTGACAGCGCGATTCGGCTGTCCTCCATCAACTCCAGGCGGGCGACCTGGAGACGCTGGTCCAGCAAATGGGACAGTTCGGGGGCGTTCCAACTCATATGCGTACCGATTCCATGCCGTAGACCGCCGTGACGGTGGTGGCAGCGCGACTCCGAAGTTCATGGAGCAGCGTCACTTTCGGCTCCAAGCGGGCAATAATCGTTTCGCTCTCCGCACGGATTTGTTCTTCCCGCGACAGGAGGTCATCGCATTCTTTCTGCACCGCGTCGATGGCGTTGTCCACTTCTTCCTGTACCGCCGTGTAGAACGCGTCTCCCCGACGTCCGAGGTAGTCGACTACTGATTCGAGGATGGGAACTTCCCGATTTCCCTGCTTGTCTTTGGAGCCGTGAATAAGCATGTTCATAACATTCTCCTGGACGATGGGCTCGAGTTTTTTCAGCCAGCGCTCTTCACTCCAGGCAAGGCGCGTCAGGAAACCACCCACGGCACCGAAAAGCCCGCCAACACCGGCACCAATGGCGGCACCAATACCGAAGAATACGGAACCCACCGTGGCACCCGCCGCCGCGCCCACAAGGGCACCGCTACCACCAAAGGTCAGATAACTCTTCGTCATGGAGGTGTCCAGCGATATGGTTTCCAGGCCCGCAGGCTCGGTCATGTGAACCCGAAGCCCACGAATCTGTCCCAACTGCTCCATGATGGCTTCCCGGGCCTGTTGCTCGGCACCATCGATGGTCTTGTGCAGTTCGGCCATGATGGCGGAGACGAATTCATCCACTTGCAGTTCCACCTGAGCCGACAGGGGCTTGAATTTCTGTCTCCGGGCTGTTTTCAGGTGCCCGTCAATTCGCAACCAGTCGAAAACCGGCTGAATGACCTGGGCCTTGATGGATTCCGTGCTCATTTGCTGGCGAAACTGGGTCTCGTAGCCCACCACGTCCTCACCGTCCAATTGACCACCTTTACATTGGGTCTTGTAGCGATTCAGGACCTGGTCGCTGCTTGCGCGAATTTCGTCGAGGCGGGACAGCAGGGCCGCCTGGTTGGTGCGCAGCTCTTCGAATTTGCTCGGGTCCTTGGCCAGATTCAGCTCATTTTCCAGACTGGCTACATAGTCATCGGCCCGTTCGCCAACAAAACGAAGGGCGGTCTCCAATACGGCACCGGCCTTGTTTTCGTTGAGCAAATAGTCGAGCAGCCGTTCTTTGAGGTGGGGGAGACGGCTCTGTCCCATGAGGTAGGCGGCAAGCTCTTTACCCGGCTCTTCGCTCTCATCAACCCGTTCGGCAATGCTAGTGGGAATGGATACTTTGTTGTCGTCCTGGACAGACTCCAGCGTGACGTGACCCAATTCCAATTGCTGGGCACGCAGGGCGCGATATCCGGAGAAAAAGAAGAGCTCCGAGTCCTCCGGGATTTCATGGCGGCCAAAGGCCTCGATGAGACTGCGCGCCGGACCACGGGCCCCGCGAATGTCGATTTCGTGGGACTCCAGTTTATCGGCCTTATTGAGCACGAAGAATACCCGTCGACCGCGCCACTTAATGATACGTTTAATGAAATTCAGATCATGTATGTTGCCGGCAAATCCACTGTCCACAAAGGAGATAACCAGGTGGCTTCGCTCAATGATGCCGTAGGTAATTTCCTGCCGGGTCTCCGAAACACTGTGCACCCCTGGGGTGTCCACAAATACAATGTCCTCCTCCAATACTTCCGAAGGCAGCGTAATATTGAGGTCTTCAATCTTGTCGCGAAGGGGGGCCAGATGGGGATAGGTCTCATCGGCCATCACCGTCACCAGGGGCTCCAGACTCTTTTGCATCCACGCGGGATCGTTCCCCGCGTAGGCAATGGTAATTTCGAGGCCGTCGTCACTGGCCCCCATGGTCGAGGGCACGTCTTTCAGCACCGACTTCAGCGCATTACGCTCATGATCGGTTGCGGCCTCAAAAAGACTGAGGCGCAACGTCATGGCCTCACCCCGCTGGATAAAGGTCAGTTTCGAGGTACACTCTTCCACGTCCATGGGAAGATAGGCCCCGCCCAGGAAGGCGTTAATCGCCGTGGATTTGCCCACATTGAAGGTGCCCAGGAACACGACGCGGTATTTACCATCCTCAACGCACTGCTTCTGATAGGCCAGTGATTTCTCCTCAAAGGCCTTGTTGCCGCGAAAATCGGCATCATGGCGAACAAACTCGCCGAGGGAATCAAGCGCCCCAAGCGCCCAGGCTTTGTTCTCTTCCATCTCCTTGTACTTCATGCGGGAATTCCTTCTTGGGTGGCGATGAATGAGGTGGCCAGGGGCATGCGAATCCAATCGTCGGCCGTCGCTGGTTTCTCGCGATGGCTGTGGGAGGCTTCAAACTCGTAGAGGGCAACGCGAAGGGCGTCGAAGCCCGCGTCACACAGTTCCCGGACACGGGATTTGGTACGGGAGCGATACTCGTCTTTCGTAGACCGACGGGAGGACTCCAGCCGTGCCGAAAGGGAGAAAAATCGGGGTGCGGGGGCGATGCCGTAGTCTTCCAGGCGTTGGGTCGCCTTCGCCTGGATACGCTCGATTTCACTCGCGTTCAGATGATCCGCCTTGTTGGCCACCATGTAGAGGCGCTCACCGAATTGCTCCTGGTGAAAGGCCACAAAATCCATGGTGTGCTTGGCGGCCCAATACTCAATATCCATGACCACAATCAGCAGGGCGGCGTCCTGGTGGGTCAGGTTGGCAATTTCGGCCGATTCACAGGCGTCACTCGACATACCGGCGGTATCCACCAGTAACAGGTCATTAAAAGGCGAGGAAGCACAGCCCACGGCGAGGGCCCGATGCTCCCGGGGGCCTTTCGCCTCGTGTCGGATACGGAGGAATTCATCGTGGGTTTTGGCGCTTACCTGGGCACCATCGGCACCCAGCGCGGCAAAGCGGTCACAGGAATCCCAGCTTCGTCCAATAAACGTGGGGAGGGCCCGGCCTTCTTCGCGGCTGGTATGTAGAATTTCGCGTCGAAGCAGGGCATTGAGCAGGGCCGACTTGCCGACATTAAAATCACCCACGACAAAGGCGCAGGGAGGTTGTGAAGCGGGGGAAGATCCCGACATGGGTTGCATTCCTTTCAAGGTGTCCCCGGCGGCACCACATTTACCGTGGCTGCCTTTCCGGGGGCCGAATCTTTCCGGTGATGATATCGGGAATGGCCGACAACGCGCAACGTAGGGCCATAGCTTCAGCGAAAACGCTGATTTGTGGGAAGTTACCAGCGATAAAAGGTGATTGGAAAACCATTCAGATCAAGTCTATGGCAGAATAAAAAATAAACTGGTATGCTAACGACAGTACGAATCCATTTGGGAAGGCCCGTAGTCTAACTCCGTGTTGAGGAGCGTTGCGTTCCCGTGCAGCAGAAATACTACCTACCGGTCGTTAGGTAGGCAACCGAGGAAGGTCGACATAATGGCAACCCAAGATAGCGCCAAAGATCAGGCAATGGAGATGGCCGAATCGGCCCGTGAGACGGAATGGAAGTTCCCCAGCTTTACCGCTGAATTGTTTCAGGGCAACTTTCGCTGGGATCTCCTTCATCCCTATCCCAAACAGGATGCCGACGATAAACAGGTCGGCGATGAGCTGATTGAGAAGGTTCGGGTCGTGCTGGAAGCCCACCTCGACCCCATTGCTGTAGACCATACGGGGGAGTATCCCCAGATCGTCCTCGATGAGCTGGCCAAAATCGGCGTCTTCGGCATGAAGATCGACAAGAAATATGGCGGTCTCGGTCTGTCCCAGTGGAACTATGGCCGGGTGCTGAGTTTCATTGGCAGCTATTGCCAATCCACCGTAACCTGGGTTTCAGCCCACCAGAGTATCGGGGTGCCTCAGCCCCTGAAGCTCTTCGGCACGGATGCCCAGAAAGAACAATTTCTGCCACGATTGGCCAAAGGAGAGATTTCTGCCTTCGCGCTGACCGAGCCCGACGTGGGTTCCGATCCCGCCAAGATGGCCACCACCGCAACGCCTTCGGAAGACGGTAGCTACTACCTCATCAACGGCGAAAAACTGTGGTGCACCAACGGCCCCGCCGCGAGCATGATGGTCGTTATGGCCAAGACACCTCCGAAAATTAAAGACGGACGGGAGATCCCCCAGATTTCTACCTTCGTCGTCGAGGCCAATTCCCCCGGATTCAAGGTAGTCCACCACTGTAAATTTATGGGACTGAAGGGTATCGCCAATGGCCTGCTCACCTTCACCAACGTGAAAGTGCCTGCTGAAAATATGATCGGCAAGCCCGGCCAGGGACTCAAGATCGCCCTGACCACGCTGAACGCCGGACGCCTGGGGATTCCCGCGTCTGCAGCCGGTTCATGTAAGAAATTCCTCATCGATTGCGAAGAGTGGGTCAATCACCGGGTGCAGTGGGGCGTGCCCATCGGTAAGCACCAGTCGATTTCCCGGAAGATTGCCAACATGGCCTCCGACACCTATGCCATGGAAAGTCTGGTCTATACGGCGTGCTCCTTTGCGGATCGAAAGAATGCTGATATCCGCCTGGAAGCTGCCGCGGCCAAGTATTTCTGCACGGAGACCTGCTGGCGCGTCCTGGATGATTTTCTCCAGGTACGAGGCGGTCGTGGCTTTGAAGACGACACGTCCTTATACGAGCGGGGCGAAAAACCCGTTCCGGTGAATCGAATTCTTCGCGACATGCGGGTGGGACGCATTTTTGAAGGCTCCACAGAAGTCATGCACCTCATCATGGCCCGCGAAGCCATGGACACCCATTTCCGCTTGGTCATGCCGATACTCATGCCCAAAGGGGACCAGAAAAAGCAAAAGTGGGCCAATATCGTGAAGGCGGCTAAGTTCTATATCGGATGGTACCCCAAGGTATGGATGCCGGCCAGCATGGACTTCAATGTAAGCCACTTGAGCACGGCCAACCGGGACCATCTCGCCTACGCGGCAAAGACCTGCAAACGTCTCGCCCGCACCCTGTTTCATACCATGGGAAAATACAAGGAAAAGCTGGAATTTGAACAGCTCATTCTCGCCAATTTCGTCGACATTGGCGTGGACCTCTTCGTCATGGGCTGCGTCCTCTCGAAGACGGAGCACCTGCTGGCCCAGAACAAGACCGACCAGACGCCCCAGGAACTGGCCGATCTCTTTTGCGCCAATGCGCGCAAGCGGATTGAAGACAATTTCCGTGCGGTAAAGAAGAATCACAACCAGACCTTCAACAAGGTGGCCGATTCTCTCATGGAAGGCAAGTACCGCTGGATGTGCACCGACATCTATGAAGACCTGCCCACGGCCTATCAGGACTATGAAAAGAATCTGCCAAACGTGCCGGAAGCCGAAGAATTGGCCACGGCCGAATCCGACTAACAGACCACGTTCAATCAGCGTGAATAGTAAACGGCTTCTTCGGAAGCCGTTTTTTCATGGGGACTGCACTGGACCAGTGCGCCACGTGAAGCAAGTTGAGATGTCGTGGCCAGAAGATTCACCCAGAATGAGCCATGCGCACGAGACGTCCGGGGCCGTCGGGGACTGCACTGGACCAGTTCGCCACGTGAAGCAAGTTGAGATGTCGTGGCGAATAGTTTCACCCGGTGTGAGCGATGCACACCAGACGTCCGGGGCCGTCGGGGACTGCACTGGACCAGTGCGCCACGTGAAGCAAGTTGAGATGTCGTGGCCAGAAGCTTCAGCCAGCATGAGCGATGCGCACGAGACGTCCGGGGCCGTCCCCCTGAGGCAACCCCAACCCACGCACGACCACCATCATTCTACGCTGAACCAAAGTCGCCAACACGGCCGGTACAGCCTCACGCGCCATAGGGATTCGTTCATTAACAACGTTGCAACGAAACTCTGCTGGCACCCCGCGTCCGCGTGTTGAACCTACGCGAGAAGGCAGTCCCCTTTGGCCGTCGGGGACTGCACTGGACCAGTTCGCCACGTGAAGCAAGTTGAGATGTCGTGGCGAATAGTTTCACCCGGTGTGAGCGATGCACACCAGACGTCCGGGGCCGTCGGGGACTGCACTGGACCAGTGCGCCACGTGAAGCAAGTTGAGATGTCGTGGCCAGAAG
>CAXBPH010000353.1:0-6436 GCA_963977445.1 uncultured bacterium | reverse complement strand
AACAACGCGCCAGACCCGAGGGCCTGGCGCGTTTTAGTGTTTAGTCTAGTTCAGGGGAGCTACTTACTCACCGATTGGGGTGCTCGTTGCATCGGCATCGGCACTGGCCGCGTAGCGGATTACGCCACTGGCATCGGTGAAGAAGCCCTTGCCGCCCGTGGTGCCATAAGCAACTGCGTTGGCGTTGGCCGTGAAGTTGTTGGCATCGCCACCGAGGACGAAATTGTACCCGCTCTTGGCACCATCCCAGTTACCGTCGAGGAAGGAGGGTGTTGCGCCGGTCAGGTCAGCGAAGGCCGCCGTGTAGGAATAGTTGGCGGCGTGGTAGGCCACTTCGGAGCCCACGACCGTGCGCAGGTTACCGATAGCACTGGATTCGTTGGACTGCATCCGCGAACGAAGCAGGTTGGGAATGGCGATAGCGGCGATAATGGCGATAATGGCCACAACAATCATCAACTCAATCAGCGTAAAACCTTTGTTAGCTTTTTTCATGGCGAATCCTCCTTAAGGATAAAGTTCCAACTACCTTCATAATCAATGGCGTCCCACGTTGTTCGGCCATTTAACTTCGTTTCAACTGTTGAGTTTATTAAGGCAAGGGTCGTGCCAAAAACGGCAAAATCACGTGCATTTTCCTAAACCCTTTAAAAACAATTACTTAGTTTTGGCGACAGAAATTCGGCACCCCGCGACCCGATGCGATCGCGTAACGACAAGGGTCAATCGTTGACAAAAATTGTAACCGGTTCGACGTGAAAGGCCCGGAACGTGGCACTACAGCGGTTGAACTGGCGACCGTACCCGTGGGATGATCACCATGAATCACGCACGGACCGTGCGTAATCGGATATCCATCCCATGCACTTCACCATCCCTTATGGCTCATCGACCCTCACCGCCAACGCAGCGTGGGCCGTTAACCTTGGCACCCTGACCGTCGCCGATGGGCCCGGCCTTAGCAATCTGCCCGACGCGTTGCAATCGGGGCTGGCCCACCCCATCGGTGGACGTCCCCTGCATGAAGGCCTGGACGCGAAGGACACCGTTCTTATTGTGGTGTCAGACAGCTTTAGGAAAACGGGCATACATCTCGTATTACCCACGCTGGTTGATTTTCTGAATGAACACGGAATCGATGACCAACAGATCTCCTTCCTATTCGCGACGGGCACCCATCGTCCTCCGGACGTGGAGGAACAGATCGAGATTCTCGGTCCGTCGATATATGACCGGTTCGCAGAACGGGCCTACGCCCACGACCCCCACGACGAGGCCCAGCTGGTTTATCAGGGCCGCACCCGTCGCGGCACCCCGGTCTTCATCAACCGTCGGGCCTGTGATGCAGACGTGGTCATTGCCACCGGCTCGGTGGTTCTCCACTATTTTGGAGGTTTTGGCGGCGGGCGCAAGTCCATCGTGCCCGGGATTGCCGGCGTGAAGACGATTGCAGCCAATCATTCGCTCAATCTGGACCCGGCAGAAAACCGCCTCAATCCCGATGTAGCTATCGGTCGACTGGTCGGCAACCCCGTGGCGGAAGACATGCTGGAAGGGGCCCTCCTGTGCCCGGTAGATTTTCTGATCAATACCGTGCAAAACCGTGCGGGCGAAATCGCAGGGCTCTACTGTGGCGATCTTGAGGCGGCCCATGAAGAAGCCTGCCGCTTTGCTGCTGCACAATTTACGGTGCCCATCACGGAAAAAGCAGATTTTGTTGTCGCTTCGGCCGGCAGCGCCAAGAACTTCATCCAGAGCCATAAATCCCTGTATAACGCCTACCAGGTAGTGAAGCCCGGCGGTGTCGTTATCCTGGCGACGCCCGCACCGGAAGGTTATGGCGGCAATAAATTCATGGACTGGCTTAATTTGGGCTCGGCCGACGCCATCATCGCCGAACTCCGCAAGCATGCCGAAATTAATGGTCAGACCGCCCTTTCCACGTTGGAAAAGGCAAAAAACGCCCTGTTTATTACAGAAATGGCCGATGCCGATGTCGCCGCCCTGGGGGCGCAGCGCTTCGCCAGTCTCGAGGCCGCCTTGGAGACAACCCGCCAACGCCTGACGTCTCGAGGCATTAGGCGACCGACCTGTTATATAATGCCCGACGCGTCATTTTCTGTGCCGACCTTTTCGGAGCGGTGACGGAAGGTCAAATCACGTGGTATGCCGTTTTTCATATACATGAATGTTTGACTGAACTTGTATTCGTTTGATAAACTGCGGGCTTGCTGTGCCCGGTGGAAGTAGAGAATATTCGTGAAGACCCTTGAAATTCCCATAATAAGCATCACGAATCATGGCCTTTCGCTGGACGTAGTGGTATCTGCTAACTCCCTGAAACCGGAAGATATAGCTCCGATCCCTCTGGATGAAATCCACGTGGTGGGTACGTTGACGCCTCTCATCGACCAATACCTGTTCCAAGGTACGGTGTCGGGGACGTTCGTACAGACCTGTGATCGATGCCTGGGCGATGCGAAGATTCCGGTAGAATCAGAAGTGACGTGGACCTTTGAAGAAGGGCCGGAGAAGGATTATCTCCAGCAACTGGTCGACGAAGCAGAAATACGAGACGATGACGCTGAAGAAGCGGTAGGAATCTTTACCTTTCAAGGCGTAATTATTGATTTGAGCAAGCCGGTGTGGGACGAGATTAATCTCGCTACGCCGTCGAAGTATATATGCAGTGATACGTGCGATGGTCTTTGCCCCGTGTGTGGTGGCAATCGAAATATCACGCCGTGCAACTGCGAAGATGACATTGAAGACGTATCACCAACAACCGACAGCGGGTTTGCGGGACTAAAGGACTTGTTCCCCGACCTGCCTGAATCCTAATCATTAAGGAGTACTACCGTGCCAGTACCTAAGAGAAAAACGGGAAAAGCCAAAAAGAACATGCGCCGCTCCCACCATGCGCTTACGCCCGTCAACCTGGTTGCATGCCCCAGCTGTGGCGAACGTATCCCCACCCACCGGGTCTGTCCCAAGTGCGGTCACTATAAAGACCGCCTTGTCGTAAACGTAGACCAAGACTAAATCGCGGTTACGCGGAGAGCTCCCGATGCGAATCGCTGTGGATGCCATGGGTTCCGACAATGCGCCCGACGTAGAAGTCGAAGGCGCTGTTGCCGCGAGTCTGGAACGGGATACGCAGATCATTCTGGTCGGCGACGAAACCGTTCTTAAAGAAAAACTTGCGGCCTATCCCAAGCATGGCGACATCAAAGTCGTCCATGCATCGCAAGTCATTACCATGAATGATAGTCCAGCAGATGCGGTGCGTCATAAAAAAGACGCCTCCCTGCTGGTCGCTTTGCGTCTCGTCAAAGATGGAAATGCCGACGCTATTGTAAGCGCTGGCAACACCGGTGCCGTCCATATTGGTGCGCGCACGGTGTTGGGCCCCATTCGTGGTGTTTCCCGTTCTGCTATTTGCGGCACCTTCCCCACGACTGAGGGGCGGGTGCTTTTGTTGGATATTGGGGCCAATGTCGACTGCAGCGCGCGCCAGCTTTGCGAATTTGCCGAGATGGGTATCGCCTATTCCCACTATGCACTCGGGGTAGAAAAGCCTCGGGTGGGCCTCCTGAATATCGGGGAGGAAGTGGCAAAAGGGGGTTCCCTAGCCAAAGAGGTGCACCGCAATCTAACTGCCGCACCCCATGTGAATTTTATTGGCAATGTCGAACCCCGGGCCATGTTCAACGGGGAGGCCGACGTGGTGGTCTGTGACGGCTTTATCGGTAACCTCATGCTGAAGACCAGCGAGGCGGTGGCCCATTTGACGGGCAACCTGCTCAAGGCGCAGTTTGAAGCCTCTTCCATGAACAAGATTGCCGCCATGCTCGCCCGCAAGTCCCTCTTGGCCATCAAGGCCAAAGTGGACCCCAATGAATCGGCGGGTGCCCCGTTGCTGGGTGTAAACGGAATCGTGATCATCATCCACGGCTCTTCCAATCCCACCGGTGTGTCCAATGCCATTAATGGTGCGCGGGTCGCTTTCGACAATCGGCTTAACCAGCACATTTCCGAAAACATTGAAGAATTGCGCAATGTTGAGAAGAAAATGCGATTAGAACGTGATGGGGAGTGCAATTCGTGAGTTTTTTCTTATTTCCCGGCCAGGGCAGCCAGAAGGTCGGAATGGGGCAAGATTTTTATAACAACGCCCCCGCCGCCAAGGCCGTCCTGGATGAAGCCGCCTCCCTTTTCGACGGTGACTTCCTCACGACACTGTTTGAAGGTCCCGACGAAGCCCTGAATCACACCCAGGTCGCCCAACCGGCCCTGTTGAGTGTGGAAGTTGCCACGGCCCGTCACCTCATCGAGCAAGGCATCGCCCCCGAAGGTTGTGCGGGCCATTCTCTCGGCGAAATACCGGCCCTCGTTGTTGCCGGTGCCCTGGGCTTTGCCGACGCCTTTACGTTCACCCTCGAACGGGCCCGACTCATGAGTGAAAATGTCCCCGAAGGGGGTATGGCCGCTGTCATGGGCCTCGAACCCGACGCCATCCGGGCCAATCTTCCCGAAGGCGTCCAGGTAGCAAACTACAATGGCGACAGCCAGACCATCATCAGCGGATCAAAGGCCGGTATTGAAGCGGCCGTTGACAGCCTGAAAGAAGCCGGAGCCAAGCGGGTACTGCCCCTTAAGGTCTCTGGTCCCTTCCACTCTGAATTCATGAAGCCCGCTGCGGAACAACTTCGTGCCGTGCTTGAATCCATGACCATTGTGGCACCAACGGTTCCCTTCATTTCTTCCGTTACGGCGGGTCCGGTGACGGATCCGGAAGCCATCCGCACGCTCTTGTCGGAACAACTCTATTCTCCCGTTCGCTGGACCGAAGTCATCGCGGCGGTAGGCATGGGCGAGGCCCTCGAAGTGGGCCCCGGTAATGTATTAAAAGGCCTTGGTAAACGTATGGACTATGCCCCCACCATCACCTGCATCAATGGCATGGCTGATATTGAGGCACTGACGACGACCAAGGATTAGTTGAAGATCCCGGGTCACGATTCGGCAACGACGCCGCAAGACGTACCCCGTGAACAAATTTTTCCTGGGAAACTTTTCTCACCCGAGAAGAGCTTCCCTTTTTTTTAGCTATTAATACTCATCAGGAAGGAGCCTCAGCAATGAGCAACCTTAAAGACGCAATCGTATTGGTAACCGGGGGCACCCGGGGTATTGGCCGGGCCTGCGTAGAGCAATTCGCCGCCCTCGGCGCCAAAGTCGCCCTCTGTGGTCGCAGCCAGGAAGCGGCCGAAAAAGTCGCGGCTGAAATTGGCGAAAATGTGAAGGGCTACGCCTGCGACATTTCCTCCGCCGAATCCGTAGATGCCCTTATCAATCAGGTAACGGAAGATCTCGGCACCATTCAGGTACTCGTAAACAACGCGGGCATCACGAAGGATGGTCTGCTCATGCGTATGAAAGATGACCAGTGGGCCGACGTCATCCAGACCAATCTGACGGGTGCATTCTACACCTGTCGCGCCGCCGCCAAGACGATGCTTAAGGCCCGTTACGGACGCATCATCAACATCAGTTCCGTGGTGGGCATCCGTGGCCAGGCGGGACAAACCAACTACGCAGCCGCCAAAGCCGGCGTCATCGGTTTCACCAAAGCGTATGCCCAGGAAGTGGCCGCCCGTAACATCACGGTCAACGTGGTCGCCCCCGGCTACATTGCCACGGACATGACGGCTGAGTTGGGCGAAAAAGCCACTGCCGCCATCGTCGACCACATCCCCATGAAGCGTGTCGGCGCCGCCGCAGACATTGCCCACGCCGTCGTGTTCCTCGCCTCTCCGGAAGCCGGGTACATCACCGGCACCACCCTGAGCGTGGACGGTGGCATCGGCATGTAAGCAGGACTGATGATTCTGCTACAAAGACGGTGGCGGAACGGTGCTGATAGTGCAATGGGCCAGAAATTTATTTTCCTTGCACATCCACCTTTTCTATTTTCACGCCCACATAACACCTTGACAAGTATCGTGCGGTTCGCATAGGCTGCAAGTGTCAAGAAAAAGTGGAATGGACTTAAATGAAGATTGATTCTGAGTGCACAATTGGGCACCTCCCAATGAAACCGCTTGTAGAAGCGATTTTTGAGTTACGATGGGAGATCCAAGCTACCGCAGACGGTCTCTACAGAGATCCTGGATGGGGATTATTGCCTGGATTGTATTTCGGGAAAGTGCAAAAGGATTACCCTTATAATCAAAAGCTTCCTGCTGCCGATTTACCCGAGGAACTGACTGGCTATTCCGTGCGACATCGGTTTAGGCGCGCCAAGGATGACTGGCCATTAATTCAGATCGGACCTGGCATTCTTACTCTTAATGAAACGACAAAATACACTGTTTGGGAGGAATTCCGCCCAAGAGTGATGAATGCCGTTGAGGCATTAATTGACGTATACCAA
>CAXBPH010000352.1:0-6462 GCA_963977445.1 uncultured bacterium | reverse complement strand
AGCCTATGACGGTAAAACGCTCCAAAACGTGCTCATGGTAGGCATGTGGGGCTCCCTGGCTTTTGGGCTCCTTTCCTTCGCCTTGTCCCGTTATCGACGCTACGGTGCCATTGGCGTGCTCTTCACCCTGGCAGGCTTTGCCTTGGGCGGCTACACCGTGGAGGTCGGCGAGGTAGAGCCAAGCCCCCTGTCCCTCGGTTTGGATTGGCTGGTCCTTACGGCCCTCGGGTCTGTCGTGATATTTACCTTTTTGGAGAAGATATTTCCAAAATACCGGGGGCAGGCCATACTGCGTCCGGAGTGGCAGCTGGATTTGTTCTACTTCTGCGTGAATCATCTGCTCATCGCCGTGCTCCTCCTCGTGGCAAATTACTTCGTCGTCACTGTCTTCGGCTGGGCGCTGAATCATCGCCTCCAGGCCGCCATTCAATCTCTGCCCCTGCTGCTCCAGGTCATCCTCCTCGTCGTCTGCGCTGATTTCGTACTCTATTGGTCTCACCGGATTTTCCACGAAGTCCCCTGGATGTGGAAGATTCACGCCGTCCACCATTCCGTAGAGCACATGGACTGGCTCGCCGGGTCCCGAAACCATATCGTCCAGACCATCGTGGACCGCTCCATTGCCATGGCACCCCTCTATCTTCTGGGGGCCGACAAGGCCGCACTCGACATTTACGTGACCTTTGCCGCCGTACAGGCCGTCCTGGTCCACGCCAACGTAGGCATTCCCTTCGGCCCCCTGAAGTACCTGGTCGTCACCCCCCAATACCACCACTGGCACCACAGCTCGGAAAAGCCCGCCATTGACACCAACTACGCCGTACACCTGCCCCTATTCGACAAGCTCTTTGGCACCTACCACATGCCCACCGCCCATTGGCCCGCCGACTACGGCACGACGAAGCGCCTGCCGCGAACTTTCCTCGCCCAACTGGTCTATCCCTTCACCCGATCCAAATAATCTTGCCCTACCTCTGTGATTGTACCCCGTGGGCAGAGGTATACTATGGAGATTCACGCAATCCGCCGCCCCAATCGGGTGAGCTGAATCCCAGGCGCGACAGAATACAGGGAGGTCGGGGCATTCGTGCCTGGCCTGCACCATCCCACTCATGGAGAACTCATGGCAAAGCGCAATAAAGTATCAAATTCCTGGGCCGAAGCCCGTAGCATCATGTGGAGCCACCGCAAGCGTATCGCCATTGGACTCGTCCTGGTGGTCATCAATCGGGTCAGCGGCTTTGTGGCACCCGGCAGCACCAAGTTTCTTGTGGACAATATTCTCGCACCCGGCGAGCACACCAAACCCCTCTTTGGCATCAGTGACCCGGGAACCCTGCTTTTTTGCCTGGGTATTGCCGTGGCGGTCGCCTGCCTCATCCAGGCCATAACGACTTTTTTACTCTCTCAGATCCTGGGCGTTGCGGCGCAGCGGGCCATTACCGAAATGCGGAAGACGGTGCAGCAACACATCATGCGCTTGCCCGTTTCCTACTTTGACTCCACCAAGACCGGCGTACTCATCTCGCGCATCATGACCGACGCCGAGGGGATTCGAAATCTCATCGGTACCGGGCTGGTTCAGGTGAGTGGGGGACTTCTTGGTGCTGCCATCGCCCTGGTGGTTCTCTTCTGGCTCAACTGGGTACTGACCGCCGTTATCATCGTGGTGTTGGCCATTTTTGGCGTCTCCATGGCCGTGGCCTTTTCCAAATTGCGTCCCTTGTTCCGTGAGCGGGGCGAAATCAATGCCCAGGTAACCGGGCGACTTACGGAGTCCCTGGGTGGGGTTCGGGTCGTAAAAGGCTACACCGCCGAGCGCCGCGAAGACCTGGTTTTTGCCTCGGGCGTCCACCGGCTCTTCCGCAACGTCGCGGGCGCGGTTACGGGCGTATCGGCCATCTCCTCCGTCTCTACCGCCCTCATCGGCATTATCGCGACGGTCATGATCATGCTCGGGGGCCGTTTCGTACTCAGCGGAGACATGACCCCCGGCGATTTGTTCATGTTCCTGGCCTTTGTCGCCATGGTGGTTATGCCGCTGGTCCAGATTGCCAATATTTCCACCCAGTTCAGCGAAGCCTTCGCGGGCCTGGACCGTATCCGCGAAATACGGAGTATGGCGACGGAAGACGAAGAAGATGAGTCCCGGGAAGCCACAGGCGAATTTCGCGGGGATATCGCTTTCCAGAATGTGCGCTTCGAATACGAAGAAGGGGTGCCCGTGCTGAAAGGCGTCTCCTTTGAGGCACCTGCCGGCTCAACCACCGCCCTGGTGGGGTCCAGTGGCTCGGGCAAGAGCACCCTTATCGGGCTGGTCATGGCCTTCAACCGGCCCACCGAAGGCACGATTACGGCCGACGGACGGGATCTCTCCACCATCAAATTAAGAGACTATCGGGCCCATCTTGGCCTCGTGCTCCAGGAAAACTTTCTCTTCGACGGCACCATCGCGGAAAATATTGCCTTCTCCCGTCCCAATGCCCCCCTGGATGAAATCAAGCGCGTCAGCAAGCTGGCCCACTGTGACGAGTTCATCATGGGCTTCGAAGAAGGATACGGCACCATCGTGGGCGAGCGGGGGGTGAAGCTCTCTGGTGGACAGCGTCAGCGCATTGCCATTGCCCGTGCTATCCTGGCGGATCCCCAGATACTGATTCTGGATGAGGCGACGTCAAGCCTGGACAGCGAAAGTGAATCCTATATTCAGGATGGATTGAATTCCCTGCGGGAAGGACGTACCAGCTTTGTGATTGCCCACCGCCTCTCCACGATTCGGAGTGCCGACCAGATTCTGGTCTTGGAAGATGGACAAATCGTGGAGCAGGGAACCCACCAGGCGTTGATGGCTATGGAGGGACGTTACCGTGAACTGCACGACAAGCAGTATCAATTTGAGAGCAACCAGTTTATCAATCCGGGTGAAGATTTTACGCCCGATCTGAGTACGACGAAGGCCTGACGCGTGCCCACGGGTGCGGTGCGCGCCATTCGACATGACCCGGTATCAATCGTCAGAAGTTAAGATCTTCCGAGGCGCTGAGTCCGGTCATGGCTTCTGTCGTCGCGCTCACCCCACGACCCTGATACCCGGAGGCCTTCTTTGAGCGCTCACCGGGCAGGACAGGAGCCGACGGATTGGAGATAACCCCATTTGACGGATTGTAGTCAAACTGAAGGCGCGTGGACGTCACGGGGACTTCCCCAATATAGTCGGGCACCAGATAGTAAAGAGATGGGGGATACTGTCCATTTTTCTGTCCGTAGGCCGTGACGGCTTTGTTCAGCCGCTCGAGCTTGTGGCTATCCGCTACGGGGTCATACTTCCGATCATTGATGATGTACGGAGCCAGAATAGGTATTGCGATTACCAACACGATGACGATTACGCCACCGATTAAAAGTTTATCATTGTCCATCGTACCGCCTTCTTAAGGTTTGAGCCAAACATACTTTCGAGGCCAACTCCCCAAACCAGTATGGCACGTTCACGGCCCGCGTACAAGCGTCGTTCTGCGAAAACTACGATTATACCGCCGTAAAATTCGTCATGGGGATCCATAGGGAAGGTGGTACAACCATGCCGGTGCTACGTTTTACCCCGATATAACCCGGCCCTGTTCCAACCGCAACACCCGATCGACCACCGCAGGCAGCTCTTCCGTGTGGTGGGTGATGTAGACCAGGGCGCAGGGATGGCCCCGTAGCGCGGTTTGGAGTGCCTTGTGAAACGACGCGCGGTGGCCGCGATCCAGCCCCTGGCAGGGTTCATCGAGCAGCAGCAAATCGGGCGACTTAATCAGGGCACGTGCCAACAGCGCCATCCGTTGCCCGCCCGCACCCAGTTGGGCGAATACGGCGCGTCCATCCAACGCAAAGCGCGCCAGCCATTCCATTACCAGGGTGCGGTGGCGTGTGGTCAGGCTCCGTTGGAGGCCAATCGTGTCGAAGAGTCCCGAAGCCACACAGTGGGAGGTACTCACGTCGCCGGGCGTATGCCACTGCAACTCCGGCGACACCCAGCCAATACGCTTCCGGATATCCCAGATGCTTTCGCCACTGCCGCGACGACGACCAAAAATATGAACGTCATTTGAATACGCCTGTAAATTGTCCCCGGTCAGCAGACTCATGAGCGTGCTTTTTCCCGAGCCATTGTGTCCCAGGAGCGCCCAACGCTCGCCCTGATGTACGGTCCAGGAGACCCCATCCAGCGCCACCGTCTTGTCGTAGCGCACCGTGACGTCCTTCAGCGAAAATACGGCCGCCTGCCCCGAGGGCAGTGCTTTTGGCGGGCGTGTTGCACGTGCTGCTTTTCGGGCCTTTTCGGGCTGGAAAAAGGCCCGCAAGGCACGGTGTGTTTGCAGCTGTTTCAACGCCCCTGACCGGCGAATGGCTCCATCGACCACGTGGAGCAAATGGGTTGCGCCGGTGGGAATTTCTTCGGGCCGACGGACGACCAGAATCATCTGGATGCCCTCCGCCATCAACGCGTCGAGTAGCTCGTGGAGGGTGGCCCGTGCTTCGGTGTCGAGCCCGGCGAAGGGGTCATCCAAAATCAACAACCGGGGTTTTCGGAGCAATACTTCCGCCAACAACGTACGGCGCAATTCGCCATTGGAGAGGGCAGGGAGGGGGTGCCGCAGACGATGGGTGATGCCCACGCGCCTGGCCACCGTGCGAATGGCATGCACACCCATCCCGGTCCGCTTAATCAGGACCTCCTGGACCCGGGGTGCCGCCTCGGCATCCGACGCATTCCATCGGGCCTGATGATACGCGGCACCTTCCCGCGCCAGTTCCGACTGGTCTTCCTGGGAGACATAGGCGATTTGCGATTCCGGGATGGACCCATCATCGGGGTAGTTTTCGTCCGGGTCACTGCAGGCAAAGTGATACCACACTTCGCCCCCCACCACGGGTGTCCGATTGTCAAAGGCCCCCAGCAAGGTCGATTTGCCACCGCCATTGGGGCCCACCACGATCCACTGCTCACCCACGTTGATGCGCCACGTGGTTTGGGGAAAGCATAAGGATTCGCCGACCCGCAGGGTGATATTGTCGAGGCTGATGAAGGGAACAGGTGTCGTCATGATGAACTTCCGGGGGCTGTAGTGCAGATTGTCACGGTGGATGGGTTAGCAACTATTCTATCGCCTATGCCGGGTCATTGTGAACTCACACGGCTGATAGAGGCCTTCCCCAAAGTCTCCACACCGGGTTTTGCCCCGCAGGTAGGATTGGAATTCCGAAGAATGCTATGATTCACCCATTCCCGCGCAACCCGGACATCCCGTTTTGCGTGCAATCAAAGCAACCACACGTTTCTGGGGCATCAGGCCGCAGGACATGAAAACAGATACAAGGAGGAGCTATGGCAGACGGATTACTCGCCGGAAAACGCGGCGTAATTTTGGGCATTGCCAATGACAAGTCAATTGCCTGGGCCTGCGCACAGGAATGTGCCGCCCAGGGCGCGGAATTGGCCTTCAACTACCTCGGACCCCTCGAAAAACGCGTCCGTGGCCTGGCCGAACAGATCCCCAATACCACCGTCCTCGAATGCGACGTGACGAAGGACGAGGAAATTGCCTCCTTCTTCAGCGCCATCAAGGAAAAATGGGGTACGATTGACTTCGTCATTCACTCCGTGGCCTTCGCCGAGCGGGACGACCTCAAGAACCCCTTCGTCCAGACGCCCCGCAAGAACTTCGCCCTGGCCCTCGACGTGTCCGCCTACTCCCTCGTAGGTGTGTGTCGCGAAGCCGCCCCCCTCATGACCAACGGCGGTAGCGTCGTCGCCATGACCTATTACGGCGCCGAAAAAGTGCTGCCCAATTACAACGTCATGGGCGTTGCCAAGGCGGCCCTCGAAGCCTGCTGCCGCTACCTCGCCAACGACCTCGGTCCCCAGGGTATCCGGGTCAACTGCGTCAGCGCCGGACCCCTCCGCACCCTTTCCGCCAGTGCCATCGCCGGCATGCGGAAGATGCTCAAAGCCAACGCCGACTCCGCACCCCTCCGTCGCAACACGACGGTAGAAGACGTGGCCAAGAGCACGGTGTACCTCCTCTCCGACATGAGCTCCGGCGTCACCGGTGAAACCCACCACGTGGACTGCGGCTACAACATCATGGGCCTCACCCTCACCGGCGAAGAGACCGAATAACAGCGCCAAATATCATTTACTCAATCGGACGGATTCGACCCATGGTCGGATCCGTCTTCTACATAGTGGCGACATCTGTCGTGCCAGGCGATGCCGATTGGTATTACGTTGGGCCTTGTATTGAGGAAACAACCGGAAAGGGTGCCACCCGTACACGGAGCCGCTTGCGGCGGAGTTTACGGGTGTAAATTGCCTGATAGTCCACGGGGAACGTTTGAGCCGGCGAATCCAACTCCCTCCGTGCCACGTCGTAGACGCGCCGCAGGAGGGCGATCCGACAACGTCGGTTCGTG
>CAXBPH010000351.1:0-6551 GCA_963977445.1 uncultured bacterium | reverse complement strand
ATGCTCGGCATTGTCGAGCTTGCGCATGGCCACCCGTTTGCGGGCCTTGTATTTAATGATACCGGCGGCTTCTTCGAAGAGAAAGCGACGATCGTCTGGCTTGGAACTCAGCACCATACTGATCTTGCCCTGCCCGATGAGGGAGTAGGCGTTTGTGCCGATACCCGTATCCATAAACAATTCCTGGATATCGCGGAGACGGCAGGGTGCTTTGTTGATCAGGTATTCACTTTCGCCCGAACGGTAGACCCGTCGGGAGACCTGGACTTCGGCAAAATCGAGGGGCAGCTTGTTGTCGGCGTTGTCGAAGGTAAGGGTTACCTCGGCCATACCCATGGGCGAACGCTGCTCACTGCCGTTGAAGATAATATCCTGCATATGGGTGCCGCGGAGGGCCTTGGCGCTCTGCTCACCCAGACACCAACGGAGGGCATCGAGAATATTACTTTTACCGCAACCGTTGGGCCCCACGATAGCCGTGGTGCCTGGCTCCAAATCAATGTGGGTCTTGTCAGCGAAAGACTTGAACCCAACCATTTCTACCCGTTTGAAATACATTCACTAACCATTCACGTTGAACGCGCGCGCCAGGGCGCGGCGAGAGTTCCCGAACTTGTGTATTGTCGCTATACGTCGCGCAGCAGGATGCGCTCTATACGGAGGGCCTTGCCCGTGGTGTCGTCGATTTCCACGAAGACCGCAGCAAATATACCGGGCCCCTTGGCGACGACAAACTTCTCGGGCATACCCGTTGCAAACTTATTGACCACGATGTCTTTGTCCGTGCCGATGACGGAATAGATGGGGCCGCACATGCCCACATCGGTTATATACGCGGTGCCGCCCGGCATGATCCACTCGTCCGCGGTCTGGACGTGGGTATGGGTGCCCACGACAACGGAACAGCGGCCTTCAAGGTACCAGCCCATGGCGATTTTTTCGGAGGTGGCCTCGGCGTGCATGTCGACCAGGATGGCGTTGGTCTGCTCCTCCAGCATGGGCAGCATCTCGTCTGCCGTGCGGAAGGGACAATCAAAGGGTTCCATATAGACCCGGCCAATCAAATCAAGCACGCCCAGCTTCCGGCCATCGGGAAGGGGGATAAGGGTCGCCCCTTTTCCCGGGGTACCGGGGGGATAGTTGGCAGGACGCACCAATTCGGGGAAGTCAGACATGGCGGGGATGATATTTTTCTTCCGCCAGGTGTGGTTGCCCATGGTAAAACCCTGAATGCCCATGGCGCGCAGTTCGCGCAGGGTTTCCGGGGTAGCGCCGAGACCGCCCGATGCGTTTTCCGCGTTGGCAATGACCACATCGGGCTTCCAGCGATCGCGGACCTCCGGGAGGCGCTCCGCGACGCTTTTCCGCCCTGGCTGGCCGACGATGTCACCGATAAAGATAATTTTCATTGCAGATCGTCTTCGTGCTTACTAGTGAAATGTCGTCGCGAAACCCGAAGCGCACAGGGCAATCTCCGGGGCGGACCGTGGGGCCCTGAAACGGGTCCTCCCGGGCGCAGGCTAGTGCGTCCGGGAGTACGGCTAAGATGATACACCAAATCGACGGGCGGATGACACGATTTCTGGTCTGTCCGCCGCCGGTTGGAAGACTATTTGGCCATTTCCACGGCACGGGTCTCTCGAACCACGGTAACGCGAATCTGTCCGGGGTAGGTCATTTCGGACTCAACCCGACGGGCAACTTCACGGGCCATGGTGGCGGCTTCCGCATCGTTTACCTTATTGGGCTGCACAACCAGACGTACTTCGCGGCCGGCCTGGATGGCGAAAGCCTTCTCCACACCTTCGAACTCGTGGGCGATTTGCTCCAGCTGTTCCAGGCGCTTGATATAGTTTTGCATGGTCTCGCTTCGGGCACCGGGGCGGGAAGCGGACATGGCGTCGGCGGCCTGCACAATCATGGAAATGACCGTACTCATGGGCATTTCGTTGTGGTGGGCACCAATGGCGTTACAGACGGTCTCGTTTTCGCCGTGACGTTTGGCGATGTCGTGACCGAGGATAGCGTGCGAACCCTCCACCTCGTGGGTGAGGGCCTTACCCATATCGTGGATAAAGCCGGCCCGGCGGGCTTCCTGCACATTGACGCCGAGTTCGGCGGCCATGATGCTGGAGAGGTGACAGACTTCAATGGAGTGCTGTAAGACGTTCTGGCCGTAGGACGTACGGAAACTCAAGCGACCCATGAGCCGGATGATTTCGGGGTGAAGACCATGGACGTCGGCTTCCAGACAGGCAGCCTCGCCGCGCTCTTTGATGGTCTGGGTCATTTCTTCGTTGATCTTCTCCACCATCTCCTCGATACGAGCGGGGTGGATACGTCCATCCTGAATAAGCCGCTCCAGGGTGATGCGGGCGACCTGGCGACGAATGGGGTCAAAGCCAGAGAGGATAACGGCTTCGGGCGTATCGTCGATGATGACGTTGATACCCGTGGCGTTTTCGAGGGCCCGGATATTCCGGCCTTCACGACCGATAATGCGGCCTTTCATCTCGTCGCTGGGGAGATTCACGACGGAGACCGTAGTTTCGGCCACGTGGTCCGATGCACAGCGACCAATGGCCTCGCCAATGATCCAACGGGCTTTTTTCTCGGCTTGTTCCTTGAGTTCGTCTTCGGTGCGCTTGAGCTGAAGGGCACAATCCCGTTTGACATCGTTTTCGAGGGCGGTGAAGAGTTCACGACGGGCCTGATCGGCAGTGAGACCGGAGATTTGCTCCAGTTTCTGGGTCTGGTCGGCTATTAAGGCGGCGACCTTTTCCATTTCCTTTTCGTGGGCCTTTTCCCGGCGCACGAGCTCACGTTCTTCCGCATTCAATTCTGCGGCGGTCTTGTCGAGGGCGATGGCCCGATTGTCGAGGGCTTCTTCTTTGGTGACGAGGCGGCGCTCGATGGCACCGATTTCTTTGCGCTGTTCCCGACCTTCTTGCTCGAGCTTGGCGCGCAAGTCGATTTCAAGTTCTTTTACCTGAGTCCGGGCTTCTTTGGCCAGGGTGGCCGATTCGCGTTCTGCGTCCGATAGGATTTGGGCAGCATCTCGCCGCGCTTTGCCAACGAGGCTGGTGCCCCGGGCTTGCGAGGAGACCACGCACACCACATAGCCGACGATCAGACCTAACACGCCTGCGCCGATAATAAATACGATTTCCATTAAGATAAACCTCCGCCCTGTATAGGGTTATAAACCAATTACAACCGACGGGAGGGACCCTTGTTGAGGGATGGAGGTAGCTCAGTCTGTCGATCCATTTGGGTGGATCCACAGCAGAACATTTATGACAAAATGCGGCATAAAAGGCACACCGTATAACAAATATCCAGCCTACGCTCAATATAAAAAATAGGGGCTGGTTATTGACCTAAATCCTTGTCTCTCACAAGCCTACCGCCGGATTAGCAATCCTGACTGAATAACATTATAGGGCTGCGCCGGGCCGAAGTCAACGCGACACACCGCACCGACGAGGGACTCGATTGACACAGTGTTCGACTTGCGCGCACTTTTCTCCCGACATGCCGACGGCGGTGTCCCCCTACTCCGATTGGGATGGAATCTGATGTTCTTTCATTTTTCGCCACAGGGTGGATCGGGAGATTCCCAACAACTTCGCGGTCTGGGTCTGATTACCTTGAAGTGCCAGGAGCGTATTTCGGATGTGGTCACCCTCCATCTCGGAAAGGGTCCGTACGGTATTGGTGACATCATGGGTCAGCCGCAGGCGGGGGGTGATGCCAAACTGAACCTGCTCGGGCAAATCGGCGGCCACGATGGTAGAGCCTTCCGCCATGATCACGGCGTGGGCCACGATGGTTTCCAGCTCCCGGACGTTGCCAGGGTATTCGTAGTTCATCAGGAGGCTCTGGGACTGGTCGTCGAGTTTGCGTACGTCCTTGCCATAGCGCTGGTTGGCGCGCCCCAGGAAATGGTGAAGCAGCCCCGGCAGGGCCTCCATCCGCTCCCGCAGCGGGGGAATTCGGATTTGAACCACGTTGAGGCGATAATACAGGTCTTCTCGAAAATTATTTTCTTGTACCGCTCGGACGAGGTCGCGGTTGGTCGCCGCGAGAACGCGTACGTTCACCCGGGTCGAAACACTCGCTCCCACCCGCCGGATATCACCATTCTGGAGCACCCGGAGGAGTTTTGCCTGGGTAATGGGAGCCATATCACCGATTTCGTCAAGAAAGATGGTGCCCTCGTCGGCCTCTTCAAACAGACCGACCTTGTCTTCGGTAGCCCCGGTGAAGGCCCCTTTTACGTGGCCAAACATCTCACTTTCCAGAAGGCCCTCGGGCAATGCGGCACAGTTGATGGCCACAAACGCCCGGTCCCGACGCTCGCTCAGCCGGTGTATCGTATTGGCCAACACCTCTTTGCCCGTACCGCTTTCGCCCAGGAGCAACACCGTACCATCGGTGGGCGCAACCTTCTGGATAAGCCGAACCACACGACGCATGGCCGGGCTCGTTCCCACGACCTCTTCAAAGGCCGCCTGCTCAAACTGGTTGGCAGATTGGGAGAGGCTCTGGAGCTGGAGAGCCTTGGTAATGGCCAGGGCCACATCGGAGGGCGGGCTCGATTTGGGTAAGTAGAAGAAGGCACCCTGCCGAATGCCCTCCAGGGCCGCCTCCAGCTGGGAAATTTCGAAAAGCAGGATGAGCTGGGCCTGGGGGGCCTGTTGTCGAACAAAGGACACCAGATCCATGTCTCCCGAGTGATTGAGATCGAGATCCAAGATGATGGTATCAAAGGGCTTGCGCCCTGCACGGCGCAGCACGCCCGCCCCATCGTGGCATCGCTCGAGATCATAGCCGTCAACCGAAAGAAAATCGCACAACACGGTACCGTAGTCCGTGTCGGGGGTAGCGACGAGGAGGTGATTCAACTCTTTATGGGGTATGCTCTTCATTGCAACAATCCTATTTAGTGGCCCAACACATTGTAGCATAATGAAGCATAGAGTATATCTTCTACTGACCAATAGAAAAAGCCCCGAGAACGCTCTCGGGGCTTTTGTCTTACGCTATTGCTTTCTGGTGAACGCCTGGAACTAGGCGTCCGGTCCTCCAGTCATCCAATCCACGAAGATAGCCGTGCGTCGGCGAATCGCGTCGGCGATGGCCAGCAGGTAGAAGACCAATCCGTAGGCAAGGAAGTCACCTTCTCCCGGCTCCGTACACCCACCTACAGGCGTTGTGCCACGGAGTTCGGGTTCGGACAGAAAGCCGTCACCGTTGGTGTCGAGTGCATCGAACTGGAGATACGTGAATACACCCGACTGCTCGAACGTCGGCGTCCAGCTGAAGGTCGCCGTTTCTTCATTGAAGGTGGCACCCGTCGGGAGGTCTCCCGCGTCGAAGGCGAGGGCATCGCCGTCTTCATCGGTTGCCGTCAGGCTGAAGGTGATCGTCGCACGCTTATCCACTTCCTTTAAACCGATTGCCGCCAATACCGGCATGTCATTCACCGACGCAACGGTCACATTCACCGTGACCAGGTCCGTCGTGTCGTTTTCGTCGGAAACCGCGATGACGAAACTATCCGCACCGTTGAAGTTGGCTGCCGGCACGTAGGTGAATAATTCGGGAGAAGCACCACTGCCACTGACGGTGGCCGTGCCGTTCTCCGGTTCCGATGCTAGCGACCAGGTCAACGCATCGCCGTCCGCATCACTCGCACTCAGGGTCGGCGCCACGAAGGCCATGGGCGCGCCATCTTCGTCCAGGGTGACGGCGGTTGTTGCACCGCCGACCATCTTATCAAAGTATTGAATCCGACCCGAACTCAACTCCGATACATAGACTCGGCCAGAGGTGGTGGCAACGACGCCGATTGGGAGGTTGAATAGACCATCCCCCGAACCAGAAGCGCCAATGATATCCAGGAACTGGCCGCTTTGGCTAAAGGCCTGCACTCGCTTGCCACCTTGTTCCACAACGTAGACAGTTCCATCGGGACCGATGAAGCTGTCGCTGCCGTTATAGTCCGCATCCGGCACATAGGTAAACGTCGCAGGCGAAGCGCTGGTGCCACTGACCGTGGTCGTCCGTTGCGCGCTGATGCCATCTCGGACAACCTTGCCTGTGGGTGGATTCAAAAAAGCCCCGGGACATGTCCCGGGGCTTTGATTTGCACTATTTCCTACTACGGAATAACCCCGTGCTAGGCGACTGGTCCCCCGACCATCCAATCCACGAAGATAGCCATACGCTGACGAATGGCATCGGCGATAGCCAACAGATAGAGGACGAGGCCGTAGGCCAGAAAATCGCCTTCGCCCGGTCCAGTGCAACCACCTATGGGCGTGGACTGCCGTAGCTCATCCTCTGACAAGAAGCCGTCCCCATTCGTGTCGAGTGCGTCGAACTGGGCGTCCGTCATCCCGGGGAAGAATGCCCGGGCTTCGTCCCGAGAGATCAGCCCATCACTATTGAGATCCGCTCGAGCGAAGTTGTTCAGCAGCACGGTGGCGAAGTCACCTTCACCTTCACCTTCACCTTCACCTTCACCTTCACCTTCACCTTCACCT
>CAXBPH010000350.1:0-6577 GCA_963977445.1 uncultured bacterium | reverse complement strand
AGTACATCAATATCGGCATCCCCGACAATAACAAGACCTGTGAACCCACCTGGTCTCCTGAGCCCGTTCCCGAAGGCTTTGATTATGACCTGTGGCTGGGACCGGCGCCCTGGGCGGAATACCATCACCAGCGCTGTCACTATGAGTTCAGATTCTTGCTCGATTATTCAGGCGGGCAGGTGACCAACTTCGGTGCCCACAACCTCGACATCGCCCAGTGGGGTCTGGGTATGGATGACTCGGGCCCAGTGGAAGTGTCGGGCAACGGCATATTCCCCGAATCCGGCTTGTTCACCACGGCGACAAAGGTCTACTTTGAGTGCAAGTATGCCAATGGTGTAGAACTCGTCTGCAAGACCGGTAAATTCGGTATGACCTTCGAGGGCACAGAGGGGACTATCTACGTCAGCCGCAACACGATCTACACGACGCCCGGTGATATTCTGAAGGAAGAGCTTGGCGAAAGCGATATCCATCTCTATGAAAGCAATGACCATTACCGTAACTTTGCCGATTGCGTGAAGTCCCGCAAAGATCCCATCTGTACCGCAGAGATCGGTCATCGCTCGTCGACGGTTTGTAATCTTGGAAACATTTCCATGCGGCTTGCCCGCAATCTCGCGTGGGACCCCAAGGCAGAACGTTTCATCAATGATGATGAAGCCAACACCTACCTGGGCCGTGAGATACGTGGCGATTGGTCTTTAGAAGCCTAGTCTTTCGAGCGCTGGCGCTGTAGCCACATCAACAAGACTTGGGCCCGACGTTTACAGGCACCTTAAAACAATTCACGCAACTGCGTAAAGGATAGATACCATGGCAGAACCCATCTGGCAGGACATTTTCGATGGCACAACCCTCAACGGCTGGAATCAGAAGAATGGCAAGGCCCTCTACCGTGTGGAAGACGGCCAGGTCGTCGGCACTACGGTACTGGGAGAGCCCAACAGCTTTCTGTGCACCAACGTTATTTATGGCGACTTCATACTCGAGCTCGACTTCCTGGTAAACCCGGCGATGAACTCGGGCATCCAAATCCGCTCCAATAGCTACCCCGAATACAACGATGGACGGGTGCATGGCTATCAGATCGAAATTGACCCCTCCGATCGCGCCTGGACGGGTGGCGTCTACGACGAAGCCCGCCGCGGCTGGCTGAACAATCTTGAAGACAATCCCAAGGCGCAAAAAGCCTTCAAGCAGAATGAATGGAACCATTTTCGCGTAGAGGCCCGTGGTGACAGTATTAAGACCTGGGTCAACGGCGTTCCTGCAGCTGATTTGAAGGACGAAATGACCGCCCGCGGCTTCATCGCCCTTCAGGTTCACAGCACCAAGGAAAAGGAACCGATGGAGATTCGGTGGAAGAATATCCGCCTCCAGGATCTCGACCGCTCCTTCCCGGTTGCGCGCTCTGAGAAGGAGCAACGCACGGGCTGAGGCCCTTAAACCCAATGCATAAACGCCGGACCTGGCACATTTCCAGGTCCGGCGTTTTTTGTTAATCATTTACATAATACTCACATTTAACGCTTGACTTGGTCGCACATTCGGGGTAATCTGGTTCAGGGTAAAACTATCCAGACCGTCAGGAGCGGTGTGAGACCGGCATGGCGTGTCTGTTTCGGGTGTGTTCTCCAAGGGGGCATTCGAGGAGCTGCAGGTAACGTCCAACGTTATGCTTGGGACTACAAAAACAGAGGGTGTGGGCATGGTCAGAAGTGCAGGGGGCGTCCAGGCGCTTGTAAAAAACTCGTCATTTATCTCATTCGCATTGCGTGGCATTACATCGATTCTATCGATGACCGTTACGCTCTCAGGTTGGGCCATAGACGGAGAGAACGAACTCCCCGGCTATGACATCCGAAGAGACGACGCCCAATTCTTTCAGAACGCCAAGTCGGCCCAGTCTACGACGGAATCGCAAGTCGACATACGTCGACTTCAGGATGACACGCCCGAGGCACGGGTAAGTATCGACCCCTATCTGGGCACGCCCGCGTTCATACGCTCCACAGGAAGCTATCTCACGTCGACGGCCGCCCAGGGGGACTGGCGTGGCCTATTGAAAGATTACGTTGCCCGTTACCCGGACCTCTTCGGCATTGATGCCGCGCTCCTGGACCAGTGCGCGGTGACCCGGGAGTATGTGACGCAACACAACGGTGTCTTGCATATTGTACTGCAACAACAGATTGCCGGGGCGGACCTCATTGGCGCAGAAATGCGGGCGAATTTTACATCCGATGGCCGTCTGATCAATGTAGCCAGCACGCTGATTCCAACAAGTGAAAAGTCTGCGCCGTCGGCCCGATATTCGGCGGCAGAGTGCCTTCAGCAGGCGGCGGACAATATTGGCAGTGCTCTGACGCAAGCGTTGACCTCATCCAAGAGTGCGGATGGTAACACCGTTACGTTTGAGCAATCGGTGGACTTCTCGGGCGAGCCCGTGGCACGGCGTGCCTATTTTCCGTTGACCCGGAACGATATTCGCCCGGTCTGGCAGATTTTTCTCCCCGAGAAGGACAGCAGCAACCGCTATCAAATCACGGTCGATGCTACCGATGGCCGTGTGCTCTATCGTCTGAATCAAACAAAGTATGCTTCCAGTGAAGACGCAAGTTACAACGTCTATACCTTCGACAGTCCTACACCGGTTACGGGAACCATGACCCGCACGGTGGAGACCCTGCGTTTTCTCGATGAGACGGCGTCGCCCAACGGCTGGATCAACGACGGCGACAACAGCACCACAGGCAACAACGTGCGGGCCTATACCGACACAAACGCTGACGACGTGCCCGATGTGGGCTCCACACCGGCCGGCTCACCCAATCGCGTGTTTAATTTCCCCATGAGCCTCTCCTCCGCGCCGTCGACCTACCGCGCCGCATCGGTGACCCAGCTCTTCTATACCTGCAACTACATCCACGATCGCCTCTACCAAGTCGGCTTTGATGAAGCCTCCGGCAATTTTCAAGAAGACAACTTTGGCCGGGGTGGAGAAGGCAGCGATTCCGTCAATGCAGAAGCCCAGGACGGCAGTGGCACCAACAACGCAAATTTCTTTACCGATTTCGAAGGCCGAAACCCAACCATGCAGATGTTTATCGGCACCAATCCCAATCCGGATATCGACGGTGTTTTTGATACCCATGTTGTTATTCACGAATATGGGCATGGCGTATCCCACCGACTTGTGGGCGTCACGTCCCTGAACAGCCTGCAGCAGATGGGGGAGGGGTGGAGCGATTGGATTGGTCTCGCACTCCTGGCCAAGCCCGACGACATTCGTGATGCCAGCCACCCCGTAGGTAACTATCTTCTCGGCGCTTCGCCGAGTTCAGGCGGTATTCGCCCCTTTCCCTATTCAACCCAGAGCAACGTGAACCCCCAGGTGTTTTCTGACATCGATGGCGTGAGCGTTCCCCATGGGGTGGGCTCAGTGTGGTGTCAGATTCTCTGGGTTGTTCGGGACAAGCTCATTGGCAAACATGGATTCGCCGGCAACGAGATTATGCTTCAACTCGTCATCGACGGCATGAAGCTGACGCCACCCAACCCCGGCTTTATCGATGGCCGAGACGCGATTCTTCAGGCCGACATGGTAAACAACGGCGGAACCAATCTCTGCGAACTTTGGGACGGATTTGCGGAGCGCGGTCTGGGCCTTTCCGCCGCGTCATCTTCCAACGATGCCCTCTCTGTAATAGACGGGTTCGATGCGCCGGAGGATGTCTGTGTCATCAGCGAAGGCCGGGTCAATTTTGACGCGACGGTATACCCATGCGACAGCGCCATCGAAGTGACTGTTTCCGACATCGATCTTGCTGGTGATGGGTCTGTCACGATCGTCGTGACCAGCGGGTCGGGCGACCAGGAAACGCTGACCCTACCGGAGACGAGCGTTCCAGGCGTATTTTCTATTTCACTGTCCTCCATGGACCAGACCGTAACCCAGGAAAATGGAACACTCGAAGCGGGGGATGGCGACGCCCTCTTGGTGACGTACCAAGATCAAAGCAATGGGGTGGGTGATCCGGCTTCGGCGACGGATACCGCGACCGTGGATTGCACCCCGGTGGAACCGACGAACATAGCAGTCATCCGAATTTCCGGTGCTACAGCAACCATCACGTTTAACACCGACGAGCCCGCCACCACGACGATTCGTTATGGAACCAGCATGGTAAACCTGACCGGAACCGCAACCGGTCTGCAAAATACGGCACATGAAGTGCGCCTGTCCGGCCTCACGGAACTCACGACCTATTTCTTCACCATAGAGACGCGCGATAGTGCCGGCAATGTGTTCCTCGACGATAATGAGAGCAATCTCTACACCTTCACCACCCTCGAAAGGGCAGACTACCTTACGGAATTCTTTTCAAACGACAACGACCTTGCGAATACGACGATAACCTTTACCCCCGATGAAGCAACGTCAGGTGGCTATACGGTATGTCGGAGCACGTCGATCCAATCGCTTCCCACATCGACTGTGGGCGGCACGCCATTGATCATGACTGACGATTCGGCGCGTACCATTGGTATCAGCACCCCTGTCTTGCTTTACGGAGTCCCCTATACGACGCTCTATGTATCGAGTAACGGCCGGGTCACGTTCGACTCAGGGACTGTTGAATACCAGGAGAACTTGTCCGACCACTTTGCGCAGCCGGGCATATCCATGCTGTTTGACGATCTCAATCCGTCCGCCGGTGGCACCATCAGCATTAGAGAGACCTCCGATCGCGTTGCCGTGACCTTCGTCAATGTCCCGGAGTACGCCGCCTCCACATCCAACACCTTTCAGCTTGAACTTTTCTACGACGGACGCATCGCCCTGAGCTACCTCGGTCTCGGGGCGCAAGATGGACTCGTCGGCCTTTCGGAAGGCTTTGGCATACCGGATGATTATGAATCGACCGATTTATCCGACGGCCCCGATTGTTGCGCGGGACTCCCCGACCTGGCCATTCGTGACGCAGCCTTGTCTGCAGGCAATTCTCTGGAACAAGGTGAGTCCATAGGGGCCCGACTGACGGCGCATATCGAAAACCTGGGGGATACAGCGGCTGGAACCTTCTCTGTCGGCTTTTATGTGTCTACCGACGATACGATCACCGCCGACGATGTCCCCCTGGCAAACACCCACGAGATTCTGATCGGTGGCCTTGCCAGTGAAAGCGATACGCTTGTTGCCCCCATCCCCACGGATGTAGAGATCCCCGAAGATTTTCAGGCGGGCGCGGCCTATCTCGGACTCCTCATTGATGAACTGAACACGGTCGCTGAGTGTGGGGAGGCGAACAACACCTTTGCCCTGCCCATCGTGATAACGTCGGACGTACCGGCACCAGCAAGCGACTTTCAGGCGTCAGACGTATCCGGATGTGATTCGCTTACCGTCAACTTCACGGATCTTTCGACCGAGTCGCCCACAGAATGGCTGTGGAACTTTGGTGATGGCACAACGAGTAACACCCAGAACCCAAGCCACACCTATACGGTTCCCGGGACTTACACCGTTTCCTTGCGGACGGGAAATCTCGGCGGTAGAGACACGGAGACCAAGAGCAATTTCATTCACTTGGGAACGGTACCCGTCGCTTCCTACACCACGAGCATCCTGAGTGGCACCGCACCGTTGACGGTAAATTTCACGGACACAACAACGGGGACGCCCATCTCGTGGCTCTGGAATTTTGGCGATGGCATCGCCTCCAGCACCCTGCAGAACCCGAGCTTCACCTTTAGCGACCCGGGCACCTATACGGTGACCCTGGTAGCGGCCAATGACTGCGGCGGCGACGCCACCAGTGGTCAATCCACCATTGAGGTACTTCCACCGGCCGACCTGCGCGTCGCATTGCCCCAACCCCTCGAGACCCGAGTGGCTTCGGGATCACGGAGGTTGGTTGACCCGGCATTGCTGGTGCACAACGATGGGTTAGCAGCCTCACTGTTGCGTTTCACCATCACAACAAGAAATGCAGAGGATTCGGCAGACGCGACTGCAATGCCTCCCATCTCCGTAACCCTGCCGCCCAACGCCCAATCCGAAAGTAGCCTCAAAACCCGGGGGTACCCGTCAGAGCCGGTGGATAGAAGGGAGATTCTAGTAACGCCATCATCCAACGCCACCCTGGTCAATCGCGTCCTTATGTTGGCATCGGCCAATGACCCCACCATTCTTCGCGCCGCCCTGGCGACCTTCCCCGAAATCGATCAAGTCGACTATCTCGATCCCAGCACAGCCACACCAACTATCGATATTCTGAACGGCTACGATGTTGTTGTGGTCATGAGCACATATCCCCTGCTGGATCCGGTAATCCTCGGTGACCGTTTGGCGGATTACGTGGATCTTGGTGGCAAAGTCATCGTTGCCGTGGCGATATTTGAAAATGTGGGTGATTACGACTTGCGCGGACGTTTCGTCGACGACGACTACGACCCCTTCCTGCCGGGAGGACCGGAATTCTTCGAGCACAGTCTCGGCGAATTCGATGAGACACATCCCCTGATGGTCGGGGTAACGGCCGTGACCGATGGCTCACCAACGGGCGTGACC
>CAXBPH010000349.1:0-6582 GCA_963977445.1 uncultured bacterium | reverse complement strand
GCCTGGGGGGCAGATATTACGCCCGAAGACACCCCTTTTGAAGCGGGTCTTGCCTTCGCCATATCCTGGGAAAAGTCTATTCCATTTATCGGCCACGACGCGCTCATGGAAAAGTGGGAGGACCTTCCCAAACGCCAACTGGTTTCCCTGGTTCTTGAAGATCCGTCGGTCATGTTGTGGGGAAACGAGCCTATTCATCGAAACGATACCGTCGTAGGGCACACCACGTCAGGTGCCTTTGGCCATACCCTTGGTGGTGCCGTGGCCCTGGGCTACATTCGACACGATGATGGCATTACCCCGGAATTTCTGGACCGGGGCTCCTATGCCATCTGCTGCGATGGACAGCTCATTGCGGCACGGCTCTACCGCGAAGCTCCCTACGATTCCGAACGCAAACGCATGCGGATGTAGACGTTATAAACCAGACTGCCACAGTATCTTTTTTCCTTCGCCACACAAAGTACACACTTCGCCGTGCACAATTCAGGTGAACCTAGTTTCACTTATCGGGAGGTAATTAGAATGAAAAAATCGGCAGTCGTAAAGCAAGATCACACCCCTATTGATGATGCATTGCAATTTGCGAACTATGCGGGCGATCTGGCCCTGACCCCTGCGGGCTTACACTATCTGGGTATGGTTAAACTTCCCCACAAAGCCCGGCTCGTTCCCATTTCAACGAGCAACGCGGACCCGCTCGAAAACATACGTCGCGCCGTCTAAGGACACCGACGTACTAATTCTTAATCTGCACCACAATAGACGTCCAATCTAATGCAAAATCAGCGCAAGTCATCCGCGCTGATTTTGCATTTTCTATTGGATAGCATCCTATCCACTTCCAGAAGAACGTGCCTTGCCCCTCTTATCGATGGGCCTTCGACATATCGACGTTGGACAAGTCGACCCCCGTCAATTTCGCTTCCCACAAAATCGTCTCGTCGAGTATAGCGGACGGCTTATTGCCGAAGTATTTCATCCAGAGCCGCGCACACGTGAGATTGGCCCCTGTCAAATCTGCCTTTGTCATATCTGCGCCACTCAAGTTGGCCGATTTCAAATTGGCCTTGGCAAAATCCGCACCCCGAAGATTGGCCGAATAGAGATTGGCGCCAATGAGCTCGGCGCCCTTGAGGATGGTGCCACTTAACACCGCGCGGCTTAGATTGGAGTTATTCAATACGGCTCCGCTCAGGTTCGAGAGAGAAAAATTGGCATTGGACAACTCCGCCTTCTCAAAATGTGCCTCCGTCAAATCCGCATCCCGAAAATTCACATTCTGTAGTTGATAGCCTGCGAGGTTTATCCCGCTAAGATCGGGACGTGCCCGTTGGTTATCATTGCGCCAATTGTTCCAGGCATTTACCCCTTCTTCCAACAACGCCACATATACTTCGTTCGCCATTCAATTTGCCCTTCTACGTAGACTACTGTTTTCGTTCGACCCTTGCAGGACCTTCACGCCCCCATCAGGCGGGATCTGCAATCTTCAGTGTTAATAGATTAAACGTCATGCCGCGCATGGGCGCGCCACCGTTGTGAAAAGTCACCCCCCCGTACCGTGCGCCATCTACGGCCACATGGGTATGCCCGAAATAAACATTTTCTACCCCTTCCGGTTCGCCATGTCCGATATCATGGATGTAAGAATGCACGCGCTGCAGCGTTCGCCGATGGGGATGGGCCAGTCGGGACACTGCGAGGTGGGCACCAGCCTTGAAGGCCGCATCATAGACGCGATTCTTCATTTTCCCCTGTTTCTTGTGGTGAAGCCAGTTGGCGCGATAGGCCTCGAGTTGTGCCTGATTCATTTTTCGCGTTGCGGCGTCGCCGTGTATGAAAAGGGTATTGGCAATGCGTAGATAATAGGGGTGCCAGCTAAGGTTTTTGGTTCTTCCTGCCAGTTCGGCCAGGGCATCGATAAATCCCTGCACATGATCGTGGTTGCCGAGATTCACATGAAATTGGCACGACGGAAAGCGAATCGCCAAATCTTCCAAATAATCCACGGCGGCCTGAATCGTTTGCTCCACCGAATTCAGGGTGGTCCATTTGAAATCAAAGGTATCACCATTAAATACAAATAGATCGGCGGCAGCCGCAGCGGCTTCGATAGCGGGCAGGTGAACTTCCCAATGGGAGCGCTGACAGAACATGTGTAGATCGGATACCACACTTACGTGTTTCATGAATGTCCTTTCTGGCCGTGTTCTTGAGCGAAATTCGCCTCAAGTGTAGCATATCACCGAAGCCATTCACCCCCCGGCTTTACAGGCAAGAATAGTGCCATCCAGGCCCAACTGGTCCAATTCGATACGGCTTTTATTATCAGGGGGTTTATACAAAAATACTGTGTTTTTTCCTTTGCAAAAACGGGGTATGGTGGTATACTGATTTTGGACCCGGGATAGTGATTCCGAGACGGTCAGCTACGGCACCCAATGCGGGGCCGGGACGCCAAGACCCGGCGCTGACAATGTGGGAATCCAGAGAGACCCGGGCCCGACAATGCGGTGCTCCCGCAGGACGGACAACATACGGGTCTGGCCGGAAACCAGACTGGTCGCCTGTCCCGTCGGTACCGCTTTAGATACGATGGAAACAGATCCCCGAATGGGGCGTTGTGCGCGTGTCCTCAAGACAGGACGGCAGTGGCCATGTGAAGAGCCCAGACCCAATTGCGCAGTTAACGTTACTGATTCCATCCATCATATAGCAGCGGAAGTTGCGTAACGAGTTGGCTTTGTAAGGGTCCCAAACAGGACCGCAAAGGGCCACGTGAAGTGCCCTAACCCACAGAGCGAAGCCATTTCGACGCCACTTCCGCTCATTTTTATACCGGGCACCGACCCGACTAAAGACGATGCGCCCGCTCTCTATGAAACTACACCCCCCCGGGAGATTTCTCCCCCGTGAACGTCATCGATGCAACCCCCTCTCCAAGCGGACTTCTCTGTCCAGACGCCCCCCCTGCTCTGTCCATGATCCTTGATTGCACCACGACATATACGCCCCCCATGGGCGGGGTCGGTGCAGTTTCCACACTGACCCAGCAATGCTCACGAAGCGGCGTCGCTCCGAAGAGCCAAGCGCGCGAATAGGCCTTGGCACTGCACAATCGATTGTCCTATACTGCTTCCGGAGTCTTTGGGTCATCCGACGAAGTCGCCTCCCCGGGAGAGTCCCTACCCTGTAGTCACAATAACCGAATGATGTCTGCGGACCCCAGATTGGATTGCGAAATGAATTTTTTGGCCATACGGATACTATTCCTTTTCCTGGGTGCCCCTCTGCTCTTCTGGGTGCAAGCGGCACATGGATTGACGGACGGGGAAATCGAAACCATAAGCAACGGCTTCGAAGCCCGACGGGATGCGTATCTACACGGCTATCTCGTTAAACCCCTGGTCGAAATGGATTCAGGAATGGACGCCTGCCGCGATGAATTGCTTGGGGCCCAGTGGCTTTGGCATGCGGGCGAGAACGGCGCGGCCCTGGCCCCCGTCGGCACCCGCTGCTTTCGACGGACGGTGACTATTCCGAAAGACCGTCGCATGATCGCAGCCTACGGCGCATTTGCCGCAGACAATTTCGCGGATTTGCTTGTGAACGGACAGCGTGTAAGTCGCCCCTCCGGCTTCCAACATGCGACGCCGGTTGAATTCAGCCATTATCTGGCCGTGGGTGACAACGAGATTGGGTTGGTGGCCCACAATGCAGGCGATGCGCCCAATCCTGCCGGTGTACTGGGCATGATACACATCACCTTCGAAACCGGCCCACCACTTGTAATGATAACCGACGAACAGTGGCAGAGTACGGATGGGGCCGTTGACGAAGCGTCGGATGCTTTACCTGCAGATGGCTGGCAAGCCGTGGATGTCCTGGGCCCCGCAGGAAGGGGCCCCTGGGGACCGGTTTCAGTTCGGATGGATGTCGCCGTCAACCAATACGTTTTCAGTCGTCTTTGTTGCGCCCTGGCGGCGTTTCACCTGGGGTCGGAAACCGAGCGGGCCAATCAGGCCCTACTTGATGCCGTTGCGCAGGTGCGACGGGAACACCAGTCTTCCGGAGAATTTGGCCTCCATTGGATGGGAGGCGTGTTCTATCGGATCTACGGCCTCTTCGGGCCTGGAGGCATCCGGGAGGAACGTATGCTTCCCGAAAGCGCCGAAGCGATCGCGGCCCTTTTTGCAGAATGGGCACGGGAGGCGTCCCGCCTGGCTGATGCCGACCCCGAGGCCACGTGGCGCATCTGGGGCAGTGAGAATCACAGTGCCCAACGGGATGCCACCCGGTGGGCGGCCGCGCGTATTCTCGCCCAGTCCCCAAGGTATGCCGACTATCACTATGCCGATGGCTCGCCCCCTTCGGAACAACTTGCGGCCTGGCGCATCTGGCTGAAGCGCTATTACCGTGAGCGCATCAAGCGGGGCATGCTGGTAGAGATTTCGCCATCGGGTTATGGTTCCCGCACCCTTCAGGGCTGGCACAACATCTACGATTTTAGCGACGACCCCGAACTTAAGGAGCTCGTCAAGAGTGCCCTGGATGTCTGGTGGACCGAATGGGCACAGGAGCAACTTGGTGGGATGCGCGGCGGGGGCAAGACCCGGCTCTATCCCGGGGCATGGGCCTTATCTGGCCATGACCGTAACCGCGCCATGAGCTGGTTTTATCTCGGTGAGGGACACCCAGCCCACCAGCATGAAACGCTACCGGTAATCGCCACGACGACCTATCGATTGCCACCGGTCATTGTCGATATCGCTATGGACCCGGCAGGCCGCGGCGAATACGAGTGCCAATCGCGGAAGCCGGGACGTCGTCTGATCGATGGGTCTGCGGAAGACTCCCCCCAAGGCGACGAGCCGGTATACATGGTCGATCCAGAGTACGGCGCCATTGCCCGATATTCCTTTTGCACCCCCGACTTTATCGTCGGCACGCTCCATCTGGAAAACCGTCCCGAGGAATATTGGACCGCCATCAGTCAGCAGAATCGCTGGCACGGCATCATCTTTGCCGGTGACAAGGATTCGACCCTCTACCCCCGCTGCCAGACGGACCGCAGCACCTATAATAGCCAATGGGCCATACAGCATAAGGGCACCCTGATAACCCAGAAACTCCGGCAAGCCGAACACGCCGATGCCATGCGCGTCTGCTTTTCGACGGACCTCGAACACCACGAAAAGGGTGGCTGGATCTTTGTACGCGCGGCATCTGCTTTTGCCGCCATAAAAATTGTGGACGGTGCATGGTCCTGGGATGACGAGCGGTGGCTACGGTGTGAGAATGAATTTACCCCTATCGTATTTGAAGTCGTGCGCAGTAGTGACTATGACGACAATATGGAGCAGTTTGAAGACGCCATTTTGGCCCAACCGCTTTCCTTTGACGAAGGTGTGTTGCACTACAGTGGCTTGGGCGGCACGGGAGATTTTCGATTTTTCGCTGAGAGTGACCGTGCTCCCGAGCTGAATGGCGCAGCTATCGATCTGGCACCGAATTACACGTTTAAGAGTCCATTTTTGAATGAGGCATGGGCGACGGGCCTGGTCCGAATCAGCAAGGGAGACCGAAAACTAGAGATCGACGTTCGGGAATCCGAATGAGGGCGCGGGGCTGATGAACGAGTCAATGGAGCCGTTCTGCCAGACTATCGGTGCAGTAGATCCACACTTCCTTCATCGAAAAAGCCATCCAATCCGTCCCCCTTCGATATAAGCACGAAAATTGTGCCCGATAGACCCGTCCCAATTTCGTGCAAACTTCTCGCTGGATTCAATTGGAGATCTGGAATCCCCCTACCTGATTTTGCTACCCTGTGCCGAGCACGGGGTATTCTTTTTTCCGGTGACCCGACGGGCCACCCAAACCTGGTCGACGATACGCCTGATTTTCTCCTGCGGCAAGACAGGAAGGCGCACCAGCGCGACCCTGGAATTGCCAGGAGTATCATGTCTACTATCACTGTACCTTCAAAACGAATATTGTCCATGGATCAGTATCGAGGCTATGCCATCTTTGGCATGCTGCTGGTCGACTACTTTGGCTCTTTCAAGAGCGAACTGTTGGAGCCGGAGAATACGTCGGGTATTCAATGGGTCTTGGCCCACTTGTGGCAACAAATTCACCACCCCCACGGCGCAGGCTTTACCTTTGCCGACCTCATCGCCCCCGTATTTATGTTTGTGGTGGGAATGGGCATGCGCCTTACGATGGTAAAACGCCTGCCTAAAGAGGGCCTAAAGGCGGTTCGTTACGGACTCCTCAAACGCTATGCCATCATCGTCATGCTTGGCTTCACCATCTACACGGGCTATTTGTGGGATGCCTTGTTGAATATCGGGCTGGCGGGTATGTTGGTACTCTGGGTGGTTGAGCGGAAAATCTGGCAACGTTTCGCGTTTGGCGTCGTGCTGGTATCCCTCTATCAGTTCGTCTACGTGGTGACCGATTACGGGTTGCTCGTACAGCGGCAGATTAGTTGGAGCGGTGACACCCTCCCCCTGATTTGGAAGATAATCCCCTTCGGTCCTGACCTCGTTACGGTGCCGATTAATGGTGGGCCCC
>CAXBPH010000348.1:0-6597 GCA_963977445.1 uncultured bacterium | reverse complement strand
CGTGCTGCCGAAAAAGCCTGTGGTGTACACACTGCCTGACGTGTCAACCGCGATACCTAAACCTTGATCACTATAAATACCGCTGGTACCCATGGCCTTAGCCCACACGAAATCACCATCGCCGTCCAGCTTCAATACAAAAATATCATCGCCCCCCGCGCTGGTAAGCTCTGTCGTTCCTACACCCGAATCAAAGTCTACCGTCCCATTGAAATCTCCGGCGATGTGTACATTGCCCGATCCGTCCACCGCAATACCCCGCCCCCTCGCAACACCAAAGCCATCACTATCGATTAGGGCCTCGGCCCATACGAAGTTCCCCGAAGGATCGAGCTTTTGTAGAAAGATGCCGGAACTTCCCTGAGTGAGGCTAAAGGTACCAGCGCCGGGATCAAAATCTACGGTGCCTGAAAAATATCCCGTCGTATACACATTACCAGAAGCGTCCAAGGCGATATCGTTGCCCTGACCATCACCCGCGCCGCCCATGGCCTTGGCCCAAACAAGATTTCCTGTCGCATCTAGCTTACAAACAAAGATGTCATTCCCACCCACAGCTGAAAGGTTGAAGATACCAGCGCTGGGGTCAAAATCTGCGGTGCCGCCAAAGTTTCCCGTGATGTAGGTGTTGCCCGAGGCATCCACCACAATGCCCCGACTCACCCCGCCCACAGCGGAGGCATACTCAAATTGTACGTCCTGAGCGATTGCAGAACCCACGACGGTCAGGAACAAGACAATGCCCAATCCCGTTGTCACACGCACTATTCTGAATGGATTGAAGTTGCGAATATTAGACCAAGTAGTAGCACGCATTCCGAATTCCCCTTTTCTGGCCGTTGCTGACCCACACAGTTTAGCGCTGCATCAAACTATCCAGCACTCCCGATCTTGTCACGGCCCCAAAAGAAACCGGAGAAGTGACGCAGTTAGGCAGTCAAGATACGTCACATAACGTCATTTGCTGAATTACCCCGATGAGGTTGGCCCCATCTTCGGACAGACAGCGATGCAGATTCCGAAATATCCCAAGCCCCCTTGGCAGGGACCGTCCCGCAATCATAGTAGTGCTTAGTGCTGTAGAATACAAACGGGAAGAGATAGGCTTGGCATCATGGATTTCGGTGACAGGAAGAGCCAGGCGTTAGAAAGATTCGGAAAGGTCCAGCGGGCTAGAAAATCCGGGCGAAAAAAATCATAATTTTAGTAATCCGAGTGCAGTATATACCCTGGGGGGTTCGTTAACCCCCCTGGCCCGGTCACCTTTAGGTGAACGGGGTAGGGGTAGACCTTGCGTTCGTATTCGAACGTCCGCTTTAGCGAGCGCATGCGAGTAGGGACACAAGTCCGAAGCGTAGCGAGGTCCGCTTGTTTCGACGAAGTCGGGGTGTGTCGTAGCGCAGCGGAGACGTACCACAGACAAGGAGTCTTCAACATAGGTAGTCTCTTATCGTAGCGAAGCGGAGATATGTTGACTGCCTATAGATAACCCTGCTTGAGCGTAGCGAGAGTCCGCCTATACACTACACAGGCGTCGGTATTCATCGGTATGTTGGGGCTATACATCGTATACATGGGGGCGTGTGCTGCCATGAAGGAGGGGCCAGGATGCCTTGTAAGCCGTTACAGGTGGGCGGGGCATGGGGTAGGTAGGGGTGATGGGCGTGTATATGCCCGTGTACATGGGGAAGCAGGGCAATCAGCATAGGTGCGGGTAGTTTCCGCCTCTATCGCGCGCGGCGATGCTCTGGGGGGTCAAGCCCAGGGCCACCAGACAAGCCACGTAACCATCGGTTTTATCTTCAAGGCGCTGCCAGTACTCAAACCCTGGTATGCTTCGGCGTATTGCTCTAACGGTGCCTGCCCTGAGTCCGGCAAGGGTTCCAACGTCACGGGAAGAGCTGCACGACGACACAATGCACGGTCTCTCGATGCTTCCAGGATGCCCTGTAAGGCACGTTCTCCACCGTAGTTCCTACATAGTGTGGCCTAAATGCTTCGTCGCCTACAGGGCGTCCGTGGAAGTGCTCTGCCTCTGACTGTCTCGGTATCGTATGAACTCAAGTTTGCACCCCACGCTCAGTTGGGCAGAGGAATTCTGATACATGCGTGTAGAACAACTGGCTGCGGGTAAACTACCTGAATTGACTGTAAATCAGAGCAAATGAGTGATATAATAGTTATGCTAGAGGCGAACGATTTCGCCATAATCTGTTGTAAACATTGGTTTTTTGTCGCACCGCACCGTGTCAATACCTTGATTCGGGACGTAGGGGCCGGAGGTTCAAATCCTCTCACCCCGACCATTTTTTGGTCGTAGACCGCATTCGACAGTTGTCGAATGCGGTTTTTTGGTATGGTAGGCTATCACCACTACGAATAAACGATTGCAGGAGACAGGGCATGGGTGTTGAGAAAGATGCTTCAGGAAATCGGTGGGTCGAGGTAGCCCGCGAGGTCCCGGGCACCGTCGAGGAGGTCTGGGAGGCTATCGCTACGGGCCCCGGTATTGCGTCCTGGTTTGTTCCCACCGATATTGAGTTGGGAAAGGACGGACAACCCGCCCGGGTCATATCCCATTTCAGCGATGACGGCACCATGGATTCGGTGTCCGATATACTTTCGTGGGATGCCCCAAACAAGTTTGTGGGCACCAGTGCCGATCTTGGCCCCGATGCCCCCGAAGTGCTCACAGAGTGGGGGGTGAAGTCTCTTTCCGGCAGCACAAGCACGGTCTACGTTCGCCACAGCTTTGCGACGGAGAGCGACGAATGGGACGGCCATCTCGAAGACTGGGAGGGCGGCTGGCCCTGGTTTTTCAACGTGCTGAGCATTTACCTCATGAATTTTCGCGGCCAGCAGGCGTCGGCGTTTCGGGTGATGGGTGTCGCCCCCCAACCGACCTGGGATGCCTGGGATGAGTTGGCCGGGGCCATAGGTCTTGGCGAATCGGAAGTGGGCACCTTTGTGAAAGCCCCCGACGAATTGCCCCCGCTCATTGGTACGGTCAAATACACCAGTGGCGAAGGCCAGGAGTTTGGCGCGATTCTCCGGCTTGACGAACCCGCCGCTGGTATCTTGTCGGCCTTTGCCATGGCCATGGACGGAAAGGTCTTTCTGGTCCTGGATTTCTACTTTTTTGGTAACCGCGCCGAGGGTGCGGTGGCCCACTGGGGTGCCCATTGGCAACAGTGGATGGAAGAAAACTTCGGGGACTTCGAAACCCCGGAAGACGTTTAACGCTACATGAATCGAGGCATGGAATGACCCAGGCAGTACAGAACGATACGTTGCTCAAGGCCCTGCGCGGCGAAGAAACGCCCTACACCCCTATCTGGATGATGCGTCAGGCGGGGCGTACCGATCCCCAGTATCTGGCCTTGAAGGAAACCCTCAAACTGCCTCTGGAGGATTTATTTCGTCATCCCGAGCATTCCACGAAGATTACCCTCCTGCCCAAACGTATCGGCGTAGATGCCTTAATCTACTTTCAGGACATTTTGACGCCACTGGCACCCATGGGGGCGGAGTTCGTCTTCGCGCCGGGTCCAAAATTGAAAACGCCCTGCGATTCTCTTGCGGATGTCCAGGCCCTGCACAGCTACGATGTAGAATCGGAACTTCCCTTCATTCGCCAGACCTTCGATGGTATTTTCGATACCCTCCAGGGAGAGCTGCCGGTGTTGGGCTTTGCCGGTTCGCCGCTGACTTTGGCAGTCTTCATTCTTGAAGGCAAAAGCTTCGGCACCAGCGCGGACCGGGCCATGACTTTCCTGCACGAGGAACCCGAGGCCCTTCACACGCTCCTCGAAACCATCACGGAAATGACCATCAACTACCTCAAGTATCAGGCAAATTGCGGGGTTGCGGCGGTTCAACTCTTTGAATCGGCGGCCTTTCTGCTGAGCCCGGAACAGTACCGGGAATTCGCCTTACCCTATCAGCAGCGGATTTTTTCGGCCCTGAAAGGCGTAGTGCCCACCATAAACTTTGCCCGGGAGTGGAATGACCTTGGAGACCTGGATAGTGCCGGTGCCGACGTCATCAGCCTTCCCGCGAACATTAGTGTGGGTGATGCACGGAAACAGCTGGGGGCGGACCGCGTTTTCCAGGGAAATCTGGACAACAACCTCCTGGCCCATGGCGAAGAAACTGCGATTGCCGATGCGGTGGTCGAATGCGTCCGCCAGGGCGAGCACCGGGGACATATTTTTAATCTGAGTCACGGACTGTTGCGGGAGACACCTTTTGAGCGGGTGACCCGTCTGGTAGAACAGGTTCACGCAATTCAACGGGACTAAGGGGAGGGCAGGCGATGTCGAAGCGCTACGGATTTGGAATACTCTTGATGCTCGTAGGGGGGGCGTTGACAGCCTCGGGGTGTGCCGCGCCCCGTGCGGTCGTGGGCGTGACCAAAGGGGTTGTAAAAGGTACGGCCAAGGGCGTGGGCAAGGTCACCAAGGGCACGGCGAAGGTCGTCACGAAGCCCCTGCGCTAAATAGGCAAAGGTTCATGTCGGACCTTTTCCAAGTCATTCGGTTTCCGGCTTTCCAATTGGCGCTATGGAGCGCCGACGGCTCGTCGGCATTACGTCGAAGACGTAAAAATAAAGAGCTGGATTTGAGCGAGGTCTACCTGCGCTTATTTAGTCGTTCCCACATAAGGCGATCAGCCTTGGGAGAGGCAGTAGTGGGTCCCTTATCACCATTTTTTCCCTCTGAAATCATATGCTATACTCTGCCTTCAACCGAATGAAGGAGAAGTCATGGCTACGGTAGGTTACGGAATTATCGGGTGCGGCAATATCGGACCCATTCACGCGGCAAGCATCAATGTGGTGCGCGGTGCGAAATTGGTCGGTGTTGCCGACGTGCGCATGGAGACGGCGAAGAAACTGGCCGACCAGTATGGCGCAGACGCCTTTGATGATTATAAAGAAATGCTCAAGCGGGATGACATTCATGCCATCTCCCTTTGTGTTCCCAGCGGACTCCGGGCGGAAATCGCCGTGGATTGTGCCAAGGCGGGAAAACATATCCTCTCAGAGAAACCCCTCGATGTAACCAGCAAGCGCATTGATAAGATTATCAAAGCGACCGACGATGCCGGCGTAAATCTGGGCTGTATCTTTCAGAGCCGTTTTGCCGAAGGCGCGGAGCAGATACGGGCGGCTATTGACCAGGGACGTTTCGGAAAAATTGTCCTCGGTGATGCCTACATCAAGTGGTATCGCTCCCAGGAATATTATGACAGTGGCGCGTGGCGTGGAACCTGGAAGCTTGACGGCGGTGGTGCCCTGATGAATCAGGGAATTCACTACATCGACCTCCTTCAGTGGTTCATGGGTCCGGTGAAATCGGTCTATGCGCGCACGGCTCTGGTGGCCCATAAAGATATCGAAGTTGAAGATCTCGCGACTGCCATTCTCGAATTCGAGAGTGGTGCCCAGGGCGTTATCGAGGGAAGCACGGCGGTTTGGCCGGGACTTCCTGCCCGCGTAGAAATACACGGTACCGAAGGCAGCGCGGCCATGGAAGACGGTAAAGTCGTATCCTGGCAGTTCAGCAAAAAGAAGGCCGTCGACAAGAAGATCGAAGCCGCCATGGCGGGTGACTCGGCGCTGGGTTCCGGTGCGGCCGATCCCCTGTCCAGCCTTACCATTGAAGGCCATCGTCGCCAGATTGCGGACTTTACCAAAGCGATTCAAAAAGGCGTGCAACCGGCTATTCAGGGCCGTGAAGGTCGCCTGGCCGTGGCCCTTATCGAGGCGATTTACAAGTCCGCTAAAACCGGCAAGGTGGTTAAGCTCTAAACACCACAATTTAGTCCGTTTTTAGATTAGATATGGATTCGTAACACCCACCAGGCCTTTGCTATGGTGGGTGTTCCGCACGGGGCCATCGCGGCACTGTTGCGCATGCGGTAGATTTCAATATATCGCAGTACCCAACGTCAGAGGATAAGATTCATGAAAAAGCATTGGCATGGGATGATATTGGTCGTTTTGGGCCTGACACACGGCGTAGTGGCGCAAGAGGCTCCTGTAGCCTCCGAAACCCCAGCGGTGACTGCGGAAACCCCGGCTGCGCAGGAAGAAGTCGTCATTGCCCGCGTTGGCGATGAAACCATTACGGCGACCGAGTTTGCCCGGGAACTCCACTATCGCATGGAGCAGATCAAGGCCCAGTCGGGGCGCGAAATCAAGCCCGACCTCGCCATGCGGCGTGCCTTGATGAATGAGTTGATTCAAGATCATATCTTGAGCATCACCGCCAGAAATGCCGGTATCGAAGTGACCGATGAAGAGATAGAGTCTGAGTTTCAGCAGCGCAAGACCATTTTCGACTCCGAACAGGCCTATCAGGGCTATCTTGAGGTGCTCAAACTGACGGAAGAGAAGCTGAAGGAACACATGCGCACCCAGATTCGGGTCCAGCGCTTTGTCGAGGGCAAAACAGCGTCCCTGACCGCCTCCGACGAGGAAGTAACTGACGCCTATGCGCTCCTCAAGAGCCAGGGCAATATGACGCGCACGAAAGATACGCGTGACCTCCAAGTGATTATGCTCCGGGCCAAAGGGGGCACCGATGAGAGCTG
>CAXBPH010000347.1:0-6622 GCA_963977445.1 uncultured bacterium | reverse complement strand
ATGGTTTGTCGTTTTATCTGCAAAAAGTTGCGTGACGACATGATTCGCAAGAACCCATCGCGTCATCCTTTTATCTCCGGCACTTGAAAGATCGAATAAATCATCTCCACTAATTGCTCATGAGCCTTTTGTTTCATGATGTCGACTAACGCGCGGGCGGCTCTGCCAGGAGCACCTTCGCGCCGTGCTCCTCACTCAGCACCAGGATGGCGAACTCCGTCACGTCGTCCAGCGCCATCGTGCTTGATGAAGCGTAGTCAAAGCGCCCCCGAAGGTCCGTGTAGCCATCGCGATAAAACAGGGTCTGCCCATTCTTAAGCTTCGCGAAGACCTTCACGTAGACCCTGGAAAGGGCCTTGTTATCGGCCTTGGCAGACACCTGCACCTGGCCATAGCGTTCCACCAGTTGGGCAACAAGATGGCTCGAATACCGGATGTCCGAGCGGCTGATGCCGCCGGACTCCACCTTGATGACCACATGGCTGTTCGCATACGCCGTCGGCAAGGGCACCAGCACCTGGGACTGCCCCCCGTCGAGCGAGACCGTCAGGGTGGACAGGGGCTTGACGCCCGCGATGACATTGGTCCCCGCGAGGGCAAAGGGACTCCGGGTAAAGAGCATCTCCAAATCGATGGGATAGAAGCTGACGGTGCATTCCGTGAGATTCTGATAATAGAGCTGGAGACCACCGTCCATGATTTCCATATCGAGTTGGGCCTCCTCGGCGGCGAGGGCATCTTGCGTGAGCGGTACACCGTCAGCCGCCATGGTCGACCCCGTAATTTCCGCTGCCTGGGCCGCGAGCGCGGCAAAACGCTCTCGCCACGGCAGCACGGGGTAGTCCGTGTAGCGCGCCGCGATTTCCGCCGCACCCACCGGATTTTCCTCATAGAAATTGAGGTAGGCCTGGAGGTAATCATATTGCACGCGGGTGGGCAGGGCATCAGGGCTGACCCGGGCAAAACAGGCAAGCCCTTCACCCACCCGATCTTGCAAGAGCAGATAATAGCTCAGGGCCAGCAGGTCTTCCTGACGCAGTGAGGGACGGTGGGCCAACACATTCAGGAACGCCCGGTACTGGAGTTCCAACTGGGTGTTGGTAATCATCCACTTGCCCTCCGGGTGGTGGGCGCGGGGGTTAATCAGCGGGGCGTACTCGATATGCTGATACATCTTCCGGGCAACCGGGTCAATGGTGAGCAAGGCACTGTCGACGTAGGGCCCGCTTTGCTCTACGAAGTCGCTGCGATGCTGCAGGTAGGTTCCCATGGCATCGGCATCGTTGTGTTTGAATCCATAGGCCCACAACTCGGGCACCACCGTGAGCCGCGCCGTCAGCAGGTCAATCGTTGCATGATAAAAGTCGGCATCCTTCATCCGCCAGAGGATTTGGCTCAGATCGATACGGTTGAGGTTGGCTGTCTTCAAATAGGTGAGGACTTCCTCCGAGGAGGCCTGTTGCGAGAGGTAGGCCCACGACGTGGTGTCCACCGTGCTCGGCTCGGCGACCACCGTCATCTGGTGGGCCGGGGCGAAAGCCAATAGCGCACTGTTTTCGCTCACGTGAACAGGAAAGTGGTCAAAGACGCCGGGGGCCGGGAAGAAAAAGAAATACTCTTCGCGACTCGTTCCATAGGCACCCAGAGTGGTGCGCGTGCTGTTGCTGTATCGTCCGCTGTGTACCGGAAGGGCCCCGGTGGGAATCTGGTGGAGCACCTCAATCTGATGGGGTGCCGATGTGGTGTTGGTCACCATTACCTGGCAGCCATAGACCACCCCGGTGAGGAACTCGTCGGTGACAAACTTGTCGTATTGCTGATTCCCTTCAAAGCGGAAGCGGTCCCCTTCGCGGAAATAGTTCTGACTGACCAACACGGTAGTTTCATCGCTGGTTAGCGTCGCGGCTTCGATGTCCTTGAAATAGGTGACAGCACGGCCACCCGCCCGGAAGGTGTAGGTCCCTTCTTCGGAATCCACCGCATGTTTCGGGGACTCAAAGGGCAAATCGAGGACGGCCAACGCCAGCATGGCTTCCGTAAAACTGCCCGCCACCTCCACGAGATGGGCGGAGAGAAACGGGGCCTCTGGTGACGCGTTGGCATAGTCACGCCAGAAGGCATTCACGGGAATCATTTCTCCGTGGGTCTCTTCGATACGTCGCTGATAGTAGTTGGTCTCTATATAGGCCTGGGTCCTCTCAGGCGTGCGGTAGAGCGCCCGATATTCTTCACGGGCGTGTATTAGCTCTGCATCGTTTAAGTAGTAAAGATTTGACGCCGGAAGATCAGCGGGCATCGGTTGCGACCCAACGAAAGCCGAATCTTGCGCCCCGCTTGATACGAGCGGCGTCGATTCCACGTCGGCCTTTTGCCGACTTGTACGAATAGCCATTCCGCCACCGTTGTCGTCGGCATCGTAAAAGTTACCGCGAATTCGAAGGAAGCCATCAATTTCCACGCCACCACCCTGCTTCAGGGCACCCCCATGGAGGGCCGTCATGAACAAGGTATTTGCCCGCTCCGGATTGGGCGGCACCATGTTTAATGCGTCTTGCAGTTGTTGCGCCAGGGCGGGTAGCACCGTGGGCATGCGCCTTGCCAACAGTACTTGCTCGACGCGATTTAACTGGGCAAATTCCCAAGCGTTTTGATAGGCCGCCAGGTCCTCTTCCAACAACCAATGGTCGAGAAAGGTCTTCTCATATTTATTCGCCAGAAAGGGACGAACCGTCTCGTCAAAGAAGGCCCGATCTTTATGATAGAGAAAGAAATTCAGTTCATGAGATTCATATTTCGAAAACTTCGCCAGTTTCTCTTCCGCACTCAATTGAGGCCACCGTCCCACAAAGCTGAAGTCCCGAAGGTGTGAATCGCTGTTGAGTGTCATGAGCAATCCCAGGACGGAAGGCACGGAGTCATAGACCTGCACGTCTGCATCGCCCGTGAGGCTGATGCTGAGGGCCTCGCCGCTGTCCAGCACCTTCGACGCTTTCTGTTCCACCACATGGCCTTCGGGATCCAGTCCCTTCGCGAGCCGGAGGTCCCGTGGGCGCCACGGTTGTGCCGCCAGCGCTTCCGTGCGCGAAACGGTGGCCGTGGGGTCGGTGGCCACGATTTGCAGATAGCCCCGGCCCTGGAGGTCTTCCATGGGAATCGTGACTCCACCCGTTGCATCGGGGACCAGGTTGTAAAAGACCGCAGCGTCCCCACCAAGGAAATCGTAATTGGGAGAAAAAGGAGGGCCGACATATGCGGTGCGCGCAGGCGAGGGTGCCGAACTGGGTGATGGTGGGACGGGGGCCGAATCGGCTTCCATGAGCGGCATGGGTGCACCCTCTTTGGCATCCTCCTGGGCCGCATCGGTTTCCTCGATGGCCCAGGGGTTCAGCAAGAGCGACGGACGGTCGAGCATGTTGCCCGGGAAAATGTCGGCAAAGCGGCGATCAAGAATATAGCGATACTCATCGCCAATCTGACGACTGGAGGTGTACAACGCATAGTCCCCGGATACCGTTCGGCTCTCGGGGTCCGCCAAGGGGCTCACAAACATCCCATTGGCAAGGCGTCGCTCGGGCAGGAAACGTGTTGCCACCACATGCACCCGGGTGAAGGCATTCACGCCGCCACATTGAATACGAAGTGACGTGTCGTCTGCCGAGACCGATTGAATCTGCAGGGCCGTGGGGGCGGTGCCGTCGAGCAGGCGCGATGGCGAGGCCACGTAGGATCCCGTCACATCGCCATCGCTGAAGCGCAGGGTAATCTTCCGCGTCGATTCCTTCAGATGGAGCAGGTAATCCCCCGCAGCGAGGCCGGAAACAAGGAGGTAGCCCTCTTCCAGCCGGAGGGCCTCAGTGTGGTCTGCCACATAGTTGTCCCCCCGAAGCTCAAGGAGGGAAGCGATATCGGCAACCTTTTGCTTCGCCTCGCCCAAATAGGGAATGCGCATGGCCACGCGGGTGCTGCCCTGGAGGGTCTTCGGGTAGGTATAGGTGGGCGAGGGTAAGGTCCACCGACCTTCGATGAATTCGTTCTCCGTGGCGTCGGCACAAGCAGCATTTACCCACGCGATCTCATCGAGTGCACCAAGGTGAACCTGCCCTCCGTCATCGGTCTTGAGTTTCACCTGAACGGGCTCGGAGAAATCACCGTGGCTGAACTGCACGGCGATGACGCGATCGGCAATAGGATTGCCGCTGAGATCCCGCAGCTCGATGGCAAATCCAGCGTCTGATTGGCTGAGAAAGAGTGCCGCCGTCTTCGCCGACCCATAGATGCCGTTGATGTCGATGCTCTCTTCGCTCTTCGGTGTAAACGGCGCATCTCGGGTCAGTGCGGGCACCGTCCCCCGGAGCGAGAAGGTGAGTTTCGCAAGGTTTTCCGGTACGGAAAAGTTCTGCAGGGTGGCCTCATCGTTTTTCAGCGCCACATTTTCGATTTGCTGCCGACTCTCGATGCCATCGTGGGAAAACGACGTAATCTCAAGGGAGGCATCTTTCATCAGGGACAGGGGCACCGGGGTGCCATTCAAGTAGAGGAGGGGGCGCACGGCCAACTGGGCCGTCTCACCCGCACGCAGGGACTCAGAATCTACATGGAAGGTGGAGTCGAGGCGGTACACTTCGGGAGCGTGGTAAAAGGTCGTCCGGGTCGCAAAATCATCCTGACAGAGAAGGATTTCCGCCGTGCCCCCATTGGTCGAGAAGGGCAGAATGATTTCGCCAATGCTGTTGGCCGGGTACCGGTGTTCGTTAAACCAGATGGACCCATCGGGCACGGGCGCTCCCGTCTCGTCAAAGAGGGTGAAGACCTGCCCCACGGGACTCGTGCGGCGGAGATACTGGAGCGAGCCCTTCGCCACCACGGCGCGGCTGCTCGTGCCATTGCCCACAAACTCAATCACCCAGACGCCCCGGCCGGTAATCTCAGGAAACGTGAACTCCTGCCGGTGCCGACGGAGGGGCCCTTCGTCGTAGGTGTAGACCTGCTCATCATTGGCCACGAGACCGTCGAGCTCGATGGCCGTGTTGATCTCCTGCTGAAACTCCTGGTAGTAGTTCTTCGTGTCGATCTCGAAAACCTTCACCAGCAGGCGGTCCACATTCTTCACCCAGAGCCCCACCGAGACGGCTTCGTCCAGACCGAATTGCTGTTTGTTTTCCGGCACAAAAGCTACATCCACGCGATTCTTCAGGGCGTCCACCACGTCGGGCGTGAGCCACGAATACCACTGTTCCAGATCGCCCTCGCCCTGGAGCAATTTCACCTCGGCAAAGACGGTCCGGAGATAATCCTCGCGAATATAGGGCGTGAAACGGGCATAATCATCGGCGCTTTCAAAAAAGTGACGCAGATAGTCGCCGACCAGGGCCTCGTCGTGGCCCACGGCAGACAGGGCGGTAGCCCCTTCTAAATGCTCGTCCAGATTGGCCAAATGATTCGCGTTTACACCCTTCTGGAGGAAATCGGGATTCACATAGGACATGCGCCGGGGTATTTTCAGATAGGCCAGGAAGCGATCCACATCATAGACCCCCTGGGTCTGGTCAAAAGCGAGGCGGTGATAGGCGACCTGGGCCTTTCGCCCGCTGTAGGCCGGGGAGAGACGCTCCACGAAGTCCCCGAGCCGCTCCAGATAGGCCCCCATTGCCTCGGGGTCCTGTTGCCAGTTCACCGCATCGTTGCTGGGAACGAGTCGCAGCAGATAGGTCTTGATAAAGGCGTCACTATCCAGCAAATCGGGCTTCAGGGCCAGCAGGGCGTCCAGTTGCTCTTTCGTCAGGCGTGTGTGAATGTCGAGAGTCCCGAAGGAACCCATACCCGGCTCATGCAGATCCCGTGCAATAAGCTCGGCCAAACGGGGGTAATCCGGTAAGGTCAAGGCCTTCAGGATATTGTGGCGTCGGGCGGGGGAGAGGTCCGTCGCGAGTAGCCAGGAATAGGCACCGGGACGGAAGCCGTCGATGGTCGACGAATCGCCGGGCTTGTCGAGGACCCGTTGCAGCAGCGTCTCCCGGCTGATGAGCGCGGGGTCCAGCACGGTGGGCAAATCGGGCGCGGCCCCGGGAATCTGGGGCTGGTGGTCAAAGGTCAAGCCGAAAAGGGACGTCAGATAGGCCACCGTGTCCGCCGGTTGCTTCCCATAGCGGAGGAGGGCCTGGCGATTGCGGATTTCCACCACCTGGCGGGACTCGTCGTACCGCTTCACCCAGGTCTTCAACAGGGCATCTACGTCGTCAAATGCCCCTTGTTCCTGCAAATAGAGGCTGGTGAAGTAGTAATAGGGCTCCGTACCCGGCACGAGCTCCTTTAAGACCGCCTCCCGATCTTCCGCGAGGGCGTAGCGTTCGACAAAGAGCAAATCGACGCCATCCGGCGGTTGGGCTGTGTATTCGAGGGATGGGACGGACGTTTCCGGTGGATACATCCGGGGGCCCCCGCCCTGAAGTTCTGCAAAGGCAACCCCGCCAAGGGTTAACGAGAAAAAGGTAACTACAAGAATCGAAGGCCGCATCATGAAAAAGCACTCCCCAAGTTAAGGTGATACAAGGTCTAATCCCCGTGTTGCCACTAGCCCGAATATTTCACAAAGTTGGGATCTTTTGGGCTGCTCGGGGTATTA
>CAXBPH010000346.1:0-6626 GCA_963977445.1 uncultured bacterium | reverse complement strand
ATCGTCGTCAAGGCACACGGGGGGGAGCGGTGTGACGGGTTTTTAATGGTCTCTTGTGGAGCTGGTGTTCTCCCCAATATCTATGCGCGGCACGATTGGTGGGTTCAGTTTGTTTTGGCGGAGTGGGTCTTTGTTGGCACCCATTAATTGCCCATGAACGCCAAAAAAAGCACCCCGCAGCAAGAGCGCGGGGTGCGTGGATACACGTTGACGTGATGTACTTATTTCGCGGGCGGCTCCGTGGCAAGATTGGCGAGGGCCTCTTTGACCCGCTCGGCCTGACCGGGGCTGGCGATGAGGTATTGGTGATTGCCCTGCTCATTGTCCCGGAAGAAGGTAAAGCCTTCGTCATCGTAGTGGGCGTAGCCCTTCACCGAAAGATCGAAGTAACCCCGTTCCGGGCGGACGGCATAGAGCACGCTCGTCAGGTCCCAGGAGGGCTGATCGGTGTATTCCTTGTGATAGTTGCGGTAGGCCACGTCGAGGATGTGGTCGGGCTGATAATTGAAGTCATACTTCATGCTGTCCTGATAGAGGGCCGTTTCGAGACCAATTTCAAAGCCGCTGAATATGATGGGCGTGGGCCAGCGCTTCAGGAGCTCCTGACCGGCCGGAATGTCTTTAACCACGTTATATTCGTTGTGGGGATGGCCATTCAGGGGTTTGAAGGCCCCCGCCATGATGGAAATAAACTTCACTTTCTGGGCGGCCAGTTCCGTGCCATTCAGCGGAGAGATGTCGTCGCCTTTGGAATCGAGGAGGCGGGCGAGGTTGGTGGAGAAGCCGACTTGGGCAATGACCACCGAGCCATCGGGCTGAGCCGCCAGCACCTGGCGAAGCAGCGTGGTGGCATCGGGGGCATCGTCACCGCTCCTGAGATCATGGGGGTATTTGAGGGTATCACCGACCTTTTCTTCCACGATTCCCGTGAAGCGGCTGTCTTGTTTGGTGACGCCTCCCTTGACCATGCCAATGGGAATATCGGGACGGCCATAGTAGGTGTTGACGGCATCAATAAAGGGGGCCGATTGGGGATGGTCTTTGGTGATGGTGACCGCCAGGAGTTCGCATTCGCCACGACTTTGCAGCGCATGGATGATGCCCAGGGCGAGGGCGTCGTCTACGTCATTGCCCATGTCCGTGTCGTAGATAAGCTTGACGGGTGCCAGCACCGGAGGTTTGTTTTCGATGGCACCCATAGAGAGCAGCCCGCAGAGGAGGATTTCCAACATGATTGAGGTGTTCCTTTTGTTGTCTAGTTGGCGCCATCTCGATGGCGCGCCGCAATATGCCAGATTATAGGTCGTGGGACTGCCATTTCAATGCCTGAGCGGCCGTCTGACTCCTAAGGTGCCGTGCCCGTGGCTTTGTTAATGAGGACCCGTTCCCGTGCCCCGTCGGACGTGTAGGCACCGGCCAGAACATCGGCCTCGGTAAATACGGTCAGGAGAACCTCTTTGGCCTCGTAGCGGCTGTAGTCGTAGATCAGATAGATACGCCCATCGTCCGTCTCGGTACCATCGGGATACGACACGCCGTTGCGCTCATCGATCATCAGGCCCCCTTCCCAGGTCGCCCCATCGTCGGCGGATAGGTAGGCCGTCAGGTGAGAGCGCGTTTTCCCGTCGGGTGGATTGTGGCGGACAAAGAGGAGTTTGCCGGACTGAAGACGACGCAGGAAAAAGCGGGCCGAGGGTAAGGGGGCGAAGGCCGCAGGATTGCTGTCGGTCCAGGTCTGCCCGCCGTCTGTTGACGTGCTTTGCCCGATACCCCGGTTGGTCCGCAACAACATCCAGAGACTTCCATCACCCCGCTCGACCACCATGTGCTCATCGAAAGCGGCGTTGGCCATGCGGGCCCCGCCATAGCGCGTCCAGGTGCCGCCGTTATCCCGGGAACCCACCACGTTGGCACCGCTCTCTTCGGGCAGGCTGAAACTGTGGTCCGGGTTCGGTGCGAGCCGCCATTGGGCCGCCGGGAGGAGCCAGGCACCTGTGGAGGTCACGGTGGGCTTATTCATCATAATTCCGTTGCAGAGGCGGCGGGGTGGCGACCAGGTGGGAACGGCGTCATCGGGGTTTTCGGTATGCATCGCCCAGACCCCGGCCCGGCCATCCCAGATATTGGTGACTACGGCGGGATTCTTGTCACCCCCGTAACCCTGCGCCCAGAACAACCAGAGGCGGCCCAACGGATCCATCCAGAGGGTCGGATCAAAGGCGCGCACGATGCCCTCGGGGTGAACAATCAACTGTTGGGTCCACGTTACGCCATCATCTGCACTGGTGTAGAGCAACACATAATTCCATTTGCCTTCCGTGGGACCGCCGCTATACCAGGTCGCCCACAGGCGTCCGTTGGCAGCCCGCCCTATGCCCGGGATGCCTTGCCAGATTCTCGCTGCGTCGGCGTATTCCGGACCAGGATTGGACACAACCACCGGGGGATCCAGGGCGGGGTCGTTGGCCGGGATGGCCGCAACGGAGAAGGTCAGCGCAACAAGGGTGAGCAGGGCGTTCATGAAGAATCCTTAAAGCAGTTCGTTAACGGTTCGGGCCATTCTACCCGTCCCGAGGGATCGGGGCAACGTCCCGGGCAGGTCGGCACGGGGCACGGCCGCCGGGAATCCCGTTGACATCAAATCGCAGGCGCTCTACACTGCAACGAGTGTTTTCGTGAGTATCCACAAGAGGCTGTTCCCCATGATGCGTTATAGAATACTGTTCCTGATCCTGGTGAGTCTGGCGGTATCGTCCATCCAGGCCGACGAACGCCCCAACATACTCTGGCTTTCGGTGGAAGACATCAGTCCACACTTGGGTTGCTATGGCTATCCCAACGCCAACACGCCCGTCCTCGACACCCTGGCCACCGAAGGCACACGCTACACCCATGCCTATACCTGTGCGGGTGTGTGCGCTCCTAGCCGCTCAACCATTATCACCGGCATGTATCAGACCACCATCGGCACCCAGCACATGCGGGCCAAGGCCGAGTTGCCCGACCACATCAAACCCTTCACCATTCCCCTGCGGGAGTCGGGGTATTACTGCACCAACAATGCCAAGACGGACTACCAGTTCAACGAACCAGAAAACACGTGGGACGAATCGAGCGGCAAGGCCCACTGGAAGAATCGACCTGGGGGTAAGCCCTTCTTCGCCGTGTTCAATTACACCGGGTGCCACGAATCGGGCATCGCGAATACGGAAAAGTACAAGACGGTGACGGAGGGGCTCACGCCTATCGACCGGGATCTGGCCGCTCAGTCCCTGCCACCCTACTACCCCGACACGCCGGCGGTGCGGGAAGACTGGGGCCGTTACTATGATGTGATTACCGCCATGGACCGATGGGTGGGTGAACACCTGAAAGCCCTCGACGACGCTGGACTCGCCGATAACACCATCGTGATCTATTGGTCGGATCACGGCGTAGGCCTGCCCCGGGCCAAGCGCTGGCTCTATGAGTCCGGTACCCACGTGCCCCTGATCGTCCGTATTCCAGAGAAATTTCGCACCGCCAGTCAGGGCAAACCGGGCACCGTTTCGGATCAGCTCATCAGCCTGATGGATCTCGGACCCACCACCTTGAATCTCGCCGGTGTGGCAACCCCAACGTATATGCAGGGACAACCCTTTCTTGGCGCAGCGCTTCCCGCACCCCGCGATTACATTTTTGGAGCACGGGATCGGATGGATGAGCGCTACGACATCATTCGCATGGTTCGCGATAAGCAATACCGTTATATCCGGAATTACGAGCCCTTCAAGCCCTATTACCAGTATATGAACACGCCCGAAAAAGGCGTCACCATGATGGAAATCCGCAAGGCGGAGAAAAATGGTACGGCCAACCCGGTATTGGCCCTGAACTTCGAGCCCGGCAAGCCCAAAGAAGAACTCTACGACGTGGCGACCGATCCTCACGAGATCCATAACCTTGCGGCGGACCCGGCACACAAAGAGACCCTCGATCGGCTCCGTCAGGTACATCTCGATTGGGTCTTGGAAACCCGGGACGTGGGCCTCATTCCAGAGCCCGATATCGCGGTCCGGGAAAAGGCGCTCGGGAGTGCCTGGGCCCTATTGAATGGCGACGATGGCGCGACACTCATGGGGCGCCTGCGCGAAGCCGCCTCCCTGGCTCTCGGGGGGCCGGATAAGTTGGCCGACATGGTTGCGGCCCTGTCGGATGACGATGGCGCGATTCGCTATTGGGCCGCGACGGCCTTGGGTAACCTCGGTAGCGAGGGGCAATCTGCCATGGACGCCCTCAAGACCTGCCTGAACGACGATTCCGTGGTGGTGCGGGTTGCCGCCGCCCGTGGGCTGGCCCGTATGGGTGCCGTGGACGACGCCATTCCGGTATTGGAAGACGTCCTCGATAACGGGGCCCAGTGGGAACGATTGCATGCCGCCATCGCCCTTGATGAATTGGACGAAGCTGCCCGCCCTGCCCTTGCCTGTATGGAGCGAAACAAGGCCTATCGCAAGGACATGGTGCAAAAAGGAAAATACACCGTACGCGTCCTGAACCGGGCGTTGAACGAGTTACAAGGCACCGAGCACGTCGTGGATTAACACCGGGTTGGCGACAACGCTATGGGCACGCGCGCGATGCGAAGATATCGTCTCGCGACTGTGGACCTGACAATCGTGCCACGTCGTAGACGCGCCGCAGGAGGGCGATCCGACAACGTCGGTTCGTGTGCGTGAATCCCGAAAGACCCGAGCCGGAATGCGGCTACTTCAATCACATCGGAAAAAGGAACTTAACATGGATCAATTCGTTCGCATGGTCACCCCTCTCCTCGCCCTCATTGGCGCCCTGACCATCGGTGCCGCCCAGCCCAACATCGTCCTCATTGTCTCCGACGATCAGGGCTATAACGACCTGGGCTGCATCAGCGATGAGATCATTACCCCCAACCTCGACCGGCTCGCGTCAGAAGGGCTTCGCTTGACGGACTTCTACGTCTCCTGGCCCGCCTGCACGCCTTCACGCGGCAGTATTCTCACGGGGCGCTATCCCCAGCGGAATGGCCTCTATGACATGATCCGTAATGAAGTGCCCGACCTCGGGATCGAGATCACGCCGGAGGACTATGAATTCTCCCTGGAGCGTATTCTCGGTATGGACACGCGGGAGGTGAGTATTGCGGAAGTGCTCCGCGATGGAGGCTATCACTGCGGCGTCTTCGGCAAATGGGATGGGGGACAGCTCCAGCGCTTTCTGCCCTTGCAACGAGGTTTCCATGAGTTCTATGGGTTTACCAACACGGGCATCGACTACTACACCCACGAACGCTATGGGACGCCCTCCATGTTTCGGGACAACACACCCACCACGGAGGACAAGGGGACCTATGCCACGGATCTTTTCGAGCGGGATGCGGTACGATTTATTGAGGCGAATAAGGCACGCCCCTTCTTCTTGTATGTGCCTTTCAACGCGCCCCATGGGTCCTCCAATCTCGACCCCGCCATTCGGGGCACGGTTCAGGCCCCCGATGCCTATCGCGCCATGTATCCCGATCTCCTCGCCAAGGCCGGTCTGGAGCCGGGAATGCGCTATGGGAAAGAGGCCATGGTGCCCAACAAAGCGGAACGCATTTTAGGATATAAAGCGGCAACAACCAGCATGGACAGCGCCATTGGCGCGATTTTGAACACGTTAGAAAAAGAAGATCTTGCGGACAACACCATCGTAATCTTCTTTTCAGACAATGGCGGAAGCGGTAGTGCCGACAACCGGCCACTGAATGGCAGAAAAGGTCTGGTCCTCGAAGGGGGCATTCGGGTGCCTTGTATCGTCCGTTGGCCGGGCGTCACCAAGGCGGGCATGGTGTCCGATGCTTTTCTGACCTCCCTGGAGCTTTTTCCCACCCTGTGTGCCGCCACGGGAGCCACGTTGCCAGAAAACCTTATCCTTGATGGCTTCGATATGCGCGCCGTGCTGGCGGGTGGGCCCTCGCCACGGACGGAAATGTATTGGCAACGGCGTGACGACCAAGCGGCACGGATCGGGCACTGGAAGTGGATCGACGCCAAGCGGGGTGGGGGGCTCTATGACCTTTCAACGGATATTGGTGAGAAAAAGGACCTCTCCAAAGCCCACCCTGAGGTGCTGGCCATGATGAAGGAAAAGTTTGCGGCCTGGCGTACCGAAATGGATGGCGCGGCGCCACGGGGACCTTTCCTGGACTATTGAGGACTGGGGGGCACGGACAAGTCTGCAAGACTTGCCCGTGAGGGCAGTGATGAGTCATGGCTTCCTTCCCACTTCCGATGACAATACGTTTTGTGTCGCTTGCCCAAGCGATGAAAGAATGTAGACAACCACGTTGCATTCACGCGCACGAACCGGGGTACCGGATCGCGCGGCACGTAGGGTGAATCCAGGCATACCAAAGGCCACAGAAACCACGTCTGGGTGGCACGGACAAGTCTGCAAGACTTGCCCGTGAGCGCCGCGATGAGTCATGGCGTACTTCGTACTTCCAATTGTGGCTAGTTTATGTCGCTCGCCCAAGCGATGAAAGAATGCAGACAACAACTTTACATTCTCACGCACGAACCGGGGTACCGGATCGCGCGGCACGTAGGGTGAATCCAGGCATACCA
>CAXBPH010000345.1:0-6647 GCA_963977445.1 uncultured bacterium | reverse complement strand
CCCCAAAACCATAGAAACTCTCATAAGCCCTGGACCAAAGACAGGGGGCTTGCCATTTTGTTGCATTCAACTGGCTCGTGAAGGATATACCATGTTATTGCTAAGACTGCTTGTCGCCATCCTGGTTGCCACCACGGTTTCGTCGGCGACTGGCGACGCTGTGCCACGCGTGCCTATTACACCGTCTGAAATAGCGCCCGACTGGGCCAAGGCCCAACGCGAACTGCTCGTGCAGAATTGGGATGTGGTGGATGCCATGGTTCAGCGGCAGCGGCACAATGTAGCATTTTGGGGCCAGCCCGACGAGTACCCTTTCATACCATTGGACTGGGCCGCGCCACCCTTTCTTGGACACGATCAAGCGAAGGCGTCTTGGCTTCAATTCTATGCAAAATTGGAAGATAATGGCGGTCCAGCCGTTAGTCCGGTCCAAAAGAAGCCCGTCGACCCAGACCGTATGCTCAAGGTTACAGGCAGTCGAGCACTTACGCTGTACTACGCGCCGGGAGACCCGCAGGTTTTTGAGCGCGAATTGAATACGGCAAAGCACTACAGCGAAAGCGTTGCCGAGGCGAAGGTGAATCGGGCTCATCTGGGCTGGTGGTGGGGTGAGACGGAAACACCCCCGCCACACGTTATCACCGATCGGGCTGCCGTGGCGGCTCAAATGCTTCAGGTGGCAAAAGAATCAGGCGATGCGGCCCTCCGCAGCGTATACGATGCCCGCGTCGGTGCAGACTATCCACCCGGTATTGGGCGCGACATTTTAATTTACACCGCGCTGGGAGGGCGCATACAGGAAGATTCTGATCTTCATCCACCCTCCATCGCCGTGAGTTGGGAAAAGGCCGACACGCCTGAACTGGCCCGACTGGTGAGCTACGCCGACGATTCGCGGCTGGTGGTGAACGCTTTTACCCTCCTGGAACAGGGAATGAGCACCGAAATGCGTGTGTGGCGACTACAGCCGGGGACCTACAAACTAACCGTGGGGCTCGATGTAAACGACGATGGGGTCATTGACGGTGCACCAAAACGCGAGGAGACGCTGCAACTCGACCGACTCACAAAGATTCCGCTCTATCTGTTTCCGGGCGAAAACACGGTGGTGTCGTTGGAATTGATAGCGGCAAGGAAACGCGCAAAGCAACTCCCCGATCTGGCGATAACCTATGAGGATGTAGTCGTTGATGGCTATACCGTGCATGTCGCGGTGCACAATATTGGTGCTGCTACGGCCGAGAATGTTCGGGTTGGCTTCTTCAACCCGAGTGGCGATCTACTTGAAGAAAAAATTATCCCCCGCCTGGAGTCGCCCCGGGTTGACCTGAGCGCGAAACGGGCCACCATAGACTTGAAACTACATGATCGAGAAGTGATTATTTACGTTGATTCTTCAGACGAAATTGATGAAATCTTGGAAGAGAACAACGATGTAAGTTTTTTTATCCCGCATGGAAAGTCAGAGGCGGTCTTGGCGAAAATTCAACCAGCGACGGAGGCCCAGATTGAGCAAGCGGCGAAAGAGCTCACGTTAATTGACAAAGCTATCAACACGTACAAGGACAAATTCGGAAGTTTTCCCAAACTTCTGAACGAATTGCTTGCCCCGCCGGCCGGCCCTGCTCTTTTAGAGAATGAGGAAACGCTGCTTGACCCGTGGGGTAACTACTATGGGTATCGTGTTGTCCGACTCGGACGTGCAGCGATCATCGAGTGCTGGACGCCTGATGACAAACACATCTGGAATGACGGCTCTCTGGACTGAGCAGCCGGTTTCCGGCCACGGATTGAAATGGAGCCGGATAGCGCCGAAGATTTCGTTTCTTTCGTTGGGGCTGGCGGCCGCGTGATTTTCCGTACTTCATCCAATTCGCTATACTGCATATAGCACCGAAGCACCAGGAAAGGTTTAAGCATGCTTGTTACCACCGCCCTCATCGCCCTGAGCCTCGCCGCCCCATCGCTAACTGCGGCGCCCAATGGTACCCCTTGGCCCATGCACGTCATCGACAACACCTCCGAGGGGGCCGACGGCGTTCGCCTCGCCGACATCAACGGCGACGGACTCCCCGATATCGCCACGGGCTGGGAAGAGGGCAACAGCATACGCGCCTACCTCAACCCCGGTCCCCCACACGCGAAGGAAGCCTGGCCCCGTGTTGTCGTGGGCACCGTAGGCGCGCCAGAGGATGCCGTGTTCGCGGACATGGATGGTGATGGTGCCATCGACGTGGTGAGCTGCAGCGAGGGTAAGGAGCAGCAGGTGTGGATCCACTGGGCACCCAAAGATGGTGCGGACCAATTGCGCGCCGAAGCCTGGGAGACGGCCGCCATTCCGGCGGCTTCAAAACGTTGCCGTTGGATGTTCAGCGTGCCCTGCGACGTCAACGGCGATGGACGCCTTGATCTCATCGCCGGATCCAAAAACGAGGGCGCAGCGATTGGCTGGTTTGAAGCGCCCGAAGTGCCCCGCGATCTCACGGCCTGGATCTGGCACCCCATGCGGGAGGCCGGGTGGATTATGTCCCTGATTCTTCATGATATGGATGGCGATGGCGATGAGGATCTGGTGTACACCGATCGCCGTGGTAGTCACCGTGGTATGGGCTGGCTCGAACGCCCGGGATTCCAAACATCGTCCCTTACCTTGCCCTGGGTAGACCATCCCATTGGGGGCGGCGACCGGGAAGTCATGTTTCTTGCGCAAGCCAATAAAGCGGATGGAGCGCACCCCGCCTGGGTATGCACGACACGGGATGGCGGCTTGATATCCGCGCAACAAGACGAAGCCGGCACGTGGCGCAGCACGGAAATCGCCATGCCCGACGTCTCGGGGACGGGGAAGGGGCTGGCCTTCGGCGACCTCGATGGCGATGGAACAGAAGACCTGGTCATCTCCTGTGAAAACAGCGAAGCAAAGCATGGCGTCTTCTGGATACCGTCACCCTATGGGACGACGTCGCCGGCCCGGGCGATAAGTGGCCTTGTGGGGACCAAATTCGACCTGGTCGTGCTCCACGATTTCGACGGTGACAGGGATCTCGATGTACTCACCTGTGAAGAGCGCGAAGGCCTCGGCGTAATCTGGTATGAGAACCCGGCCCATTGAGCGGTTAATTTTGTCTCGAATCGGGAAGCTCACCGGTATAAATTGACGTAACCCTGACAATTTTTGATTCCCATGCTTGACATGACCCCCAATCATTTTTTATAATTGTTGAACATTCGACCCCGGTCGGGTGTGCCTATTTTGGGGGGTATAGCTCAGTTGGTAGAGCGCGTGACTGGCAGTCACGAGGTCTGCGGTTCGATCCCGCATACCTCCACCAAAATCTACAAGGCCAAGGACTTGCTCCTTGGCCTTTTCTGCATTTGTCCAGCACAATGTATCGACAAATATTGGTCACCGATGCCCGTATTTTTACGGTATTGGTGCCCGCCCGTCGGCATTTTCCGGGACGCAATTCTCCGCCTCCAGTTGGGCCCTTGTGGGGTATATTCAGCCGTCCCCGTGCGATATGTCCCAGCTCTTGAACGCCCGTTATTTTTCACGCCTCCCACGACGGCTCCTGCCGTGTATATTTGCGCACTTTCTCCTTTTTTTGGGTGCGTCTGCAACGAAGTTTCGTCGTCCCATCCGAAGTCTGTTTTGGCACAATAAGTGCTCCGTTTTCAACAGCTTAGCGCTCTGTCGGCGCCAGGTAAGCGGGCAAGCATGGGGATGCAGGCGGAACTTGGAAAGTCAGGACCAAAAAAGAGGATCGTGTGCGATGAGAAGAAAAAGTTGGATATTGTCAATGGGGATTGCGGCACTATTTGCGCCGCTGAGTCAGGCCCTGGTGATCGATTTGGATTACGAGTTTAGTGGTGGAACAGACCCGGCAGGTAGTACGCCTTGGTTGACGGCCACGTTTGAGCAATATCTGCTTGATCCAAATTCCATAGTGCTCACCTTGGATGCATTTAACTTGGTTGGCACCGAATATATCATGGATGTCTACCTAAATCTCGACCCGACGCTGAACCCGTTGGATTTGACGATTACCCAAGATCCGGTCGGGCCGCAGGCCACGGCCATCAGTCGGGGGGTGAACGCATTTAAGGCGGACGGAGATGGCTACTATGATGTCAAATTTGACTTCGTTCAGAGCGGTAGTGGCGACCGATTCGGCAGCGGGGAGACCGCTCAATTTCTAATCACCAATACGACGGGTGCGCTCTCACCAGATGATTTTGCATTTTTTGACTTTGGTGGCAGTAAAGGCAACTGGGTTGTTGCAGCGCACGTAGGCAGCATCGACCCAGGTGGCAAGAGCGGTTGGATAGCGGGCGACGGCGGAATGCCCGGCGGCGGTCCGCTGGATCCCGGTCCTGGCCCCTCTCCGGTACCTGAACCTACCACGCTGCTGCTCTTTGGGATGGGGACGTCAATCCTCATTTCGCGGAAGAAATCCCTCCTTTAATTCCGAGGTCAGTATTCCTTCTCCTGGATGCAACGCGGGTCGACGAAACTATCGTCGACCCGCGTTTTCTTGTTTCATTCGCCGATGGCGACCTGAATCGCCGCAAAACCAATTTCACAAGCGTACTTAATCTGCCGAGAGAGGGGGCGTGTGGGGATGACTTGCACCGCTTAAGACAACATTACACGTCTGTTGCTGCGACGTTTATTTGTCATTTGTGACAAACTCTGCTTCGATCTATGTTCCAAATGGTACGCGTTCCAAGCCATTGGCGATTTTGCCATCCACACCGCCCAATCGGGGTTTTACTGCGTAATATTTCCTCGTGCTGTGCGTAATTCCTCAAAAGTCTCTGTAGGTACTATTTCATTGAGTTTTAATAGCCATTTACTGCGTTATTTCACGTTCTTCTGAAGATGGTCACGCTCACACAAGGAGGAGGACTGTTTTTGGGCGGCCGTATATGTTTTTGGCACGAACCATGCTATATATAGGCAGCGATGTCATCGATTTGATGAATGTATCGCACCAAGACTTGGGGTTTACACAGTGCCTGAGGGCAAGAAGGAAAAGAACACAATGAAATTTAGTATTACCAAATTGACGATAAGTGCGGCGCTGGCCGTCACTGCTGCCGTGCCTGTCAGCGCGCTCAGCGTCAGTGATTTTACGGTCACTCCAGCTCCGATTATGATTCGCAATTTTGTGAACATTACGAATAACATTCAGGCAGGCGGCGGAAGTTCAACGCAAGCTGCAACGATAGGTACCAATCTTGGCCTGGGGATCTCGTACGACGTTACAGAAGACTTGCTTCTCTTTGAATTCATTAATATTGCCGATGCTGGCGTTATATCGGAAATCTATTTTGATGACGATCTGGCCCTGCTCAGCAACCTGGCGATTTATGATGAGTCCGATCCCTTTGTGCGGTTTCATACGAACACCGAGAACTCGGTAAACCCCGGCAACCTGCCCGGCGGTAGCGCCTTCGGCTTCACGGCGAATGTTCAATTGAGCGCCGAGGCCGACAATCCTGAGCCCAAATGGGGTGTCGGCCCTGGCGAGCATCTGACCCTTTCTTTTGAAGGTGTCACGGGCGTCGCCGGAACCGATCTGAACAATGTCATCAATGCCATTACCTCTGGTAAACTGCGCGTTGGTCTCCATGTAAAGAGCATAGGTTCCTACTCGGAAAGCTATATGAATTTCCCCAATGCACCTATCGACCCCAATGACCCTCAGGCACCGATTCCAGAACCTTCCACCCTTTTGCTTCTGGGCATGGGCAGTAGCTTCCTGATCGCCCGCAAAAAAATGATCTAAGTATCCGCCCCTGGGCGCACTGACCATTCAATAAACTAACGCGGACCGATGAGCCTCTCATCGGTCCGCGCTTTTTTTTTACGTAGCGCAGGGTCTTGCGCCAGACCGCCCGCGAGACGTATGCTGGCACCGTCAGCATTCGGGGCGGCCCTGAATCGAATTGTGAAGACAGGCATACGACAGGAGGGTGTTACATGACGCTCGGCTTACTGCTGTTGTGCGTGGAAGCCCTGTTGGTCTACGCCACGGTCTTTACCCTCCATACCTTGCGCCGTCGATATACCCTCATTCCCTACTACGCCGTATTGGGAGGGCTCGCAGCGGCCCTTCGCTGGACGGCCGATGCGGGGATCGCCTATAGCCTGGGGCCCTTCACGTTTCAGTTGGGCTCCGTCGTGTTTTTTACGGCCATGCTCTTCGGGATTTTCCTGCTCTACGTATTTGATGGTGTGAAGGCGACCCAATTGGGCATCTACGTTGTTTTGTCGCTCTCCGTCCTGGTGCCGCTGGCGGCATTTTTACTGCAGTTTCAACAGACGGCGTTAGATATTCACCCCGATCAGCAGCTTCTGGTGGCGGCTCCCTTTACCTACATAGTTTCAACGGCCGCCATGCTCTTCGATTTCGTGTGCATCGCCATGTTCTGGGAATGCTTCAATCGATATGGTTCCAAGACACCGGTGCTGCTCCGGGTCTTTGTTTGCCTTGGGGGCGCCTACGCGCTGGATACGCTGATTTACTCGACGGGCACCTTTTGGGAAGATCCCGACTATGGGAGCATCCTGCAGGGGAATTTGATAAGCCGTGCCCTGCTCACCGCACTCGTTGCACCCCTGATTGCTCTCTACGTGATTT
>CAXBPH010000344.1:0-6648 GCA_963977445.1 uncultured bacterium | reverse complement strand
AGAAGACGGAATTGGGACTCTCGGTGGAGATAAACGTATAGGAGTTGTAGGCCGCAGTACTGGACGCCATGCTGCCCATGGCCACCGACTCAATCCAGTTAATACGTCCTCCGTAGACCGGCTGCGTAAGCAGTTCCAAATCCTGTGCAATGGTTGTCGTTATCGGGATTGCACAGAGTGCGATGGTCACTAGTCCAGCAAAGCGTCGGGACACGGGTTTGTTCCTTTCGTTTTTGGCCCTCGGAAAACTCAAACTCCTCTTGGCTCAGGGTGCCCATGGCTACGAGGCGGAAAATACGTTTTTTCTCCTACCAACCTGTGAGAACACCGTGAAGAATAATAGTGTATACGTTGAGACCCAAAGTATCCAGTGCAGTCATTGAGGGTGGAGTGTCCAATACCCGTAGTGCGACTTTTTCACCGATTCCATGACCAAAGAAAGGAGTCGGGCCCAGGTCGTCACAACGAACGGTCAACGGGCCTCCTCAACAAACATTTGGGCTCCCCTAGCGCACAATTCCTCGCGCCTCGTAATCGCACGGCACGTCCAACTAACATCATCATGGGCGACATGAACTTCTCCCCACTAGTTGCCCATGAACCTTTTTTTTGCCGCAAGAGAACGCAAAGATCGCAAAGGAATCGTTTTTTGCGTTCTTTGCGTTCTCTTGCGGCAAATACCATTGTCTCTACGTTTCCAGGAGTCAGACTCCTGGCGGGAATGGTCAACCCCCTGTTGGTGTTTTCCGTCAGGTGTATATTTGGAACACCAGGTCGGTTTTCTCACCAATTGGAAACAAAAAATGTGGGAAGCCGTCTGGGCTTCCCACATATCACTTCAATCATGTACACCGCCAAAAACATTGACGGCTTCGCGAATTATTCTACGCCACCCTTACTTTCAAGAAACTCGATCATGTCGGGCTCGGCCTTCCGGTCAATGGCCGCGCCCAAGGGTGTAAGATCGTCCCGGTTATAGGCGTTAATATCGGCTCCGGCGTCGAGGAGCATTTTAGCGATGCCCACCTGGCCGCCCATGGCGGCATGGTGCAACATGGTGTTGCCCGTGGAGTCACGCTGGGTTGCGATTTCGGGATACTGTTTGAGGTATTGCTCCACCACGGCGGAATCACCATCGCGAACGGCAAAGACCAGAACTTCTTCATCGCCCTTATTGGTGGGGTCGAATTCCTCATTCACGTTTACCGACTTACTTCCACAGCCAGCCGCAAGGACCAGCGCAAACACCGCAATAATCTGACAATATTTGTACATTGTTTCTCTTCTCCTGTTTGTTGCTAACTTCATCGTGATTGGCCCACCTTCTATGGCGAGACCACCGCGTAACCTATTCTTTTTCCAACCATACTTCGGCAACCTGGACACCACGCCCGTCGAGGAGGTGCCACGCCAAATCCAGCGTGCCCGACTGCGTCACCGCCGCCGGTAGCGAATAGGATACCGGCGCGAAGGGCTGAGGCTGGGGCAAGGCGTCATGGATTTCAACGTCTCCATTGGCAACGAGGCGCACCGTCGCGCGGAACCGACCCGCGTAAGTGACGCGCAATCGATAGGTCGCCTTGGGATCCAGATTGTCGTAATGCATAAGCAAGGGCGTCCCATAGAGGGTCTGCGCCTGGTCGAGCCAGGACAAACGAAGTCCCGTGCCTTTTGAATATTCTTCCTGCGGTGAGTTGACCCGGCTCGGGTCTTCTTCCCAGGGCTTCTGCGACACCAGATGGGGTTGCTTCATTGCATTGCCCAGGTCATCGTAAAAAGAACCCGGTGCCACATCTTCCCAATGAACTATCTCGTCCAGTCGGGCAAGGCGTGCGGACTCTTCGGACAACCCGGCAACGGCATCGAATTCCACTTCAAGCCAGGAGCGGTCGTTGAGCGGCGTATCGAGAAACTCCAGGATCGCACCGCGCTCGGCGTTGCGGGCCTTATAGTTTTCGACGTCCAACTGCATGCCGATGCTGTCCCACAGTATCTTGCCGAAGCTATACAGTTTCGCCCGCATTTTCGCGAGGTCTTCCGGCTGCTCGTCTGCCTCGGCGAGAAGGGCCCGGGCCGCATCGATGGCCGAAGCGCTGCCGCTCTTAGCGGCATCGGCCAGCTTCTTTATGGCTTCGTTCTCCAACCCGCTCTCAAAGGCAAGGCGACGCTGCACGTAGGCATCGTAATAGGCCCGCAATACGCACAGCTGGAGGCGCCAGTTGTGGGCCATGCCGTCCGGGTCGGCCGATTCAATGGCCTTCCACCGGGTGAGATTTTTTTCCACCGTCTTGTTGGTGGACAAGGGTGGCTCCCAGGCCTCCTCAAAGGCCATCAGCCCTTTGGCCGCTTCGTTGCCATGGCTTTCGTTGATGAAGTAGTGGCCATAGTCGAGGAGAATATCCTCGATGTCACGTTCCGGGTCCCAACCCAGGGCGCTCCACACGACCTTATTCACATCGTCGTTGACACCATCGGAATAGGTGATGGCACCGGCGCTGTAGGGCGCATACATATTGTGAATTTGCTGCATGCCCTTGGGCCGCGGATTGAAGGGCTCCCGTCCCAGGGTGTGGGCGAAGGCCCGGTCCCAACGGGGCACGGGATACTGGCAGCGCAGGCTGTGGCCAATATCGGGATAGCGCCGGATGGGATAGCCTTCGGGGGTCATGGCGCGCATGTCTTCGAGGGAGAGTTTCACCCAGGGCCCAAAGACCACGCCGGCAAGCCAGGTGGGACGTTCTTTTTCGATGTAGCCAAAGAAGGCCTCATTTTCTTCTGCCGTAAAGCCCTGGTTGGATACCCAGACGCCTGCCTGCGGGTGTTTTTCATGGAGCACTTCGGCCATGCGCTTGAGCCAGGGCATGAGCACGTCGGGGTGGGTGTCGCCGGGATCACCACCGGGGACAAAAATCCCGTCAATTCGGGTGCAGGCCTCGAAAAGTGCCCGACGACGGACCAGCTCTTCCTCCGCCACGGCCGTATCGCGCACATCCCCGTCGAGGGCCAGCCAGAACCACATATCCAGACCATAATCATCCAGAAGCTGAGACAGGCCGACGGTCATGTCCCACATGGTGGACTTCATGTGGACACTTTCGCGCTCGGTGGGGTCGAGGGAGGGAATCAATTCGATAACATTGGTTCCAAAGACCGCCATATCCCGAATGTACTGTTCGTATTGTTTGATATCCCAGGCATCATAGCTGTTCGCCGTATTTCGATAGCCAATCTGGTGACCCCGCAAGGGATAGGCGGGCGCCGAGGCCGTGGCCGTATCCTTGGCCAGGGAAAGTGCTCCGGTGCTCATGTGGAGTGATCGGAGCAGTTTACCCACCCCATAGAGCACGCCACGGTCATCGTGGCCCACCACGTAGATGCGGGCCGTTCCTCGGGCAGGAACATCCACCCACAGGCCATAGCCTTCCGCCGCGCTGGGAATCGTCAGCCCCCGGGGCGGCGCAACGGCGCCACCGGGAAGGGCACCATCCAGCCCCACGACTATGGCGGGCGCTCCATCGGGCACGGTCGCCGTTATGGGCACGGTTATTCCCGTGCGCGCTTTCATTTCTTCCTGGAGCATACGAACGGCCCGTTGTTGGGGCACCGTTTTGCCATCAAACACGATGGAGGCCTTGCTGAGATCCAGGTCTTTCGCCTGTGCGTCGGCGCAGGCAATACTCATAATAATGGCGACGGTATATAGAATGGACCTGAAAATTCTTGAAAATTGCGAATGAAAAAGCACGTTTTGATCCCTCTCTACTTCCTTGGGCGCGATGGCCCCGTTGTCCCCGTTCCTGAGCTTGGTGCGGTGTGAACCCTGGACGGCAGGTGGACGGCCAGGGCGGAGGACGGAATGGATGGCAACCTGTAAACCCAAGGTTAAAGCCTGGGACGGCGTTGCCGGTGCACCAATGAAGAAGACCACTCCCCTGCGCCCTACAGCTCGATGGGCGCGCTACTACGGAGCAATCTCCCCCGTATATGACGCTGCCCGGTATAAAACCGGGCAGCGCCTGTATTTTTAAGCTATGACTCTATGGTGTGCGCTTACCAGTTGGTACCGGCGGCACCCATCAATTTGGTCACAGGCATTTTTTCATTCGGGTACTTCAGGAATTCTACGTGACCATCCATGTAGAGCACGTTGGCACCACCGGGAACGTGGGAGAATTTCACGTCGCCGTTGGTCTGAACCGCCTGCTGCTGATCCCACATCACGGCAACGCCGCTCTGGCCTTGGGCACTGGCAGCCGCATTGTTGATGTCGGTGATCATGAAGCGTTCCATGCCTTCACGAAGCTTCAGGCACTGGTCTCCACCGCCACTACCAACGAAATTCCAAAGGGAAGCGTCTTCAATGGGAACGCCGTTGAGGGTGGGGTCACCCATGTAGGCTGCGGAACGGTCTGCAACCCAGGCACGCACCCGGGTTTCACTACCGATGGGAACGTTGCCATCCAGCTTCGATGCCGCTGCATTGTAGGACAATTTGGCATTTGGGGGGTCCTGCTCGCAGGCAACATCGAGAGCGTGAATGACGGTCATGAACTCCGATTCATTCATCATCATGAAGCCAATATAAATGTAGCCACGGTCAGAGAACAGGAACGGATCAAGGGAGCAAACGGGGGGTTCGCATTTACGGGTCGTACCACCGGCCGCACGATCGGAATACCAGTTGTAGCTGGTCGGTCCGAGGTAGTTGTCCACGGTATCAATCTGCAGGGAGGGGCAGAAGTAGATACCCATGTCGGTGACGTATTCGGGGTAGGTCTGGGGACCATCCATGACGGCCCAGAGATCGCCAGCACTTTCAGCATCATTACTGCCGGGAGCCGCGAAGGCATATTGACCGGTTACAATTTTCTCGCCGTTGATGGCGGGACGGGGCCATGATTCGCCTTCGGATTCGTTGGCGAACATTTTACCGACCAGACCCCACTGTTTGAGGTTGTTCTGGCAGCTGGCACGTTTCGCGGCTTCGCGGGCGCGGGCCAGGGCGGGCAGCAGGATAGCGGCCAGGATGCCGATGATCGCGATAACGACCAACAGTTCAATGAGCGTGAAACCACGCTTGGCATTGTTGTTCGTGTTTTTCATAATAGCAATTTCCTTTAATTTCAAGTAAAACTCTCTTCATTTAGATGATAAATGGATGTGTTGGTTTCTCGGTAGCTTCGAAGTGCCAGTAAATTGACCACGTAATTTTGCACTGGCTGTGCTGTTTCCAGCATCCCATACTCACCGCCGTCAGCTGACCATCTACCGAAAAACCGGCATTGAATCCCGCTATACGATCCCTCCTGCAACGTATCGGGCCGCATGCGCTTCGAAGAAAACAAGGAGTGGAAAATACCCTTGATAATCTATGAATTCTGCTTGCTCAGTTCAGAACGCACGCATACCCTACATTTAAGTTGACCCTGCCCAAAAATAGGACATAGGTTATACTTACACGATATACCAGAAAAGTCAAGAAAATTCTCGATTGAGCATTTTACACCTAACTAATTACAAACAAGTAACTTACAACGAATAGCATCCAACTTATAGCACTATTATCATTTATCGCTCTGCTACGCTACCGATGGCATTTCCCTCTTCGAGAAAATAGTTGTAGCTACGCGACTCTTCCCCCTCGATTACTTCCCACGCATCGTTTGCATCGATGGCCGCGATAAGACGGGTCCGGAGTTGCTCGTCTGAAATCATTTGCGCAAGGCTCGCCATCACTTCCAGGTGCTCCCGTTCGTGCCCCTCGGGCGTCACCACAAGCATAAGAATCTGGACCGGTTTGCCATCCAGCGCCCCAAAATCCACCCCATAACGACAAATCCCCAGAACCCCCTGAATTCTGTTGCCCCCATGAACGCGCCCGTGGGGTATGGCCGCCCCAAGACCCACGGCGGTAGTCAGCTCCCGCTCCCGCTCTTCGATGGTCGTGTAGAGCGTTTCGTGTTCCTCTGGGGGCACGCGATGGGTCCGGATATAGAAATCCGTCAGCGTACGCAACACGGCCCATTTGTCTTCTCCCTGCAGGTTCACCAGGATAAATTCTTCCTGAAGAAACTCAATCAGTCGGCGACGGTCCTTGTTCACTTCCTGGGCCCGTTGCAGGGCAAATCGGGTAAAGAGGGGACCCACCACTTCGTTAACCGTGACTGCCCCAAGCACCAGGGTCGTAATGAGCTCGGAGACATGCTCAGGAATTCGGGGATCGTTATTCAACACAAAGACGAGCCCGATGGCGACACCGGCCTGGGGCACCAGACCCAGCCCCGCGTTGGCCCAAATACGCTTGGACGAGCGGGCCGCAATCCCCCCCAGACTGGCCCCGATATATTTACCCACAAAGCGGGCAACGATATAGACGCCACAAAGTGCCCAGGCCTCGGCTACCGTATCGAGGTGAAGCGACACGCCCGCCAGGGTAAAGAAGCAAATGAAGAGCAGGAGCTCGATGGGCTCCAGGGCGCGGGTCTGCCGCGCGGCCTCCTGGGAAGCGTTGCCGAGGTATACCCCGAAAAAGAGGCTGGTCATCAGAAAACTCAGGTCGAAATAGGAGGAAAGTCCCACGCTCAGCAAGATGGCAATAAAGACGGCGCTGAAATCGTGAATGTTCTGTTTGTGCACGATTTTTTCGGT
>CAXBPH010000343.1:0-6687 GCA_963977445.1 uncultured bacterium | reverse complement strand
CCGCCTTCATGGTCACGGGTTTACACGCTGCCGTCAGGGCCTCGCCAAAGTCCTTTTCCGAATCCCACCTGTCATAAAAATGGTGCAGCGAATCGGCGAAGGGCGGGCCATCCGTACCCAGTGTTGCCCGATAGCGGTCGAGCAAGGCCACGCCGTCATCCCGCGACGAACACTGCAACGCGGCACTGCCCGCACAATTGGTGAGGGCGAGCCAGCCCTGCACCATGTGCGGCGGATGGCCCCCAAGGAGGTCGCTGTGGAGTTGGCGGGGGAGACCCGAGTCGCTTTTCATGGCATCCGGAAAAGGAACGGGGAAGTGGAATCGAATGATGGGCCGTTCCTGAAAGAGGAAGTCTTCCCGCAAATCATTCTGCGCGATGTGGGCGATAAGCTCCCGATAGGTAGTAAGGAGAGCGTCACTCAACGCGTAAAAGGCCCGGCTCACCGCGTTGGTGTAGTGCTCATTGAATGCCACGACATCCGGGTTCAGATGATGATGCAATGCCGCAAGGGGCACCGCAGACGGGAGGAAGCCAAGGTCCACGAGTTGACGTTCCACGGCCTCGACAATACCCGTGGCGGCGGGGGGCACGGGGCAGATCACCACACCCGGGTCAGGGAGGGGGCTCGAAAGCGTCCCTGGCTTCCCGGCGTTTGTTCGCCTTGGCATCATGTCGTGCACACCCTGCTCATGGGAAGCCCTATCGATTGTGCATCTCCCATAGGTCCTATCTGTCCCCTGGGTCCCCTGAATTCGCTCTTACCAGGCGGCCGGCGCTAACTACCTATCCTTTTCCTCTTCCAGCATACGGTGTCGCGACGCGGGCTCAATATGGACCAACACATCGTGGACCGCCGGGTTGTCTTCTCGGATGGCATCTTTTACATGATGGGCAATGAGATGGCCCTGCGCCACGGTGAGCGTGTCTTCCACACCCACGTGAATATCGACAAAAAAGAAGAGCCCCATTTTGCGCACCAGACACAAGTCGAGGGACTCCACCCGTTCCTGGGCCAGCGCAACTTTCCGCACGCGAATTTCGATGTCCGGGTCGGGTGCCGCATCCATGATTTCATTGATAGCGGGCCGCATGAGGGTGACGCCATTCCACGCAATGATGCCGCAGGCCAGGAGGGCCGCCCATTCGTCGGCTGTATTCCAGGCATCTCCCCCGAGGAGGGCGATGCCGATACCGAGAAAAGCGGCCACGGAAGTGATCGCATCGCTACGGTGGTGCCAGGCGTCCACCTTGAGGGCCGTGCTGTGGAGTTCACCACTCACTTTAGAGAGGAAGCGATAAAGCAATTCTTTCAGGCCAATAACACCAACCAGCACCAGCAGGGTGTACGACGCGGGCGGCTGATGGGGAATGAGCATGGCCTGAACACTGGAGGCGGCAATACCGATGGCGGTAACGAGCAGGGCACCGGCTACCACGACGGCCGCAAGGGCCTCCGCTTTGCCGTGGCCATAGGGATGATCTTCGTCGGGCGGAATGGTGGCAATGCGGATGCCCCCCCAGAGCACCATACCACCAAATACATCCAGCATGGATTCCACCGCATCGGCGACCAGGGCATGGGAGTTGCCCAGGACGCCGGCCACACCTTTTACCACAGTGAGGACGATATTCACCCCAAGGCTGAAGCTGGCATAACGGAGCGCTTTGTGGTCCGTTTTTCGTGGAGCTTCGGTCATGGAGTCACCCGGCTGGAAAGGAGTTTCGCCCTGATAATGCTCGCTCTATAACGAATCATGAATTTTTCCGGAGTGCAATGTTGTCGGCAAAAAACACCTGAGCAGCCACGACGTAGAGGTGGCTCGACGGTGCGCGTTCTCGGAATTTGCAATCCAGAATCTGATCGCTATTCCACTACGATAACGGGGATTAGATTCCCCGTTCCCGATAGCTGGCTTCCTGCTCTGCCATAAAGGCTTCACTGCCCGTGTGGACACTGCGATAAATCGTGGGCTTAATTTCTTTTTCTTCCAAGAGAAAGACCGCGTGGGCATGAACGGCCCAGAAGATGTAGCTCGCGCTAATGCCACTCAGGGGGCACATCTTTTCATTGTCCTTCACCGGAATGACCGCATCGCCCACACCACCACAGTTGTCGATAAAGCACTCCGTTACCTGGTCAAGCTTACGCTTACTCGGATGCTGCGATTCACAGTGGTCCATCTGCAATTTGGAGGCCAGGCCGATGGTATGGATACCCCGTTCTTGGGCCTGGAGGGCGACCGCGATGACATTGGCAGAGCGTCCGGAATTGGAATTAATAAGGAGGACGTCCCCTTTTCGGAGCTTGCTCTTTTCGAGTGCCAGATGGACCGTCTGCGATTCCAGGGCCGCCGCTTTTCCGGGGGGGAGTTCTTCGTTCCGGTGCTGGAGGTCCGCGTTTACGGTGAGCTCATAGCTGAAGGGTGTAATGCCCACCATACCACCGGCACGCCGCACCGCTTCTGTCATGAGCATATGGCCCGTGTCCATGATAAACCACCCGCCCTTCTCCGCCAGGCTCTCCGCCACGATTTCGCCCGCTTTCTGGATGGCTTCCTGCTGGGTGTGCTGGATTTTGGCCAGAAGACCTTCCATAACCTTGAAATATTGTGCCAGATACATGAACTACGTTGTCCTTATGGTGATGTCGCGCAGAAGTATTCGAATTAGCCCGGAGATGGGTTCATGCACGACAGGTTGAAAGCTGAATACGGCTTTGGCTTGTGACAGCGTCGCTTCAATAGCGGCCAGGACGCGGCCCGAGTGAAACACGCCGCCGGTTAAGACCAGGGGGACCGGAACGATCTCAAAATGGGTGCGTGACACCATATCGAGGATGAGCGTGCCAAGATGGTGGCCCGCCTCATCCAGCAAGGCACAGGCCCTGGGGTCTTTCGCTTCGGCGGTCTGATCCACCACGGCGGCGAAGCCCGCAATGCGCGGCGCGGGAATATGTCCTCCCGAGGTGCTTTCCCGCAAGAGCTCCCAGGGTGATTCGATTTGAAAATGTTCCAGCGCCGCCTCGAGCAGCATGGTGGGCTCAATACGGCCCTGCTCCGCCCGAAAAGCGGCCTTGAGGCCCTCGCGCCCAATCCAATAGGCACTGCCTTCATCGCCAAACTGGGGGCCGTAGCCACCAATGGCCGTGCGGGCTCCTCGGGCATCAAGGGCATGGCAACTGGCACCGGTGCCCGCGACCAGGGCGATACCCTGGGTGAGGTCATATCGGGCCAGCCCAAGTTCACCTTCACTATGCTCCAGGCGGGGTACGCCGGGGAGGAGAGCCTCCAGCACGGCATGCATGGCCACCGCATCGGCGGGGCCCGCCAGACCAACCGCCAGAACCGCGCTTCGCTCAACATCATCGTGGCTCAGCAATGCTTCCAAGGTCTGGGAGAAGACTGTCCCGAATGTATCCCGGTCTCGGTAGAGGGGACTGGCCGACGAACAGCGTGCTTCGTGGATCACCGTGCCGTCGCTGTTGGCAAGGGCCAGGCGTGTGCCGCTGCCGCCGCTCTCAATGGCGAGAAAGGTTCTTTGGGGTGGCGTGTCGATAGCCTGAAACTCCTGCGGTTTGGACAGTCTCCACTATAGCGGATTTGGTGACTTGGGTTATAGTTTCGGATGATTGGGTGATAACCGATGTTGAACTTCCCGGGAGAACATATCGTTAGATGCATTCTTCGAAACGGTGAGGCCGTGTGGCGTTGACAAGCCACGGGACAATCGGTTCTACTTCAGGTATTATTCAATAAAATCTATGGATCCCAAATGTATCGGAGGAATTCTCGTGCGTCGTCTTTTTATTGTCCCCGCGCTCCTGTTGAGCGCACTGTTGGTTTCGTCCGCTCCGGCGGAAACTACCCATATCTTTCCGCCCCAGGAGAAACACGTTCACAGCAGCTCCATCGTCGAGTGTCCCAACGGTGACATGCTCGCCGTCTGGTTTTACGGCTCCGGTGAACGAAAATCCAATGATGTGCGACTTCGTGGTGCCCGTCTGAAGAAAGGCAGCACCGACTGGAGTCCCGTCTTCGAAATGGCCGATACGCCCGATCTGCCAGACTGTAACCCTGTCTTGTTCATCGATGCCGATGAAAAACTGTGGCTCTTCTGGCTGGTGGTTCACACCAATCGTTGGGAGCGGGGTATTCTCAAGTACCGCACAAGTACCGACTACATGGGTGAGGGCGCACCCGACTGGGACTGGCAAGACATTATTTTACTGAAGCCCGGCGAAGATTTCGCGGATAAGCTGAAGGCGGGCTTTAAGGAACTGGCCTATCCGGAATACATGTGGTCTGAATACGCCTTGGCCTACACAGACATGCTGGTGGAAAGTGCAACAGACCCCATCAAGACCGATATGGGCTGGATGGGCCGCACCCCGGTCCTTACCCTGCAATCCGGCCGCATCCTGCTGCCCCTCTACTCGGATGGCTTTAACGTTTCTCTCATGGCCTACTCAGACGACAAAGGGGCGACTTGGCAGGCCAGCGATCCCATCGTGGGTCTTGGAAATATTCAGCCCGCCGTCGTCGAACGCAAAGACGGCACCCTAAAGGCCTACATGCGGGACAACGGCGTCATGCCCAAGCGGATTATTGAGGCCACCTCGACAGACCAGGGGATTACGTGGACCGTCGGGACAGATATGGAGTTCCCCAACCCTGGTGCCAGTGTGTCGGCATGTGCCCTCGCTGATGGCCGTTGGGTACTCGTATACAACGATGCCGAACAAGGTCGCCACAATCTGGCCATTCTCCTTTCGGAAGACGAAGGAAAGACCTGGCCCTACAAGAAGATGCTGGAATCCAGCGAGGACGCGTCCGAATCCTTCGGCTATCCCACCGTCATGCGGGGAACCGACGGCAACATTCACCTGACCTATTCCTACAAAGGTCCTGAGGGTGCAAGCATCAATTACAGCACCTTTACCGCAGCATCCATCAAAAACTGATAACGCAGTCCGAATTTAATTGACGGTTTCGCAACATTCGCCCGCTTTTCTCCTGGAAAAGCGGGCGATTTTCGTCTTAAACACACTTTGGGGTGCAGGTGTTGTAATTTTTTGGGAACCAATTACCCTTTCGACGGTATTGTAGTCGTATGCGTTGAAGAGGCGGTGTGTCGTTGGTGATCGTGTGTCGTGGGACCTTTACAGAACCCTGGAGACAATCGGATGTTACCTAAGTCGCTTACAGCAATGAGTTTAACAATGATGATGGCCTTTTCCGCAGCCGCAGAGGCACCCCCATCAGAAGCCATCATCCAGGCGGTCGAATCCTCTTATGACCATCGCCGAATATTCTTTACCGCGAAAACCAGCGAAGAATCGACACCCTTGGGGAGCGAGTTTCACCCAACGACCACGCACGTTGAGCAACGCTATTGCAGCGACGGGAAGAAACTGGACGTGACCGCAACGACCCGTTATGCGGAAGGGGAAGGTGTCGCCCAAACGGATCGCTACGTGATTACAGCGGATACCCGAATCAGCGTCCGCACGACAAACGAGGAAGATGCCCGGCCACAAGTTTCCAGGAAATCCGCGAAGCAGGAGGACCGTGTTATGGCCCGCGCGCTGCTGCATGGTGGTGAAGCACTGGACGGATACTTGGCCAATGACGTGGAGCCCTTGCCCGAGGTACTTCGCAAGTCAAAGTCGATCACGGTACGCCCGAAACCGGAACAGGTGGGTTCTTCACTTTGTGCTGTCATGGAAGCCACGTCGAAACATGGTCGTTACACCCTGTGGGTGGACGAGAGCGATGGGGCCGTCCGCAAGGCGGAAGTCATCAAGAATAACGGGGACTGCTACAATAGTTTGCGCCAGTTGGGTCGGGTGGAGATGGATGGTAGTCCGGTGAGCCAGATGCGTTTCACCATGGACGACGTAATGGTCGAATCGATCCAGGGCAAGATGGTGCCCGTAAGCGCCACCCTGCAGACTTCCTTCATCCTGGCCGACGGCAGGACCCATACGATTCGTCAGGAACACACCCGCCAGGATCTGGATTTGGCTCCCGACCATGGGGATACCGATCTTTTCAAGATTGCCGTCCCCGACAACGCCATCTACACAGACAAGACCGTCAAGCGCTAAATAAGCGAAGGTAGACCTCGATTAAATCGAGATCGTTAGTTCAGGCAATGTACTCACGCGCCGACAAATGGTTAACGTTCGGGGACTGCACCGACATCGCCCACGGAATCCTGCAATATACTCGTCGTGGCCAAAGCGGCGGACCCAACCCATCCAAGGGCCCTTTGACAGTCGGGGCCGTCCCCCTGAGTGACACTTACCCTCGGGGGGGACGGCCCCGACTGTTAAATCCCTCCACACTACCCACATCCTCTTCCGGCACCAAGACGTGCACCTCGCTACCACCAATTCAACATGTCGGTGCAGTCCCCGGGGACTGCACCGACATCGCCCACGGAATCCTACAATATACTCGTCGTGGCCAAAGCGGCGGACCCAACCCATCCAAGGGCCCTTTGACAGTCGGGGCCGTCCCCCTGAGTGACACTTACCCTCGGGGGGGACGGCCCCGACTGTTAAATCCCTCCACACTACCCACATCCTCTTCCGGCACCAAGACGTGCACCTCGCTACCACCAATTCAACATGTCGGTGCAGTCCCGAATGGCGCTTACTTAAGGCCTCTTTTCTTTCCTCGGT
>CAXBPH010000342.1:0-6693 GCA_963977445.1 uncultured bacterium | reverse complement strand
CACCGAACGAAGTCCTACGCGAAGCCATTGTTGCACTTGACGGTTGAATCTACCGAGGATAAACGCGCCCTTCTCTGTAGAAAGCATCACGAATACGGTAGCCATTGTCTTCTCTTGCTCCTTGTGGTTCAACCTCTCTGCCTGACAGTCCCTGTCCGCGCCAACGGAAGACCATCTATATCAACGACGATCAATGGGCAGGAAAAAGGACAGACACCACACTCAACACTCACTCCGTGTCTCCAAATACTTACGCCAATGCTATTCCTGCCAGGAGACCGACCAGACCCGTCACGAGCGCGTAGTAAAAGAAGGGCCAGAAGGTAATTCGAATCACGGCCCCTTCCTTACCAAACAGCCCGGCAACGGCCGACGCAGCCACCACGTTGTGCACACATATCATATTACCCGCCGCGCCCCCTACCGCCTGCAGGGCTACGATTAATGATGGATTGGCCCCGATGCGTTCACCCACGTCAAATTGAAACAGGCTGAACATCATGTTGGAAATTGTATTGCTACCTGCGATAAAGGCACCGAGGCCGCCGATAAACGGTGCGAATAGCGGCCAACTCGCTCCGGCGATATTGGCGACACCCGCCGCAAGTACGAGGGGCATTGCTTCCTGGCCGAGGGCTCCCCCCCCGGAGTGAATAAAAACCTGCACCATAGGCACCGTGAATATGAGGGCTATCGAGGCCGCCGCAGTGGTCTTAAGCGAATTGCGCCACGCCTTTACATACACCTTCCGGTCAATCTTGTGTACATACCAAGTAATCAGAGACACGGCGATAAAAATCGTCCCGGGGAGATAGAGGGGTTCTACCTTGGCCGTAATATCGGTCCCCAGTATATTGGGGATCTCGATAATCCACGCTTTCATCCAACCAGAGAGGGGGAGCGCCTTGAATCGGCTAATAAACAACAGGAAGCCTACCAATACATAGGGGAACCAAGCCCGGCGGAGGGAGATGGTCGGGCGATCCCCATCCCCTAAATTGACGTCCAGCGTCCCATTCCACTCTTTTTTCCAGGTGGACCGATCACCGAAGGTCCAAGGCTGGGTTGCATCCGGCATGAGGAATCCATAGCGTGCGGCGGTTACCACGATTGCCAGCCCGGTCAATCCACCGACAATCGTCGGAAACTCGGGCCCGAAAAACACGGCGACCAGCATATAGGGAACCGTCATGGCGAAGGCCGCGAAAATGGCAAATTTCCATACCGCCAGCCCTTCCCGAACACTTCGGTTCGGGCCGAAGAAGGTGGTCATGAATACAACGACAATCAGGGGTACGAGTGTTCCCGCGAGCCCATGGAGTAGGGCGACTTTTACGCCGATATGGGCGAGGAACTCGGGCCAGCCCGCGAAGCCCTGGGCCACCACATATTCAGCGACCGGGGGGCTTTCTCGGAGTCCATTGCTTACGCCGACCAAAATTGGCGTACCGGCGGCCCCGAACGACACGGGCGTACTTTGAATAATCATGCCCGCGACGACGGCGGCCATGGCTGGAAAGCCAAGACCCAGCAGGAGCGGCACGGCGACTGCGGCGGGCGTTCCGAACCCGGCCGCCCCCTCAATGAAGGAACCGAAGAGCCAGGCCACGATAATCACTTGAATGCGGCAATCGGCGGTGACCGTCGTAAATCCGCGCCGAATCGCCTGGAGTCCCCCGCTTTCGTGGAGCGTGTTCAGCAACAATATGGCGCCGAAAATAATGTAGATGAGGCTGAGGGCGATGACGATGCCGTTTAAGGTGGCGGCGGCGATCTGAAACCAGGCGACTTTCCAGACCAGCGCCGCCAAAATTACAGCGGCGACGTAACAAACAGGCATGGCGCGACTGGCGGGCCAGCGGAGCCCCACCAACAACACGGCAACGGCCAGGACTGGTAAGACTGCCAAAAGCGCAAACACGTTGTGGATCTCCTTCATTTACGAAGTAATCTATAAAAAGTGTTACCGGTTTATGTAGTGGCTACTGCCGCCTGCAGCATTCGTTCGATGGCCTCGGCCAGCTCCATTCGGGTAAAGGGCTTTTGCACAAAGCATATGGCAGTCGCATTTTCGATGCTGGCCGGGTCAATGGTATAGCTGTACCCCGAAGCCACGACCACCGGCAGCGCACGATTGAGACGCCTGACCTCGAGAATCAACTGGTCCCCATTCAGCGCAGGCATGGTTTGGTCGGTCAGCAGCAGGTCATATCGTTCGGGATCTTCCTGAAAGCGCTTGAGCGCCTCCACACTCGAAACATACGTCTCCGCAGCATAGCCCAGGCTCCGCAACATGGGTTCGACAACCTGTAGGATATGTAACTCATCGTCCACCACGAGAATCCGTTCTCCATTTCCCCGTGGAATTTCTTCGGCGCCCGTCGTCGTCTCTTCAACACCGACGTGCTCGGGCAAGTAAACGGTGAAGTCGGCACCCTTACCGGGTTCGCTGAATACGAAGATAGACCCGTGAAAATCGTTCACAATAGTCCGAACCGTTGCGAGGCCTATTCCTGTCCCTTTTCCCTCACCCTTTGTTGTAAAGAAAGGTTCGAAGATACGTTCCTGAACTTCCTTGGACATGCCACTTCCGGTGTCGCTGACGGCAATCCGCACATATCGCTGTCCTTGCTGAAGCCCCGGGCATTTTTCCAAGTCTTTCGCCGCCACCTGTGAAGCCTTCACCGAAACAGAAAGGGTGCCGCCCTCCTCCTCCATGGCGTGGTAGGCATTGGTACACAAGTTCATAACAACCTGATGTAGTTGGGTCGTATCCGCCATGACCTGGAGTGCAGGATCGTCAATATCTTCAACTACCTTTATGGTCGCCGAGAGAAAGGAACGAATCAATCGGAGGGACTCATGCACGATGTTCGCCACATTGACCACGCCCATCTTGGTGTCGGCCTGGCGACTGAAGGAAAGAATCTGGTACACCAGATCTTTTGCCAGAATGCCTGCATCGTGGATTTCCTTTATGCTCTCGTAAATCGGATTCTCGGGCCCTACTTCTTCCTCCAGCATTTCCGCATTGCCGATAATTGGCGTCAGCAGATTATTGAAGTCGTGGGCGATACTGCCCGCGAGGACACCCAGGCTTTCCAGTTTTTGCACCTGATGCATCTGGCGCTCTAACTGGCGCTGCATGTCCTCGCTGTTCTTGAACTCCGTAACATCAAAAATAGCGCCGTCCAGCCAACGGACCTCGCCTTCGTCGTCATAGAGTGCTTTGCCCTTTTCGTAGACCCAGTGAATCGTACCGTCCGCGCCAACCAAACGATATTCCACGACAAAGGACGTCTTGGAACGTACGCCCTCCTCAATGGCACGGGCAACGAGCTGCCTGTCATCGGGATAAATAATCCCAACCCGAGTCATTTCGCCGCCCTCACCAAATGCGGCAGGTGCATACCCTGAAATTTCGAAGATAGCATCGCTCACAAATTCGATTGTCCACTCCGAATCGAATTTGCAGCGATAGACGGCCCCTGGCATATTTTCCACCAGCGTACGAAATTGTTCTTCACTTTCTTTCAGGAGTCGCGACGCGCGCATGGATCGATCAATTTCTGATGCCAGCGATGCCAGCAACAGCCCCAGCTCTCTATCTTGCGGCGAAAAGGGTGGGGACGGGCTGAATCGATAGAGCGACACGAGTGACACGACCGCGCCATCGTGTTGCACGAGGGGTATAATCAGCAGCGATCCGTTTTCGTTGAGTCGCCAATGTTCCTGGAGGGGTGACACCGAAATGTCGGGCACCAGAACCGATTCCGCCGATTGGACCGCTTTTGCAAAGGGGTCTCCATCCCCTAGCGCATGCTGCGCCTCCGGCTCCCCCTCGTCCCAACCGACCGACCGCTGCAGGCGCAATTGTCTCGGCCCAACTTCATAGAGTGCCCCTGCGTTCGCCGATAAATTGCGGGCAAATTCGCCGAGCAGGAGCCCCCACATACCCTCAATCTCGGAACTCGCGGTCAGGGTCTTCGCTGACTGCAGCACACGGGTCAGTCTGGCGTTGACCGATGCCAGGTCGGCATTGCGCTCGCGCAATTCCTGCTGGGCCCGTTGCTTATCGACCTCCAGATCCAGGCGCTCGAAGCAACGCGCCAAGGTTGCCAGTAGATCGGCGCCATTTACAGGCTTCTTAAAATAGTCGTAGGCACCACGCTTTAACGCCTGTACTGCCGTGTCGACATCTCCGAAGGCGGTCATCATGACATAGACGGTATCGGGAAAATGTTTTTTCAGGTAGGCCAGTAGCTCCAGGCCACTTTCGCGTCCCAGCCGTATGTCGAGCAGCACCACGTCAAATGACGCGACACCGAGTATCTCCTTTACTTCCCCCACGCTGTGGGCACAGCTTACTTGAATCCCCTGGAATTCGATAATGTCTACGAGTGTCTCGGCAAAGTCACAATCATCGTCGACCACCAATACCCGACGCGCCGACATTTCCCCGTTGGCGACACCGCATCGTTCGGTGGCTTCACCCCTCTCAGCTGCGCTCAATCTCATCACTCCTGCATGACGCGTTGACGGATTTTTGCACCCAGTGCCTGCACGGATCACGGCGCAATCTTGCGGATACGATCAACCTGCGCCACGCGCCCATCGACACGCTGTAAATTGTATTGCTCGTCAGCGGAGCAGGTCATATCCATGGTATCAGCACGGGCGCTTTTTTGCAATCATCCCTCCCTGGCCCGACGCCGTTGCGCGACATCCATGACGGCATCGCAGTGAATCGTGATCCGACGCGACAATGTCCGCGCCGATGTCCAAATTGACAGATTAGAGGGGGTTCCCGTATGCTATAGGGGTTGGTTCTCCTGATCGCAATCACGGCGATCTTGAGCTAAGAGGGAATCCGGTGAAAGACCGGAACTGCCCCGCAGCGGTAATCAGGAACGAACGGTGCAGCGGTACCTAAATGGTCCGCCCAGACATGCACTGACCTTGGCGATACAAGGTTGGGAAGCAGCACCCAGTAGGCCCCCGAACAGGTTTGCCTGAAAGTCCGAAGACCTGCCAGCCGTGTATATCAACGGGCGTATCATACCTCCGAGGCTCTGCGGACCTGTCTTTCCCCCTGAAAGGCACGTTTATTTCAGTACTCTATGTATGACTGCCCTTGGCATTACAACGGTCTTCCGAGGGGATACCAATGCTGTACGTTTTGAATTCTGAGTCTTTCTTCGCCGCAAGCCGCCATCTATTCCGATTGGCGATGATCTTGTGCCTGTTCCTTTGTGCCCCAATAGCCCGAGGAGAAGATCCCTGGGCCGACCAGGTTCTTTCGGTCAATGCCGTCAACCCCAATTCCGGCTTTAATAACCCACAAAATGCTGTCGGAAAGCCGTTGGGCGGGGGCACCTCTTCGCCGAACAACAGCGGACTTCATTCCATCGGCACGCCGGCTTCGGGTTCGGGCAGCTTTATCACCCTGGCTTTTGACACGCCGGTCACGGACGACCCCCGAAACCCGATGGGTCTCGACTTTATTGTCTACGGCAACGGACAGTGGGTTGGGGGCAATTCGATGCGCAAATTCTCTGAGCCGGGACTCATCGAAATCAGCGAAGATGTGAACAATAACGGAATCGCCGATGACCCATGGTATGTCATTCCCGGCAGTCGCAACCTGGACACGTCCATACTGCCCGAGGGCTTCGTGAATCCCGATCCGCCCTTGGCCGGCTTCATCGTCAATCCGAATGGCAATAGCACTGAATTCGACTGGGGATACCTTGATCTCTCCCCCACCCAGCTGGAATACCTGGATAACTACGTCCGCCCCGATGACCCCATGACGGTCGGCCTGACTCCGGGCAGTGGCGGCGGCGACGCTATAGATATTGCCTGGGCCCGGGATGGCAGCGGTGCACCCGCCGGGCTGAGTCAATTCCACTTCATCCGATTCTCGTCCTTCATCGACTTTCTCAATGGTGCACTGGGTGCGATGACACCCGAGATTGATGCCGTTGCCGATGTTGCCCCTGATGTGGACGTAGACGAGGATGGCATTCTGGACGAATTCGAAACGCGCGTTGCCATGACCGACCCTACCCGTCCGGAGAGCACCCTCCTTCCACTCGAGTTTCCTGCCGAGGAAGGCAGCAATACCAACGGCACCTGGCTGGGCACGGCGGGGGACGCACTCGGAAATCGTATGTCCCTCTACAGTGCGGGATTCAGAAACGGTGTGCGCAACTTTACAAGCGTTGTGGACATTACCCCTGAGGTGGATCCTGGTGGCACGATCCCCGACATGACGAAGAGTGGCGCAATTATCCGATTCGATTCGTCGGAGTCTGACTTTCTGCTGGCCCAGGTGCAGCACGCCGAACTGACCATCTCCTATACCCCGGAGCAAGTTTCCGGTTTGGATCCCGCTCAGCTCCAGCCCTATCGCCATCTGGGCGCGGGCGTTTATGGTGTTGACGGTATAAATTCTGTAACCGTTGATACCGCCAACCGGACGGTCACCTTTCGAAGTCAGTTTCCAGGCACGTTTATTTTGGCCTCCCTTCCCGTAGCAGGCGAAGGCGAAGGCGAAGGTGAAGGGGAAGGTGAAGGGGAAGGTGAAGGCGAAGGCGAAGGAGAAGGAGAAGGAGAAGGAGAAGGCGAAGGCGAAGGCGAAGGTGAAGGTGAAGGTGAAGGTGAAGGCGAAGGTGAAGGTGAAGGTGAAGG
>CAXBPH010000341.1:0-6700 GCA_963977445.1 uncultured bacterium | reverse complement strand
TCATAACCGTCGATGGACACAATACGGTGGACTTTGTGAAATATCCGGGCTAGGCGTCTGACACCTAGTCAAGGACACTTGGTAGTACGCGAATGAGTTCATCCAACGTGGTGACGCCCCGGCGCGCTTTATTGAACCCGTCTGTCGCCATCGTCTCCATCCCCTTCCGCACCGCCATCTCTTCCAACAGGGAGGTGGTGGGTCGCTCAATAATCGTCTCCGCCAATTCCTGATCCACCGTAAAAAGCTCTCCGATTGTCGCACGCCCTCGGTAACCAATTTGATTACAGGCATCGCACCCCGTTCCGCGATAGAACTTGGTTCGCTTCTTACTCGAAACAAATCGTGAACGCAGACCGACATCGGGCGTATAGACTTCGGTACACTCGGGACAATTGAGCCGAATGAGCCGTTGTGCCAGCACGGCAGTTACCGACGATGCCACCAGGAAGGGCTCAATACCCATATCCAGCAGTCGCGTAAATACGCCGGCCGCGGTTCCACTGTGGATCGTGCTGATGACGAAGTGACCGGTAAGCCCGGCACGGATAGCCATCCGCGCCGTCTCCAGGTCGCGAATTTCGCCCACCATGATAATTTCAGGGTCCTGCCGCAGGATGGCCCGCAGCGCAGTGGCAAAGGTAAAGTCCACGTGAGGATTCGTCTGAATCTGGGAAATACGGTCCATCGTGTATTCCACCGGGTCTTCGATGGTGACAATATTGGTCGTATTTTTCTGCAGGTCCATCATTTCGCGCAATAAGGCATAGATAGTCGTGGTTTTGCCGCTGGAACTCGGCCCCGTCAACATAAGTGCGCCGGACGTGCGGGTAATGGCATCCCGGAGAGTCGATATCACATGGGGTTCGAAGCCCAGGGTCTCCAGGGTATACATCTCGACGGAATCACCCAGGAGACGGATAACCGTCTTCTCCCCCTTGATGGTGGGCACGGTGGAAACGCGAAGGGGGCGACCACAAGTCGTCTTTTCAAAATCAATGCGGCCATCCTGGGGCACGTCCTTGCGATAGACCACCAGATCGGCCAGCACCTTGATGCGCGCATTGATTTTGGGCTGAAATTCCTTGGGAATGAACGCACACTGATGCAAAATACCGTCGATTCGGTAGCGCAGGGAGAAATAGTCGGTCCATGGTTCCAGGTGGATATCGCTACATCCATGATAGGCACCCTGGCTTATGAGAAGGTCCACCGCGTCGGCTACGCCAGACTCGTCGGTCTTTTCCAACGCTTCCAGCAATTCCGTCTGAATGTGATCCAGCGGAATAGCCCGCGCCTTATCGCGTTCCATCCGTGATACTTCTGCCATGCAACGAGCTCCACCCCTGTAGCCCCATACACGCCGCCTCGGGTTTCTCCCTCCTGAACGGAAAGAAATCGCGCCTCATCGAACATGTGCGGAGGACATTGATTGGATTAAATGTGATGAACTGGGGTATATTGTTAACAGTTTGGTTGAGAGTCACGAAAGTCGTGACCTCCGCATCTTGCGGAACTACCGGTGTGAAAGTCAAAAAAACATCAATGCGTGGCCTGCAATCACAGCACGACACGCCGCACGCACATTGAAATATACCACAAAACATTTGACGGAAAGCCGAATTATTCTTATACTGTCCCATAGTGATGGTAGGCGGGCTTTGATGCCCTTCCACCCCACGCACGTGCCCGTCAGAGCCCACCCCAGAGGGGTGCTGGAAAGGGAAGATGGAGACCGAACCGTACCAACAGTATCCTTGGTTGCAATTCGCGCCTGAACTACCCACGTTTGGGGAATTTTTTATTCTCGTCTTCTATACTGCCTGCGTATTACTCGTCGGGAAGTTACTGAAGAATTATTGGGAAAAAGACCGCGATTGTGTGCCTATTCCTGTGGCATTAGCAATGGGCGTGTTTATGATCGCCCTCTATGCCGTCTTGATCGCTGTCTTCTACAACCGCACCCCCGACAGTCATAAAGTCGGCATATTGGTCTGGTGCATGATTGCGGTGATCTTCCCCCTCTTTTACTACGGCCTGATTGTCGTAAACTCCTTCGCCTCACGGGCAATTGATCGGGTCAGCCCCTTTGGGATGCAGATCCACGAGCCCTCGGAATTCGCTGAAGCCCGAAAAATGGCCCTCCGCGGTGATGTGGACGGTGCCGTCAAACGGTACCGCGCCTATCTGGACAACACGGATGGGGCGCTCTTTGAGGCGGCCCGGCTATTAAAATCCGAGGACCGATTTGCGGAGGCGGCGGCCCTGTTTCAAGAAATTACAGAGCGATACTTCGGCAAGAAAATCATTTGGGCGGAAGCCACGTACCACCTGGCCAAGTTACGAGAAGGTCATCTTCATCAGGCCAATGAAGCCAAAACGCTTCTGGACCAGATAATTGAGCGCACACCGGATTCTCGATTTGGTCAATTGGCCCATACAGAGCTCATTCGAATCGGCGCGCTCTACGGCGCATCTGTACTGAACGGAAACAACGCCGTGCTTTCAGAGGCGGATGACCCTTTTTTCGACGAACAAGATCAACGGGCTGCTGTCGTTGCAGAACGCCCCGAGGGGAAGGACAATGGCCGCGCAGGCCGACGTTCCCCGAGAAAAGTCGATATGGATGACATACCCATTCCTCCGGTGGACCCGTTCTATGCGGCCGCATTGCGGAATCGTGAGGCAAGCGCTGCAGAGGAAGCGGCAACTTCAGCACTTCCAAAAGCTGCGGAAAAGACAAAATCCGCCGCCAAAAAGCCAGCGACCAAAAAGAAGGCAGCCGCGAAGAAAAAGCCTGCGGCGAAGCGCAAACCAAAGAGCGACGCCTGATCCTTATTGACTTCTACCCAGCGTATTACTGAGTTTTTCGTGCCCCTTTCCATGCCAATTCAAATATCACGTTCCCTTGCGCATGCGGTGGATGCCCTGACCTTCTCCCCCCCGGTCGCCTATGTTTACAATCCATTGCGCTATGCCCGCAAGAGTCACGAAACCTATTTGACGAAATACGCCCACCGGGGTATTGAAGCGGTTTTCGTCGGCATGAACCCCGGTCCCTGGGGCATGGCACAAACGGGCGTCCCTTTTGGTGAGATAGCTGCGGTGCGGGACTGGATGGGCATCTCTACCCCCGTTGAACACCCTGACCCAGAGCATCCCAAACGGCCCATTGAGGGCTTTGCCTGCACCCGTAGCGAAGTGAGTGGTGCACGACTCTGGGGCTGGGCTCAAGGCCGATTTGTCGATCCCGACACCTTCTTTGAGCGCTTTTTCGTGCACAATTATTGCCCCCTCAGCTTCATGGAGGAGAGTGGCCGAAACTTTACACCCGACAAACTGCCCAAGGAAGAACAACTCCCCCTGTTTGAGGCCTGTGATTCCGCCCTGGCGGCCCTGATCACGCACCTCAAGCCACGCTACGTAATTGGTGTAGGTGCCTTCGCCGAACAGCGGATTAAACGGGCGCTACCAGCCCCTGCGCCGATTATAGGGCGAATCCTCCACCCCAGTCCGGCGAGTCCCGCAGCCAACCGGGGATGGGCCGAGGCGGCCGAGCGCGATCTGATGCAACTCGGCATCTCTCTGGAACCCTGAACACGACGCAGACCCAGACGCCTAAAAGATACCCCGGCTGTCCCGTTTACTGCGTGTTAATAATTCCTTCGGGACCTGCACATTCAGCTGGAGCATGTCGTTGGCTTCCAATTCCATGATGTTCTGGACGACGCCAAGATAACGATCACTCTCTTCGGGACTGATAATACCGCTGGTCAAGGTCTCAAATTTCCGAATGTACTCCGCGCGCTTCCAAGGCTTCGCCCCCAGGGAATGGGCATTGGCCACGGCCATTTCATCCACGATGCTGCCACCGTCTTTGAAGCGAATCTCAACCCGACCACCAAAGGCTTTCTCATGGGGATCGGCGGTGTGGTACCGCCGCGTCCACTCTTGATCCTCGACCGTTCTTATTTTGTGCCACAATTCCACCGTATCGGGTCGGGAGGCCCGCTCCCGAGAGTAGCTGGCCACGTGGTGCCAGGCACCGTCCTGGAGGGCAACGGCGAATATATACATGATGCTGTGGTCGAGGGTCTCCCGACTCGCGTTGGGATCCATTTTCTGCGGGTCATTTGCCCCCGTCCCAATCACGTAGTGGGTGTGATGGCTCGTGTGGATGATGATCTCCTCGATCGCATCGAACTCCCCGATTTTTTCGCGCATCTTGAATGCCAGATCGATGAGTGCCTGGCTCTGGTACTCTGCCGAGTGCTGCTTCGTATAGGAATCCAGGATAGACCGATGAGGCTCATCCTTTTCCGGGAGGGCAATGGTGTAGGAGGCTTCCGCACCGTCCAGCATGTAGGCGATGACACTGTCTTCGCCTTCATAGATGGGTGACGGGCTCTTCTCTCCCCGCATGGCCCTATCAACCGCTTCAATCGCCAGTTTCCCTGAATGGGCCGGGGCATAGGCCTTCCAACTGGAAATCTCCCCCTTACGGGACTGACGGGTGGTAAAGGACACATGGACCGCCTGTTGAACCGCCTGGAGCACGGCTTCGTGGTCCAGACCAAGCAAGGCCCCGACCCCGACGGCCTGCGCAGGGCACAGGTGGGCGATATGGTCTTTCTTGAAGGCGTGAAGGCAAATGGACTTCACGAGGCTAATCTGGACTTCGTAGGCGGCCAGGGTGGCACGAACGAGATCCGCACCGCTCAGCCCATTGGCCGAGCCACATTGCTGGGCCACGGCGAGAATCGGCGGGATATTGTCGCCCGGATGGGAATAGTCGGCCGCCAGGAACGTATCGTGCATATCCAGTTCCCGCACGGCAGTGCCATTGGCCCACGCCGCCCATTCGGCCTCAAAAGTCTGCTCAATAGGCATGCCGAAAACGGCCGCCCCACCGGTACGCGGATGGCAGAGCGCCTGGCTTCGGGCATTGGATACGGGTTGCCGGTTGATCGCTGCTATGGCCACGGCTGCGTTGTCGATGAAACGGTTGATAACCATTTCCCGGGCTTCAGGATCAATCTCGCTGCGGTGCACGGCCACTTCAGACAACCGATAGGCCAGCTGTTCCTCGCGGGGTAGTTCGACTTTAGAGGGGTATACCTTTACTTCATATGATTTCATTTGAACGGATCCCGATTGATTAGCGTATTCGCCGTTCCGGCCTGGATTAGCCGACGGAAACACCACCTCTTCTTAAGGAAAACTGCGGGCACAATGCTGCACTGGACAGCCGACCGAGGGTGTGCACTCCCTGCAACAGCTAGAGTGTAACCGATTGCCGAAGTTTTGTTCCAACGGGAATGCGCACCCTTTTTCTCAGAAATCTACCTGAAACCGCGTCTGAAATATTTTCAGGTCGCCGTCGTAAAGCAGATTATCTGGTTGGGCGTAGATGTAATTCGCCATGATCCGAGTATTGGCATTCAGGTACCAATTTATTCCTGCAGTAATGTTGCGCTCCGAGCCACCCTGCACTGGACCATCGTTCAAGTCAAGATAGGAATAGCGTAGTGCCAGTTCCCAGGCCCCCCAACCCGGTTGGTCGCCACCCAGTCGGAACGCGGCCTTGGGAATAACACGCGAGAATGCGCCATCCACGTAGGGCCGATGCTCTCCGGTAATAAACCACGAGGCTGCGCCATAGTAGCCGGAAAAATCGCGGCGACCATAGAGTTCGGTATTAATCTCAGTCGAAATGTACTCCCCTTGCAGTGACAGGGGCCCGCGGACTATGGCCGCCTCCAGACCATAGGTAAAAAGACTGGTCGTCTCCAACGGCCCCGTATTTACATAACGTTGGGCCAGAAAGGACTCGGGACGCTGGCGAAACGTAATTTCGCCGTCTGGATTTCTCCGGTTGAAACTGGCGCCGAGGTGGACAAAGGTATCCCCGTCCTCCGCCTTCCAGGGGACGCCCGTAATGCGACCCGTCACGCCATAACCAGCGGCTTCGTTGCTATCATTGTCGGACGGCCAGAAGTCAGTGGTCTTAAATATCCCCAGGGTCCAATGCAGACGCTTGGAGAGCATGGACTTCTCCACGGTAAGCCCCGTGTTAAAGCTGGGCACAAAAACATTGGCCAAGGATCGCTCCATAAAGGTCATGTAGGAATTGGAGGTGATTTCCTCCAGGGAAAAGGGCTCCTGGAAATGCCCGATGCGGGCTTTGTCGACAAAAGGCAGCTCCAGCAACTCAATATAGACATCGCGAAACTGCCCGCCGTCATTCCCGGGCGAGTCGACGGCAAAATCGTATTGTGCCTTAAAACCAATGTTTTCGTAGATCGTTCCCCGAATCGAAAGGCGCGCCCGGCGAAACGCGACCCCATCGTCTTCCTTGCCGAGTCCATACTCCGGATAGAGCGCCGCCAGTCGCTCCCAACGCTCGTCTACATCGAAAAACGAGGTATCGAGCTGGATACGGCCGCCTACTCGGATATCGAAGGCCCCGTCGGCCGAGCGCAGTTGAAGGCCCCGGTTGAAATAGGCTTGTAGCGGTACGCCGGCCGGTGCAGGTTGAGGCGCAGCCGGGGACACGTTTTCTGTGACTGGTGTACGGTGCACGGTGTCGGGCTTGGGTTCAGGCAGCTCCTGGGCGGTCTTAAGGGCACGTACCAGTGCCTCCATCTCCGCCAGACGGGTCTCCAGCACGTCGACACGCTCGCGAAGCTGGGTCGTCTCG
>CAXBPH010000340.1:0-6816 GCA_963977445.1 uncultured bacterium | reverse complement strand
AATACTCAAGGAGATACACTTAACGCACTGTCCAGAATCCGGGGTCCACTTCTTAGAACCGGGCGGGAGAGGGACGGTATCCTGGGGCATCAGGAATGGAAACACCCTTCCCCTGTCGTGGGATCAGGCGGTGCCTGTGCGGGATCTCATTGCCGAACCGGCACAAAAAAACAGGTCACGGGCTTGTGTAGCCTGTGACCTGTTGGGGGTATTTATTATGGTGCCGGAGAGAGGACTTGAACCTCCACGCCCAGTAAAGAGCACATGGACCTGAACCATGCGTGTCTGCCAATTTCACCACTCCGGCAAGGGACGCATAGTGTAGCTAAAACTCAGGGCTCCATGCAAGTTGATGTGCGAGAATTTTTTGTGCGACGCTACAAGTCTCAATCCATTCCAGTTCAGGACAATCTTAGAGCAAAATATTCATTAGACGATGTGCTGTAAGCTCACTCGGTAGCTGAGGACCTAGAAGGCTCTATAGAGCGCAATTTGTGAAGGGGCGAGCCACATTTTCCGCCCAATGACGAAAAACAAGCGCCAGAATCCACTTTGTCTAGATTGATCGCAAGGAATTGCTGCTTTTCAGCTTCAATAGACAGTACGCAAATCTCGGCATCTTCACCGGTTCCTGGGTCGACAGTGGCAACATAACCATTAAACACAATACTTCGAAGCGCATTAGACTTGTCAGCCTCGAATAATTCGTGCAGCGTTCTAACCGCTATTTGAAACGCAACCTTAGAAAAGTTCTTGTTGCACTGAGCTTGAGATATTTCCTTCTGGACGAATTCATCTCTCGTTTGGACGTATTTCACTTCCTTTAGTACAGGCAAATCCTCTGGGGCAGGTATTTGGTAGTCCACTACAAGTAACTTACAATCGGCGTCAAAACAGGTTTCGAAAGCCTGAGGAAAACTGTCAGGATATACCGAATTATTCAGCACGAGTTCACAGTAGTCATGCACGACCTCCGGTATTTGTTGGTTGTACTTATATTGCTTGGCATTGACGTACTCACTACGCACTTTCCATCTCTCGGCATAACTAGAGCGCCTGTCCTCCCACCCCTTCAATTCCAATAAGAAATTGTTTTCCAAATCCCGCGAGTTCCGCTCGTACTCTTGAAGACGGCTTTCATATTCGCTGTAAACTGCACGAGCATTTATCTCCCATTTTTCGTGGTCCGACATATAGACTTTTTCTGCCTCAGATTTCTTTTTGGTATCTATCGATTTGAATAATTTGCCAAGAATTGTCGGTTCTATTCTATATTTGGCGTCGCTTCGCGAAGGCTTGGGAGGGATCTCCGGCTGTACAGGTTTCTGCAACGGTGACGGGCGCGTTGGAGATTCTTCTGGATACTTCTCAGGGCCTTTCAATGAATTCCAATCAATAGTGTCGTCGATCCCCAATGTATAGGCCAATATTGAATCCAACGTGTCGAGTGAACGTTGCGCTTCGATCGTTTGCTCATCCGCGAGCGCTTTCTTTTCCGCAATCGCATTCGCTTTGGACTTCTTCGCTTCACGATTACATTCTGCTGCCTGACTGCGCTCCCACATTTCGTTCCACTGCACCATCTTGGCACAAGCTTTTTGCTCAACATCCTCCTGACTATCCCCCTTTACAATTTGGAATTTATTTAGACCCGGGTGGGATATCTCGATTGCATACCTGGGAATTCCTCTAGCAGAATGGATGACGTTGATTTCACCAAATTCACTAGTCAATACATAGTTCTGAGGTACGTTCCCAGGGCGGCTTGCCCCACTTTTCCCCTTTCCGTGGTAGCTGAGCATGGAAATCCCCGTTCCTGGAATCCCCACGCTGCTATAAGTGCCCCTGCTGTTTACACCAATCCGTGCCCCCTTTATACCGGCACTTACTCCAATGCCAGATTTGCTAAGGTTGACTCGAATGCCAGGTGCCAGTTTTATAGACTTTCTAAATCGAAACGCCATACTCATACCCTCTCAATTGAGTTCTAGTGCCGCTCTAAACAAAGGTTCTATCGCATATTCGAAAAAATTATTGCTGATAGGAGCTCTATACTATCAAACATGCTGGAAACCCACAATGGCCTTCGAATTACTGTGGCTACGGCATCGTGCCGTCCTGTCTCCACGTGGCGGTAAGGGCGCCTGATGGGGCACAATAGGACCATGTCTACTTCCTCCCGAACGGCGTTTATCCTCACGCGACAAACCCGTGACACGCCCAATGGGCTCCAATTCGACTTTTGGGCCGCTACCGATGGTGGCCCGGTTTGTATCTCCTTCTCTGGCCAGGAGGGGGTCTTCTTTGTGCCCCGGACGCGGCCCATGGAGGCGGATCGTCGCGCGCCTCTCGCTCTTCGCACCCTCCAGGGTGAATCCGTCGATGGGGTGTATTTTCGGAGCACCCGGCGACTTCGTGAGGCGAAAAAGATTGCCGAAGCGGCCGACTGGGAGGCCTGTGAATCCGACATTCGACCAGTGGATCGCTTTCTCATGGAGCGATTCATTACGGGCCCCGTAGAAGTGACGGGCAATCCCATTGGCGCGAAGACCTTTGAGCGTTTTCATGATCCCACCATCAGTGCGACTACGTACGCGCCGAAACTGCGAACCGCATCCATCGATATCGAAACCGAGGGCCTGGATGGGGCGCTCTATTCCATCGCGGCCTGCTGTGGAGCGCAGTCGGTCATATTTATGGTGGGTGACGGCACCAACGAAGGTAATCTTGTCTTCCTGCCCGATGAGGGCGCGGTCATCAACGCCTTTCTCGATTGGATACACCGGGAAGACCCCGATCTACTGATTGGATGGAATGTAATCGCCTTCGATCTCGACTTCCTGGCCACACGATGCCGCACCCTTGCCCTCCCCTTTCGCCTGGGCAGAGACCGCCAGGTGGCCCGCATCTATCCGAGCGAACGGGCGCGCCAGCCTGCGCGGGCCGATATTCCAGGCCGTGTCGCCATCGACGGTATTCCCGCGCTGCGCACGGCAGGCTATCAGTTTGAAGATTTCAGTCTGGAGCAGGTGGGCCGGGAGTTGCTGGGTCGTGGCAAACTGATTCACCCCAGTGACGATCGGGTAGCAGAAATTAATCGCATGTATCGGGAAGACCCCGCCCAGTTGGCGGCCTACAATCTGGAAGACTGTCAACTCGTCCAGGATATCTTCGACCACACGGCGCTGGTTCCCTTCCTGATAGCCCGCTCTACCCTGACCGGACTCGCCCTCGACCGCATGCCCGGCTCCATCGCCGCCTTTGAATTTCTCTATCTGCCGCGCCTCCATCGGGCCGGGTATGTGGCGCCCGATGTGCACGAGCGTCCCGAAGCCAATCCCAATCCCGGGGGCTACGTGTTGGACTCCGCACCGGGACTCTATGAAAACGTCCTCGTTTTTGATTTCAAGAGCCTCTATCCGAGCATCATCCGCACCTTCCATATTGACCCCCTGGCGCTGCATCAACCCGGTGCGAACCCCATACCCGGATTTCACGGTGGAACGTTCTCCCGAGAACCCACCATCCTCTCCGAACTCATTGAAACACTCTGGGCCGCACGGGAAGAGGCCAAACGCGCCAACGACGACGCCCTGAACCTGGCCACTAAAATCCTCATGAATGCCTTCTACGGGGTCCTTGGAACACCTGCCTGTCGTTTCTACAGTCCAAAACTGGCGAGCTCCATCACGCGGCGCAGCCACGAGTTAATGACACGCAGCAAAGCCCAGATCGAAGCGGAGGGCTACCGTGTCATCTACGGCGACACGGACAGTCTCTTCGTCGCCCTCGGAGGCGACTACAGCGAGGCCGAGGCAATCGCCATTGGGGAGTCCCTCGCGCCTAAAATGAATCTGTGGTGGAAGGAATGCATCGCAACAGAACACGACATACCGTCCTACCTCGAACTCGAGTTTGAAACCTGTTATCTGAAATTCCTCATGCCGACGATTCGCGGCTCGTCGAAGGGCACCAAGAAACGCTATGCCGGTCTTCTGCGGCGCAAGAATGGCACCAAAGAGGTCGTATTCAAGGGGCTCGAAAGTGTCCGGACGGACTGGACGCCCCTGGCCCGTACCTTTCAGCGGGAACTCTATCGTCGCATCTTTTTTGACGAAGCCTACGAGCCCTACGTCTACCAGATTGCCCGAGACCTCCTCCACGGAAAGCTGGATGACCAACTCGTGTACCGAAAGCGACTTCGGAAGCCCCTGGACGACTACACGAAGAACGTGCCGCCCCAAGTGCAGGCCGCGCGAAAGATGCCCAACTTTCAGGGCACGACGGTGCACTATGTGATCACCCATCATGGCCCCGAGCCCGTGCAACAGCGACGCAGTCCCATTGACTATGCCCACTATCTGAACAGCCAGCTGGCGCCCGTGGCCGATAGCATTCTGGCCTTCGTGGGGACCAGCTTCGAACGCATTGCCGACCCCCAGTTGTGGCTCTTTGAGGACCGGTTCATTCGGGCCACGGAACGATAAACAACGGAGGACAGGTTGATGCCGTGTACCTGTCCTCCGTGAGCAATCATTCTAATTCGCCCTGATTCTGGCTTACTTCATGGGTTGGAGCCCGCGATTCCAGCCAACGAGCACCAGGAGGGCCGCACCCAGCAACATGAAGTCACTCATATAGTCGGCGACGCTCTTCTTTAGCCCCTTGGTCATGGCACAACCCGAGGTGACCTGTCCCGAGGCCTGTTCCAATTCTGCGCGGCTCAATTTACCATCGCTATTGCTATCAAACCGGTCAAAGATAGCTTGGGTCAGGCTGGGCACAACACCCTGGGCCTCGACGAAAGAAAGGAAGCCATCGTTGTCACTATCGGCGGTGCCAAACTGTTGCAGCAGTGAATTGGCCAGTTGTGCATCAGAAGGTCCTTCACCTTCACCTTCACCTTCACCTTCACCTTCGCCTTCGCCTTCGCCTTCACCTTCACCTTCGCCGGCGGTCGAAGACATTAAGAAAGCCTCACCGAAATTTGCCGAGACAGGGACACACCAGATGCTGAGATAGTTGATGGTCGACAAGTCAACACCATCGGGCACCGGGAAACGCAGGGTTTCGTTCACATAGGGTTCCGCGCGCCGGAGATCTTCCGAAAGATTTACGCCGTTGCTGAAGGTGTCATCGGCGAAGCCGTAAAGGTGCACATCTATGCCGGTGCCATCAAAATTAAAATTCTCTATTTCGATGGTGCAGTTATTAACGATGCGGGCGGTACCCGATACGTCATGAAAGCGGGTAATAAAGTCACCCGCTTTTCCGACGTACGCATTGTCCTCTCCGCAGGGCTCGTCGACACCCACAACCGTGAAAAACTCACTGACCGCCACCACGGGCGTTTCACTGTTGTCCCGGATCTGCAGGAAGTATTGGCTCCCACTTTCCAGGGTATCGAGAACAGGCCACGGGGTTTCCCCGGTATTCGCCACGGTGAAGGATTGCAGCACCGTATCGAGCGGTTCCTGGAGGAGCGAGAGGGTAATCATATCGCCAATTTCCCCGGTTGACGTCCACACGATGGAGGAAAGTATACCCGCCGTCACCGTGTCATTTTCAGAGGGAAGTTCTATGGTCAACGACGCGGCCACTGCCGCCATGTCGATCGCGGTAATGCCCGTATCAGAGCCCGCGATAAGCTCGTCCCAATAGAGCACGTTCAAGGAAGTGCCTGCGGGAAAATCGTAGTAGCTGCGCCACGATGCGGCACCATATTCCAACACATAGACACTTTTACCCACGGCAATGTAGGGCGCCTGTCGGGAGGAATTGGAGGGATCGACGCCTACGGTGATGGCGCGGACACCACGCATGGGGAGCCCTTCGATGCTCAGGGTCGTCCAGTCTTCGTCGACCGCCTTCTCATACAGGGCGGGCCAGTCGGTCGCGGGGTCTTTACCCACGGCGAACAAGGTGCCATCATCGGCTTCACCCAGGTCCGTTATCGTAACCGTCGTATCGAGATCATGCGTGACCGTCGCATCACCCCCCTCATCAATATCCACCCGGTACACGCCGGAGCCAGAGGTATTGGTCTCGCTGTATCCTACACCCACATAGAGCCCGTCGCCGGTCGCAGTCGCGACAAAGCGGAGGGCGAGCACGTCGACACCGCCTTCTTCCAGGACGACTTCTGTCCATGTTACTCCGTGATCCAGACTCAGGAAGAGGGCACCGTGGGTTTCATCGCGGGAATCTACGAAGCCTGCCGCAACGAGCCCGTCGCGGTTGGCACTGACCGCGAGGGCACCAACGGAGGCACCGGGCAGATTTACCCCGTCATCTTCCGCAGCAAGTTGGCGCGTCCAGGTGCTGCCCCCGTCGTCCGTGCGATAGACCCGCACATTGCCCGCGAACGCCGTGGCACCCGTCTCGTCGAAGGGGTCCACGGCGACGGCATAGTAGGGGGAGCCATCGTTCCTGGGAAACAAGGCATTGGACCATTGGGGCGCGGTGGTGTAGTCCGTCACCCGGCGCACGCCCGACTTGGACGCAGCCCAACCCACATTCTTGTCGGCGGTCATGTCGAAATCGTTAATTTGTACCGCTTCTACGCCCGCATCAATTTCTATAATATTCGCACCGAGGTCTTCGGAAAAACCGATGCCCTGGTCGGTCGTCAGATAAATGAACTCGGGATTCTGTCCGTCCTTTCGCACGGCACCATCATTGGGGTGGGTCTCCGCCATGCCCCCCCGCGGCAGGGTTTCCCAGGAGCCCCCATCACCCCGCTTGTCACTGGCAGCCGTCCCGAAAAACACCTCGTAGAGATGGGGCGGGCCACTGGTTTCGAGATTGGCACCCGCC
>CAXBPH010000339.1:0-6833 GCA_963977445.1 uncultured bacterium | reverse complement strand
AATTTGGCTTTCGGCCAGTGCATCCAGCGCATGGGCCGCGATATCGGTGTGCTTCAGCTCATCGACGGTCTTGGCAAGAATACGGGCCACATCCATGGCCACGTTGCCCATGCCGACAACCACCGCTACTTCCTGGTGAAGATTGAAGGTGTGATCGCGGTAGTCGGGATGCCCGTTGTACCACCCGACGAACGACGTGGCCGTGTAGCTTCCGGGCAGGTCTTCCCCGGGAATATTGAGGCGCCGATCGGTTTCCGCGCCATTGGCAAAAATTATGGCATCGTAGAATTGTCTCAATTCCGCAATCGAAATATCGCTGCCGATGGTCACATTGCCGAAGAAACGAAAACCGTCCCGTAGCGCAATCTTCTCATAGACTTTGGTGACATTGCGGATTTTTGGATGATCAGGGGCCACGCCACCACGAACGAGGCCAAAAGGTGTGGGCAGGCGGTCAAACATATCCACTTCACATTTGGGACTGACCGATTTGAGTAAGGGGTCTGCGGCGTAGAATCCGCTGGGTCCGCTTCCGATGATGGCAATGCGGACAGGTTTGTTGGTGTGGCCCAGTTGGTCCATAGTGTGCTCTCCATTGCATCGTAATGCATAAGCGCGGCGTTCGCGGCGCTGGCGTCAGGATAACACCGTGCGCTCAGGTGAAGTGGCGCGAGGCGTATATGCTGCAATGCACAACGTCATCTTAGCAGGAATGGTACTGCATTAACATGTATTATGCCTACTCGTTTTGGAAAAGTAGGTCTGGCGTGGCGGAACCATGGGTGTTAACGGTGGGGGAGAAATGCGGAGAAGGCTGACTCGAGATGGGATACATCGGTGGGGGCATAGCCGCCATAGTGGTTGTTTACGTAGCCGTAGACACGAAGCTGCTGATTGAGGGCCTGTGTAATACCGGGAACCCATTCGTCCATATCGCCGTTACGGTCCACCACGGTTTCGTTCCAAACCTTGGTGACTTCTTCGATGCCTTTTCGATCGCCGAGCCACCGGACGTAGAGAAAGGGAGCCGTGAAGATGGTGTCAGAATGAAAAAGTTGCCGGGGGCGGCTCATCCAGGGGTGATCGATGAGGGCCAGCGCCACCTTGTGGTGGGCGAGCATATCGAGGAGGGGGGCCGACACCCACGTCTTATTGCGCACTTCGAGGGCGAATTCGTGGCCATCATTTTCGGGCAACAATTCCAGAAAGGGATGGAGCTTACCCAGGAAATCGGTGAGCGTCACCTGGGTCCGTTTGGCGAAATAGGGGAATTGGAAAAGCAGGGGCCCCCGTTTTTCTCCCAGTCGATCCATGGCACGTAAATAACTCGCGAGGGGACGTCCACATCCCATGAGAAAACGGTCGTGGGTGATTTCTTTGGGAGCTTTGGCGGCGAAGACAAAGCCATCGGGCGTCGCTTCACGCCAGTGGTCGAGGGTGGACTCCCGGGGGACGCCATAGAAGCTCGCGTCGATTTCTACCGAAGAAAATCGCTCGGCATACACGCTTATGAAATCGGTTCGCTTTGTGGCTTTGGGATAAAATGCCGTCTCCCAGCCTTTGGCGGTCCAGCTGCACGTTCCCAGGCGAAGGTTCTTCGCCTTCCAGCCTGGCGTATTCATGGCTTGGGTGGCCTCGCCAGAGGGCGGATCTCCACTTCACTCACACAATTGCCCGGCCGGGTGCGTAATACGTCGACACAGGCCTGTCCGACTTCTTCCGGCGTGACTTTCCATCCGTGATCCTGATCCCCGTCGTGGCGATGGGACTGGGAATCAACGGAGCCGGGAAATACCGTGGTCACCTTGATACCGAAGTCGCGCACTTCCTGAAAGAGTGATTGAGAAAACCCGGTACAGGCAAATTTGGTGGCGGCATAGGCGCTACCACCGGGCAGGGGATACTTCCCTGAAATGGACGATATATTGATGATATGGCCGGAGCCCTGGGCCTTCATGGTATCCAGCACGGCCCGGGTGGCGTAAAAAAGACCGTTGATATTCGTGTTGACCATGGCGTGCCATTCGTCAAGACCCAGCGCGAAGATATCTTTGCGAATGACCAGCCCCGCGTTGTTAATCAATCCGTCGACACCATTCATGGATTCAATAAGGGAATGAATCGCCTGGGTCGTCCCATCATTGTCCTGGATGTCGCAGCATACATAAGGGTGGTGGCGGTCGGGTGTGTTCAGAGAGGCCTGAAGTTGTTTCATGGCCTCTTCCGACCGGGCCAGCATCCCTACCTGCCAGCCCGCTGCCGCGAGTTGGGTCACGATGCCACGTCCTATGCCCTGACTGGCGCCGGTGACGATGACCTTCATTTCTTCCGCCTCGTCTTCGCGGGACGATACAAGGTAACCGGTGATCCTGTGTGGAGCTGAAGGTTTCTCGCCGCGTTACTCATGGATGCGGCGATTTCCAGGTGGCCCGTGCTGCCAAAGAGAGCCAGCGCGGTGCCGGGGGTGACGTCGGCGTAGGTGCGCTGGATCGGGCCGAGGGTCTGGGCGGCCACCTGCACCCGGTAGTCACGGTGGCTACCAAGCATTTTTTCACTGATGTTGGTAATGCAGTTGCCGAAGTGGTCTACGTGGATGACTTCGCCATGAAGTTGATTCTCTGCATCGGTGCTCGCTTCAGGAATCGGAATCTTGCGCAAGGTCTCCATGGCCGGCCCAAAGGACGCGAGGTCTTTTCCGAGGGCCACATGGGCCGCCGCGGGCGCGAATATATCACGTCCATGAAAAGTGGCGCTGGGTTTGGGAAGGCCATAGGCCGGATTGGTAATCTCGTGGATGCGCTCAATCTTGTGGGTCTTTTCCAGCAAGGTGAGCAGGCCGTTGTCGGGGCATACCACATGCTGCCCGGCCAACTCGGCCACGATGGGGCGGCGGTCCGTGCCCACACCCGGGTCGATTACCACCAGGTGGACCGTGCCGACGGGGAAATGAGGGATTGCCGATGCGAGAAAGAACGCGCCCTCAAGGATTCCCTGGGGAGCGATACTGTGACTCAAATCGAGGAGGGTCGCCCCGGGGGCCAGCGATGCGAGGACGCCTTTCATCACCGCAACCCAGGGATCACGTTGGCCAAAATCGGTGGTCAGGGTTATTGCAGACGATACCTGAACAGCCATCGCAGATCAGGATTCCGGTATGGGCGCGATGCGAACACAGTTGCGCCCGGCTGCTTTGGCCACATAGAGGGCACGGTCTGCGGCGGCAATGAGTGTCTCGGGAGTTGTGCCATGGATAGGAAATTCGGCCAGGCCCTGACTGATGGATACCCGAATAGCCGTGCCCTGGTAGTCGAAGGCATACTCCGCAATATTTTTTCGAATTGCCTCGGCCACCTCAGACGCATCATTTACCGGGGTGTCGGGGAAAAGTATGATGGCCTCATCACCCCCATAGAGCCCCGCAAGATCCAGGCTACGCACGGTTTCGCGCAGAATTTTTCCCATGGTGCCAACGACCATGCGGCCGGCCAGGTGACCATGAGAATCATTTACCCGTTTCAGACCATCCAAATCGGTCATCGCCAAGGTAAACCGGGTCTCAGGTTTTGCCATGCGGATGCTTTGAACGAGACGCTCCCGAAAGGCTTCCATCGTAAGCAGTCCCGTGAGTTGATCATAGTGAATCAACCGGTGCACCTGCTGATGAAACTGCGAATCTATTTCATCCTGAAGGATGAATTTGAACAAGACGTCGCCCATCTTGACCTTGTCCCCGTTCTGGAGGCGGGTCGTGGGGGTTCGTGTGTTATTGACGTGGGTCCCGTTGCTGCTGCCGAGGTCGGTAATTCGAAAATACCGATCTTCTCCTTCTTCGACCAGCTCAATCTGGGCATGCTGGCGGGATACCGAAGGTGCATTGACGCATACATCGCAATCAACACCACGACCGAGGACGATGGAGGCAGATTTTACTTCGACCTCTTTGCCGATCTCCCAGCCCGCCAACACTATCAGACTTGCCCGTGCCTGGTCGGAATTGAGGGGCGCCAGCGCCGCTGCATTTACGTTGATAGTCGCATCGAAACCCGCAGTCGCGGGATCTTGCGTATCATGGTCATGATTTTTTTTATCCATGGAAGGGGGACTCGTTCTACCTCTGGAACACGGTCAAGGAGCGAAGGGACGAATGCACGCCTGCTACCGGGCAACGCCATAGCGTAATCCGTTGCAGGCACTACACTACCGGTATGATAGCAGGGCCTACGCACGCAGGCAACTATCTATTCCCGGCATTGTCTTAGCGCCAGGACTCAGAACCGGCAAAGGACATGCATTCACCCTCACGATAACGAGGTTTCGGGTTATATTGGTTGACACCTTCGGGTGCGGTGCCCCGCAAGAGGAAGGCGCTGGGGTGGGTTTCGGGGCCATCGACCCCGATACGTGTCGACGTGGGAATGTAGCGAATCGTCAGCCCTCGACGCCAGCGGGGCGAGGTATTCGGGTTGGATCCGTGGACCACATTGGGGTGGTGGACCGACACATCTCCGGGCGACATGACGCAATCGACTGCCTCGCCCTCGTTCACCAAAGCATCATCCATACCGGAATTTAAGACATTGGGTACGTCGCGGCGCTGTCGGAGCTCCTGCAAATCCATGTTCTGGGTGCCGGGGATTACCCGCATGCAGCCGTTGTCGGGGGAGGCGTCGGTGACGGCCAGCCACAAGGTGACGACTTCCATGGGCTCCAGCGGCCAATAACTGCCATCCTGATGCCAGAGCACGGCCTGGCCGTCGTGGGGAGGCTTGCAAATATAATGGCTTGCAAAAAGCGCGATGTTCGGTCCAATGTATTGCTCGGCAATATCCAGGAGGCGGTCATCGCTCACCAGACGGACCCAGAAGGGGTCATGCTGCACCAGGGTGTGGTTCAGGTCTTCCGGGCGCAGCTCTGGATGCTTCTTCATGAGCCAATCCACATGGGCATCGGCCTCACGGATGAGGTCACTATCCAGCACATTTCGGTAGATGACGAAGCCGTCCTGGTCAAATTGTTCTTTTTCAGTCGTCGCGGAATGCATAGAAGAACCCTCAGTTCTGGAGCATCGTTTCAAGTCAATGTGGGGGCTAGTATCCCTTTTGCTCCCAATAATCTCAAGGTTGTCTCCACAACATAAAAATTGCCTTGAAGCGGGTCATCGAAGCCCCTATGATGAACCTCTTTCAAAAAACAGATTCGCACCCTGCGAGTCTGATGTAGAACGAGAACGACGGCCTTCATTGCCGTCATGGGAGGTTTGTATGATGCTCAAGACTTACTTGCGGTCCCTGGTGTCCACCGCCGTGTTACTTCCTGCCGCGATCTGCGCTGGTGCAACCTTTACCATTGCTGATGATGGCATGGCCGTGGTGGATGGACAGCGCACCTTTATCCTCGGCCTTTATGAGAACCCGGGTGAAGATGGGGTGTTGACGGATGTGGTGGAGGCCGGCATTAATCTGATTCATGCGTCACCTTCCCAGGAATCCCTCGATCGACTTCACGCTGCGGGGGCCTGGGCATGGTTGAACACGGGCTACGACATCGACTTTAGTGAAGACCGGGAGGCCCGTTCTGAGCGACTTTTGGGGTCGGTAGACGCCTTCGGTCATCACCCGGCGCTGTTGGTGTGGGAAGTGCCCGACGAAGCGTTGTGGAATGTATGGTATTTGGCCCAATTGTGGCGTAGGGATGGGGAGCCGACCGCGCAGCGCGAAGCCATTGGTGCCCTGGAAGACAAGGCCCTGGCAGCAAAGTTGAGCGAGGACATTGAAACGATTGGCGGCCTATATCAGCAGGGGCGCTTCGTCGAAGGCGAGGCCCTTGCCGACGGCATATGGACCGCCATGGGTAAAGAAGTGCCCCGACCCGGCTACGGTTTTGCAACAGCACCCGAACGGATGCTCACGATGGGGGAGGGCATGCGAGAAGGGTATAAGGCCCTGCGAGAGCGTGACCCCGCCCATCCCGTGTGGATGAACCATGCGCCCCGCAATACCATTGAAGATTTGAGCTATTTCAATCAAGGGGCGGATATCGTGGGCTGCGACATCTATCCCGTTCCCGAAACCCGACACATTCGTCATTCTGATTTGGCGAATCGCACCCTGGGTTCCGTGGGCGCCTACACCAAGCGCATGCAGGCGTCCGCACCGGGGAAGCCCGTCTGGATGGTCTTACAAGGCACGGGTTGGGGAGACTTCGGCGTGGAAAGTGGCGATGACGAACGCGCCGCCATGCGTCGTCCCCGAAAAGACGAGACGCGCTTCATGGCCTACGATGCAATTGTCCATGGCGCACGGGGAATACTCTACTGGGGTGCCCAATTTGTGGAGAAGGACTCTGACTTCTGGAACGAGTTACTCGAAGTCACCGCTGAACTCAAGGATTTGCAACCCGTACTGACCGCGCCTGATGGTGCTGCGCCCGAAATCACGCTGGGTCCCACCAGTGGCTCGGTGGACCGCAGTATCGCCGTCCTCACCAAGTCCGCGCCCGACGGCGACTGGTATTTTCTGGTTAACGAGTGGGAGGGGCCGCTGCAAGTGAATGTCTCGGTTTCGGATAGTCCTTATCGCGCTCTTGACGCCGATACCAAAATTATTCAGAAAGACGGCGTCGTAACCCTCTATATGCCCGCCTACTCCGTGGTAGTTCTTCGTCCCGCGAAGTGATTTGGGAAGAGAGGTGTTTCGGGACGTCCCGCCGCAATCACCTCGGTAGGTCTGCGGAGCCGACCTGAAGGCAAACCCGTGCGCGATTGTTTGCAGCGTGGACAATGGGCGGCGGCATGTCCCGGCGGTGTATGAGGTGGGACGTGGGTCTATCTTGGC
>CAXBPH010000338.1:0-6882 GCA_963977445.1 uncultured bacterium | reverse complement strand
AAAATCTACCGGCTAGACTTGGATGAATAGCCGTGTTGCATTTAGTTTATGAAACCAAGCACGTCTATTCGAGACCGATGCCCAGCGTTACAAAAAGGGCAATCTATTGGCTTCTCGTGACGTCTATTGGTGTGAATTTTACACAAGGCCCGTGCTATGGTTTCACGAAACGTTGTGCTTCCAAAAGAGGATCTAAATCAATGAATTTCACTACCGCAATCCTGGCCAGAACCCTTCTCGTCGCCCTGTCATTCTGGGCACTGGCACCCGCGCAAGCCCAGATACCAGGAACGGGTGAAAAGATTAAGAGCATCGTGCCCATCCGCGCAATTACCAGCGGAAAGGCCCACTGGTTTGGTTATTATGATAAAGAGCAGTTTGACTCCACAGACCGCTATGTCCTCGCTGCGGAAGTTGAATTCGAAGACCGATCCCCCAACGAAGACGACGTCATCATCCTCGGCATGGTAGACACTCAGGACGGGGACAAGTGGATTCCCCTCTCGGAAAGCAACGCCTGGGGTTGGCAACAGGGGTGCATGCTCCAATGGGTGCCGGGGTCGGATTCCAAAATCATTTACAACACCCGGGAAGGCGATAAACACGTCGCTGTGGTCATGGATGTCTTCACCCGCGAAAAGAAGACGCTCCCCCGCCCGATCTACACCTTGAGTCCCGATGGCAAGCACGCCTTGAGCGTCAACTTTGCACGCATCCAGGACACGCGCCCGGGCTATGGCTATAAGGGTGGTGTGGACCCCGTGGCCGATCAACTCGCCCCGGAAGGCGACGGCATCTGGTCGATGGACCTGGAAACGGGTGAATCAAAATTACTCTTTTCTTATGCCGATATCGCCGCCATCCCCCAGGAGGCAACACCGCAAGGCAAACACTGGTTCAACCACATCCTTTACAACACCGACGGCAGCCGCTTCATTTTTCTCCATCGCGCCCACAATGTGGAAGGCCAGGGCGGAAAATGGACGACCCGTATGTTTACCGCAGGTGCCAATGGCGGCGATCTGAATATCGTGGCGGACCACGGCATGGTGAGTCACTTTGTGTGGCGCGACCCGAGCCACATCCTTGCCTGGAGCCGCGAGCCAGGCACAGGCGACGCCTATTACCTCTACACCGACAAGAGCGACAAAGTGGAAATTGTGGGCGAGGATGTCTTCACGCGGGATGGACACTGCACCTACTCCCCCGATCGCAAGTGGATGCTTACGGACACCTACCCCAACAAGGACAATCTCCACTTCGTCTATCTCTACAATCTGGAAGATAAGCGATTCATTGAACTGGCCCAAATCTACCGTCCCAAACCTGGCGATAACGAATGGCGCTGTGACCTGCATCCCGGCTGGAGCCATGATGGAAAGACCGTGGCAATCGATGCGATGTATCTCGACGGAAAGCGTCAGATTCACCTGATTGATGTGAGCGAATATACGATGGGCAAATAGTGGTCGCACTCCGCGAGGCCGAAGACTCGAAGATTTCACCAACAATCAGGAAATTCCATGGGCACCCTAGAATACAATGCACCGGGAAGTGAGCCCGACCCCGAAGACGTCTTATCGCAAATGCGGACGGCGGGAGTCCAACTCACCCCTGAGAACTACCATGTGTGGTTCGAGTACGTGCGCGGAGAGAACAGTCAGCTGGTCAGCCAGGTAGATCGGGTCCGCACAGCGGGTGAATTGTTCACCAAAGAGATCAACCAAAAGATCTACACAGAATTTTTCGACCATGTCAGCGATGATCATGCCCGCAGAATGGCGCAAAAAAAGACCCACGCCGTCTTGCGGGACGCCTTGAATGGCATCCTCACAGAGCAGTACCAGTGAATACCAGGATAGTCTCACCGACTTCACGGATGCCTTGACCAATGTAACCGATACCCAGGGCATTGCCGGTCTGGTAAAAGAACTCCTGCGGAAATCGAACCGCATGGCGAAGTCGGGCATCTTTTATCAGAACCAACTCGAAGACGTGCGCGCGGAAGCCGAAAAGCTCAACGAAGAACTCGAGGAGGCCATGCGCAGCTCCGCCATCGACTCCCTGACCGGACTCTGGAACCGCAAGGCGGTAGACGAAAAACTCCGGGAACTCATTGATACCTTTCACCAGGAAGGGGAGACCTTTTCCGTGGTCATGCTGGACATTGATCACTTCAAGGACTTCAACACCAATTACGGCCATCAGATTGGGGATGCAGTACTCCGCGCGGTTAGCACGAATCTGAAAGAGAGTGTAAAGGGTCTCGATTTCGTCGCCCGTTATGGCGGCGAAGAGTTCATCATCTTCTTTCCAAATACGATATTGGAAAACGCGACGATCGTGGCCGATAAGATGCGCGCAGTCATTGAGAGCCATCGGAAAAAGATTTCGAGCACCGGGAAAATGCTGGACCCCATCACCATCAGTTGCGGCGTGGCCGAAATTAAGGAAGCCGACAGTCCGGAATCGGTTGTCCACCGAGCAGACCAGGCCCTCTACCTCGCAAAACACAGCGGGCGCAATCAGGTCAAGACGGAACAGGATCTCGACTGAGGGGGGCGCAACCACAGACGCCCCCACCACCACGCCACCGCACCCATAAGCTAACGGAGTCTACATCGCAGACTCACTTCAGTGTCTCAACAAAACTCAGTATCGTCCTAAAGGGCAGCCGTTCAAAGGCACCGAACAGTGCATGTCCCCTAAGTTTACTCTTGGTCGTCGCAGGCGACGTGATACCACATAGGAACCGTGCCTGCTGACGGGGCAATCTCAGCGCTTCGTGCCCTTCGGAAAGGAGCGCTCGAATCCGGGTCTGGTCTTCGGCAGCGAGTGAAGGCGCTTCGGAAATCGGAAGGGGATCGCGGGGAACCGCCTTACAGCGGTCGCAATGCCCACAGGCCTCTCGGGTTTCCCCGAAATAGGCCAATAGGTACTGGGTCAGACACCCGTCGTGCCCCGCGTAAGCAAGAACCTGCTCCGTGCGGACGATATCGTTTTCTTCCCGCCGTTGAAAGCGCTCGTTCAGGGTCTCGATGAGCCGGTCTACATCGTCGGGCATTTTGAGTCGTCGATACCCCTGACGGAGCCCCGCCACCTGCACAATCAGGTCACCGCGCTCTTCCAGAAAGTTGAGGGCCGCCACGATGCGCTCTCGTGGCTCACCAATGGTCTCACTTACCCGGGCGAGGTCCAGGGCGAACCACTTGGGACCTTTCTTGGCGAAGCGGAAAATCTTCTTCAGAAACTCGGCCCGTTCGCCGCTGACCAGCGCAAAAATCTCCGCCGATGACCGTTGGGGCTGAAACTTATACTCGGTGTAGAAGGGGCCTGTTGACTGAATAATCCCATCGAGCTCCAGATAGGTAAGCAGCGTCTTGATGACCAGAGGCCGCACGTCAAAATCCGCCGAGAGCTGATATTCAGAGATATCAAAGCTCTCCCCCGATTCCAACAGGTGTCGCGTGAGTTCGGCGACGGTACTGATTTCGGGCGTATCGCCGTAGGTGAAATTCTCCAGGGTGATGACGTCATCGACGCACGCCAGCATTTCACAGACCGATGTTTTCCCATCCCGTCCGGCGCGGCCAATTTCCTGGCTGTAACTCTCCAAACCCTTGGGCAAATTGTAGTGGTAGACGTAGCGTATATTGGCCTTGTCCACCCCCATACCAAAAGCGATGGTCGCAACAATAATGGCGTCGTCGGAAGCCATAAAGGTGTCCTGTATGGACGTCCGGTTTTCCGGCTTCAACCCGGCGTGATAGGCCGTGGCAAGGCGACCGTTGCGGGTCAGATACCCAGCCACCTCCTCCGCCGTGCGCTGGAGTGTTACGTAGATTATGGTTGGCCCCGGTGGACGGCGATTAATCCGCTCCAATAGGGCCACATCCCGAGCGCTATGTGCGCTGGGCACCACGCTGAGTTTGAGATTGGGCCGATAAAAGCCCGTGTGCACCTCATCCTCCGGCGCAATATCAAACGCAGCACGCACGTCATTCGCGACAGATGGTGTTGCGGTCGCCGTGAGGGCCAACACCCGCTCCACCTTGAGCTCTTTCGCCAGGCGGGCAATCTTAAGGTAATCGGGACGAAAGTTATGGCCCCACTCGGAAATACAGTGGGCCTCGTCAATCGCCAACAGCGAAATCCGCTGCCGGGCGATTGATCGCAAAAAGCGCTCGTTCCCCAGGCGTTCCGGCGAAATATACAGCAATTTCAGGGTGCCCGCATTCAGGTCATCAAAGAGCTGAAGGTTCTCTTCCCGCGTCAACGTGGAGTCCAGACGCGCTGCGGGGGCCCCATGGCGAATGAGAAAATCGAGCTGGTCTTTCATCAGCGCTATCAACGGCGAGATGACCAGGGTGAGGCCTTCGAGCATCAAGGCGGGTAATTGGTAGCACATGCTTTTGCCGCCCCCGGTGGGAAAAATGGCAAGGACCGATTTGCCTTCCAAGAGCCGGGTTATGGCATCCTCCTGTCCATCGCGAAAACCGTCAAAGCCAAATTGTTCCCGAAGGACGTCGTGGGGTGTGGGTACGGTGCTGCCGCTCATAGTGTATGGAGATTTCCTTAAGGTTGCTTGTTCCCAGTGATCCACCCATCATAGCGCGCACGCGTGGGCGATTTCGAGGAGTTTGGCCACTCGATGTGGGCCCTTCGCCATGGCCCACCTGCTCACCCCTTGCCCGCCCCCTCCTTCGCCAAGGCACCAAGCGTGTGCACCGCCGCCGCCATCCGCTCGGACCAGGGAACGCCGGTATTGAGGCGCAGGCAGTGGTCATAGCGATCATCCAGGCCAAAAAGTGCGCCGGGGCCGATGCTGATACCGTGGCGGGAGGCCACCGCCTTGAGTTCCGTGGCGTCGTGACCATGGGGCAACTCCACCCACAGCAGGAAGCCCCCGCTAGGCCGTGTTACCCGTGTGCCTTCCGGAAAGGCATCGAAAACATGCCGGATAAAGCGTTGGGTGTTGTCGTGAAGCGTCCGACGCAGACGACGGAGGTGTCGGTCATAGCCCCCGTGCTCCAAATATTCCGCCAGCGTCCACTGGGCCGCCGTGTCGGAGGCCATGGTGGAGATTCGCTTCCGGCGCAATACTTCCTGATACCAACGTCCGGGCACGGCCCAACCAATGCGGAGTCCGGAGGACAGTACTTTGCTGAAACTCCCGCAATTCATCACCCAGCCGTCCGCGTCATAGCCCTTAACCAGCGGAGGGCGCTCCCGTGCGAAGGCCAGCTCGCCGTAAATATCATCTTCGACGACCGGGGTCTCATACTGTGCGGCGAGTCGGGCCAGACGCTCCTTGGCCTTCGGAGGCATGCAGGCGCCCAGTGGGTTGCTATAACTTGGCACCACAAATACCGCCTGTACCGTTCCGCTCTGCAAGACCTCTTCCAGCGCGTCCAGATCCATGCCCGTATCCGGGTGGGTCTGAACAGGATGGGCATGGACTTCGTTGACTTCGAGCCACTCCAGCATCGCGTAGTAGGCCGGCGACTCTATGGCCACCGTGTCTCCCGGGCGCACCACGGCACCCAGAGAAATCGAAATGGCCTCCGTGCACCCTGAGGTGATGATGATATCGTCTGCCGTAGCGACGCAGCCTGCCATGGCGAGACGACGTGCAATCTGGTGGCGCAGGCCCTCATGACCCGGTGGAAAAGAATAGCTTAAGGCCACGGCGGGGTCTTCCCGAAGCACCCGCGCCTGCATACGTGCCAGCATCCGCTGGGGCAACAAATCAGGATGGAGAACTGCCGCCCCCAGGGGCACCTGTGCCCCCGTCTGGGCTTCCTGCAACAAATCACGAATGAGTGCCGAGCGCCCCATCACGACCGTCCGGGGGTGAGGTTCCATGATACGTGGCACATCGCGCTCCGCCGATGGGGGCGATTGCACATAGTACCCCGACTGGGGCCGCGCCACAATCAGTCCCCAGTCCTCCAAGCGCCGGTAGCCTTCGAGCACCGTCGTCACACTCACCTGCCGCAGTTCAGCCATCTGACGGACCGATGGCAACCGCTCGCCCGCCTGAAAGGTCCCCTGCTCAATGCAGTCGCGGACATAGTGGGCGAGTGCCTCATAGCGCGTGGGGGGATTTGACGTGGCCACGGTAACCTTTCCTCCATCTAAAGTGGGCATAAACTGTGTTTATAAAGAACCACATACAGATTATCATTCTTTCAACTGTTATGCAATAAGTTCTCATAAATTGCATCTGTTATTATTCCAGATTTGCGGGTACCATTCATACAGAACGCGGGTAGAGCCCTGCGGAAAAACTAAGGAGATTTGAGCCATGCGCACCACCGACACGAACATTCAAAAAGAATCCACCCTCATCCAGCGGTTTTTAGCCCGGTTGACCGATCCCAGCCCCGCGCGCTACAGCGCCGCGATAAATCTCCGAACCTTTGGCCGCGTAACGCTGGATACCACCGCCCCACCCGAATCTGCGCGTGTAACTCACATAAATTCACAAAAAAACACGTCGGATAGGATGCCACGGAGCGCTGCGCCGCGAACCGCAGCCTGAGCCTTGGGAATACAACGTCGAGCCGTGTCACGTGACTTTTTGTGCTCGTTGCACAACTATTGAGTCGGCGTATTGTTTTTTCTGAAAGACATCTAAGATACGCGTGTCGTAACGTGTTATCCGAAAAGACGCTATCGGATCACCATCCCCCCGAAGGGAGCGGTTGATTTACTCCAACTGGAGCTAGATCATGCAAAAAGACCGAAGGCCGTCATCCTCGCGAACGCGAGGATCGGGTAACGCGAGCATAAACACCGATAATACCCTCTGCATTCCCCGTTCAGGGCTGTTGATTTACTCAACGCCGCCTACCGCACGGAATGAAAGCACGTTGCCGT
>CAXBPH010000337.1:0-6946 GCA_963977445.1 uncultured bacterium | reverse complement strand
AAAGCGCCACAGAACTGGTAGACCGTGTGTAACAGGGCCACCCCCATAGAGCCGACCCCACCGGAGTAAATATCGGCCATGATGACGCTCGAAAACGCGAACAGGGTAATGCAGAGCATGTTGTCCAGGGCCACCACGGAAAGGAGGGTCTTGACGAAGGGCCCCTTGGCGCGGGTCTCCCGCACAATCGCGATGGTGGTGGCCGGTGCCGTCGCCGCCGCAATACAGCCCAAAACAAAGGCCGTGGGCCAATCGGCACCCACCAGGCGGGAGGCCAGGGTCACCAGCACCACGGCACAGAAAACCTCGCACAAGGCAATGGTTATAATGCGCCGCAGGGCATTGTGGATGCTGCGGTAAGACAATTGGCTGCCCACGGCCACGGTAATCAGGCCCATGGCAAAACTGGAGAGGGGCTTGAGGGCATCCGCCACGTCGGCCCCACCGAAGATATCCAGACAGGCCGGGCCAATAAGGACACCGGCCAGAATATTGCCTGTAATCGAGGGTACCCGCACCAGCCGGGCAAACCAGCCACCCGCGAGGCCCACAATGAGGATCAGGCTCAATACCAGCAGCGGTTCCATAGAGCCGCCCGTACCCACGTGTTGCATTAACCAGTCAAACGACATGCGAATCGTACGTCCCGTCTCTCTCTCCACAACCAAAAGAGCAGTGTAGCACGTTCGTGAAGGCCGCCGACACAAGCAGAACCGCACGTTCACACGAACTACAGAAGGAAACGGTAAGGGTGCCACCTATACAGACGGGAGGTCGGAGACGCGCCGCAGGCGGGCACGAGCGGCTTTATGGGTGGGATACGTGTGAGGGACGCCGGGGCATTTATCGAGCCCAGAGAGGTTTTGGGTACAGTTACCGACGGGCCATTCGACACCCCGTTGCACCAGAAGTCCACCTACCCGTCGAAAACTGTCCCCGCCAGGTTCCGATTGTTACAATGTTGACTCAAATCGAAGAAACGTCCACCGACCACTAAAGGATCCTTGAAATGCGTCGTCTAAACTTCTTTCTTCCCCTGTTCCTTGCGGTAAGCGCGCTGAGCCCCTACGCCGCCAGCGCGGAGCCTGCGAAGCCCTTCTCCGTTGTCCTCGTTCCGGACACGCAGAATTACTCGGAAAAGTTCCCCGAGACCTACCTGGCCCAGACCACCTGGATCCGGGACAATGCCGAGGCCCGCCACATAAAATTCGCCATCCATCTCGGTGACATTGTCCAGACGGCTGCGGTGGAAAACGAATGGAAGGTGGCCGATGCCGCCCAGAAAATCCTCGACGGTCACGTGCCCTACAGCGTGGTGCCCGGCAACCATGACTTAGACAAGACGGGCGATGCCCTTACCCGTGGCGTCACCATGTACCACAAGTACTTTCCGCCCAGTCGTTTTGAAAAGTATCCCTGGTATGGTGGCCACATGGGGGAAGATAACGCCTGCAATTTTACATTCTTCGAGCAGGACAATCTGAAATTCATGGTGCTGAGTTTCGCCTTTGCACCCAGCGACGAAATGCTTGCCTGGGCCGATGGCGTGGTAAAGGAACATCCCGATCACCGGGTCATCGTCGCCACCCACTACTATTTGCGCCCCACCGGCCGTGGCCAGGGCGGCACCTATGGCCTGGGAAACAATGATGGTGAACAGTTGTGGGACAAGTTCGTCCGCAAGCACGCCAACATCTTCATGGTCGTCTGTGGGCACGTCCTCGGCGTCCACCACCAAATCAGCACCAACGATGCGGGCAAACCCGTCCACGAGATGCTTTGTGACTATCAGGGCGAAGCCAACGGCGGAGACGGCTGGTTGCAGACCATGAATTTTGTGCCTGCGACGAATAAGATTGAGGTGGAGGCCTATTCACCCACCCTCGATGCCTATCGCAAGGAAGCCCCCGATTCCTACGTGCTGGAATACGACATGACGGAGAAATAAAGGGGCTTGGGCATTCTTGCCCACCTCCGGCGCGTCCAAGACCTGAGACAAGGCGCACGAGAGACGTACACCGCTATCTACGCCATGGAATGGTCCACCCGTGACCTTCAATAGCCCGTGGAAAGATCTGAGCTGAAACCACACCTGACGATGTTTTCGTGCGAACCCTCATTCGTGTTTCCATCACTCGCGGTTTTGTCTGGCAAACCAGGTTCTTTCTGTCTCAGGCAGGAATGCCTAAGCCCCTGTGGGTGATTGTCCCATAGGGGCTTAGGCATTCCTGCCTGAGACAAAGCACACGAGAGACTTGCACCGCTATCTGCGCCATAAAATAGCCACGCGGGAACAATAAACCGTCATCGTTCGTTGCGCAGCCGTTCTGCGAGCAGGGTATTCCGGTGGGAAAGACGGCTGTTATTCACGGCCATGTTAATTGCTTTTTCATCGCCCACGAGCACCACGAGTTGCTTGCCCCGGGTGATGGCCGTGTAGAGCACGTTGCGCTGCAGCATCATGTAGTGTTGGCTGAGCATGGGCACCACGACGGCGGCATATTCACTGCCCTGCGACTTGTGGACCGTCATGGCATAGGCCAGCCCGAGGTCGTCCAGCTCGTCGTAGCCATAGAGGACCCGCCGCTGATCTTCATAGGCCACTTCGATTTCTTTGGCCCCGTCGTCGACGAGACTGATGACCCCCACATCGCCGTTGTATACATCCAGCTCGTAGTTGTTGCGTAGCTGCATGACTTTGTCCCCCTGGCGCAGGTCCCGCTTCGCAATGCTTTTACCCTCGGGGTTCATGGCGGCCTGCAGAGCTTCGTTGATACGCACCATACCCGTTTCCCCCCGGCGCATGGGGCTGAGCACCTGAATGTCGCGAATGGGATCGAGGCCGAACTTTTTGGGGATGCGCTCGGTGACCAGCTCGACAATCGTCTCCAGGGCCCGCTCCGGCGCGGTGCGCTCGATCATAAAAAAATCTTCGGTGTTAAATTGGGGATGCTGACCGGTATTGATGCGGTGGGCATTCAAAACAATGCCACTCAACTCGTCCTGACGGAATATCGTTTCCAGGCGCACCACCGGCACCACCTGGCTCGCGATGACATCCATCAAGACATTGCCGGCCCCTACGGAAGGCAGCTGGTCAATATCCCCCACGAGAATCAATCGCGCAAAGGGCGGCAGGGCCTTCACCAGCGAATACATCAACTGCATGTCCAGCATGGAGGCTTCGTCGATGATGACCAGGTCGGTAAGCAGGGGCTCCGTCTCGTCCCGCGAAAAGCCACCAAACTTGGGGCTGAACTCCAGAAGCCGGTGAATGGTTCGCGCTTCCCGCCCCGTGGCCTCTTCCATACGCTTTGCGGCGCGGCCGGTAGGTGCCGCCAAGAGATAAGAGACGCTCTTACGATCAAGAATCGACAGGAGGCTATTGATTACCGTGGTCTTGCCCGTGCCGGGCCCACCCGTGATGACCATCACCTTGGATTGAAGACCGATGCGGATGGCTTCCTGCTGCTCCTCCGCCAACGCGATGGACAAGGTTTTCTGCACCCACTTGAGTGCATTCTCCATGCTTAAAATTTCGATACTCTCTGACGGCGTGCTGATAAGTCGCTTGAGATAGTCGGCAGTCCCCGCTTCGGCCTGGTGGCCCTTGGGGGTGTAGCAGGCATCCTGGTCCCGGATGATCTTGCCGCCGAATATAGCGCGGGCCAATGCGGCCGTCACGGGCTCGGTACCGATATCGAGGAGTCGAACAGACTCGTCGATGAGCTCGGCCACCGGGAGATAAAGATGCCCGTGAATGGTGCCTTGCTGGAGCACATGGGCGACCCCCGCCTCCAACCGGGCTTCGGAATCCTTCGCGATGCCCATCTCCATGGCGATTTTGTCGGCCCCTTTGAAGGAAATCCCCACAATGTCGTCGGCGAGTTGATAGGGATTGCTCCGAAGGACGGCCATGGCCCCGTCACCATATTGCTGATAGATTTTCACCGACTGGGACGCGGTAATGCCGTGGCCCTGGAGAAAAATCATGATGGATTGCACGGCCCGTTGTGAGGCCCATCCTTCCCGAATCTGGGCAGCACGTTTTTTCCCAATGCCGGGCACCTTCTGCAGGCGATGGGGCTCTTCATCGATGACACGCAGGGTGTCGGTGCCGAAGGCCGCGACGAGGCGCTTGGCGTAGGTCGGCCCGATGCCTTCAATGAGTCCCGACGCCAGGTAGTTCTCAATACCCGCCTCGGAAGAGGGCACGATGGTTTCAAAGGTATCGACGCGGAGCTGGCGACCAAACTTCTTGTCTTCTACCCAGTGGCCTTTGAGCCGCACCATCTCCCCTTCGGAAACAGCCAGCAGATTGCCCACGAAGGTCGTTAACTCTACCTCGCCCTCCACCTCCAGTCGGGCCACCATGAATCCCGTATCGGAACTCTCAAAAACGATACGCTTCACCGTACCTTCGAGTTGGACGGGTGGGGCCAGTTTGCCCTGGGTCGTTTCGGCACGGTCGTGGTGCATCATATAAGGTGCTCTGCCAACCCCATCACAGGGGGGCACTATCGAATCGACGGATGTGAATGATATCCGTAGTCGCCCGGGAATCCTGGCTCGCGAGGAACAAGGCCGTGTGGGCAACGTCTTCCGGAAGCATCCAGCCGGACTTGTCCCGATCGGGCATGGCGTCTTCCGCCAATCGGGTTACGACACCGCCGGGGCAAATGGCATGGACCCCGATGCCGTGGGGTTGCAGTTCCAGGGCCAGGGTTTTGGTGAGGCCGTTCACCCCGTGTTTGGCGGCGCAATAGGCGCTCTGCTCGGCAATCGGTTTGAGACCGGAAACGCTGGAGATGTTGATAATCTTTCCCTTGCGCCGCGCGATCATGCCCGGCAACACGGCCTGGGTGCAGAGAAAGGTACCGGTCAGATTCACCGCCATGGTCTGCTCCCAGTCGGCCAGGGTCAGTTCCATGAAGGGCTTAAAACATGCCACGCCCGCGTTGTTGACCAATATATCGATGGCACCGAGGGACGCTTCGGCCTCGGCGATGGCACGGCCTACGGAATCGGCGTCACTGACGTCGCAAATGACCGCGACACCAACAACGCCAAGCTGACGAACCCGCTCCACCGTCTCATCGATTTCTTCCTGGCTGCGGGCCAGGGCAGCGATGTTGCAGCCTTGTGCTGCGAAGGCCTCGGCGATGGCGCGGCCAATGCCACGCCCCCCTCCCGTAATGATGGCGTTCTTCCCCGTCAACAACATGGCGTCAGGACTCCTTCGCAACCAACGAAGCAATGGTCGCATCCAAACAGCCCGTCTCGGCGCGACCCAACTCCTGGTAGAGTGTCTGGTAGTCATCTTCCTTCCGGAGCGCGGACGGATCTTCGCCATTCTCACGGAGGGCCACCAGTATATCCCGTATGCGGATATTTTCCGGGGTTCGACTTGGCTGGTAGGTCACGGGCTCGGTGGAGCAAATGGTCACCAGTTTCGCGACGACAAGTATCTCCAGAGCCTCATGAATCAGGCGGGACGGTACGTTCCAGGCTTCGGCCAGTTCGCTCACCGAAAAGGCCGACTCGCTCTGTGCAAAGCGACGGGCCATCTCCACCATCACACGAACGGCAACCGCCTCGCGATAGGCGTAGCTGGCCTTACTGGCGAGCCGCTCGAGGGCGAAGGTTTTTTCATTTTGATAGGCAAAGGTAACCAGCGCGCCAAATAGAAGAATCAGCCAACTGGTGTATATCCATGCCAGGAGCATGGGAAAGAGCGCAGCGGCGGAAAAGAAAAAGGTGTACTTTGCGAGGCCCACGTTGAAGGTTACATAGGCCCAGGCCGTCAGGGTCCAGGCAATACCGCCCACCAGGCCGCCGATGAGGGCACAACGGGGACGTACGCTGGTATTGGGCACGAGGTAGTAGAGCAGCGAAAAGGTAAGGGATATAATGACCACCTGGCTGCCCCGCAACAAGATAGAAAAGCCGCCCAAAGACTCGTTCGTCGTCAAGACCGCCGTAATCCCCAACATGCCCGCCGCAACCACAGGAAACAAGAGCGTAATCATGAGGTAGTCGCTGAAGGTGCGCACAAGTTTGCGCGTTTCCTTTACCCCCCAGATGCGGTTAAAGGACCACTCCACGTTGCGCATGAGACCGAGCACCGTTATCAGGATATAGAACAACCCCGTCAAGCCGAGTGTTCTGATATCTGTCGTCTTATTCTCCACAAGCCCCACCAGCAGCTTCACCGGATCCACCAACTCCCCTTCATTACTCTCATTACCGAACGAGGGAATGATTTGTCGTAGGATGGCGTTTGCCAGCTCCTTGTCCGAATCGGTGGAATCTTTCATACCCTCCTCGGATTCGGCGACGGCAACCAGCGCCGCGATGGGATTATCTACGTCGGTTTCGTTTTGTACTTCGTTCTCCGTCACGACTACCACAGGATCCACCGGTACGCCGTCCGAGAGAGTCACCGGGTCATTGGCCGCTGTCGGTTCCGAAACGGGCTGGCCTTCTGGTGTGTCGCCCGCCGTAGCTTCTTTTACTTCCGCAACTTCGTGGGAACCCTTGACCACATCGACGACTTGTTCGATACGCTGGTCCAACCACCCGGAAATCTTCACGTATACCTGGTCGCCCAGATGAAAGGTCTGGATGAAAGAAAACATGAAGACCAGGAAGGGAACGATAAAAAGCAGGGTGGTGAAGGTCAGTGCCGACGCACGAAGTAGAAGCGTTTCTTCCATCATGCCCTTAACCAACAGAATACCGACCCGCAGTTGCTTAATCAGAAATCCGGCCGGAATAGTCTCGCCGGGCTTTCCGATATACCAGATATCGTGACGGAGGAATTGATTGCCACGCTCCAGCGCTTCGCGGGTTTTTCGAATATAGGTTTTAATGTCCATAGCACCATGCTATCGGCCAGCCGGGACCAATGGCAACTTGAACGCGAAAATGAAGCCTCGATGCCTCA
>CAXBPH010000336.1:0-6960 GCA_963977445.1 uncultured bacterium | reverse complement strand
GAAGCTACCCCGGCCGATGTTGACCATATCCCCGGCCTTCAGCAGGCCGTCGACCATTTCGTCGCCATTCACCAGGGGTGGATGGATGCTGCCCATATCCTGGAGGTGGATTTCGCCGTTCACCTGGCAGAGTGTACAGTGCCGTCGGGAAACGCTCGGGTCGTCGATTACGATAGCGCAGTCCACCGCACGGCCCAACACAAGCGGAACGGTTCCAATCTCCCAATGGCGGCCCTTGTAAATGCCATAGCAGGATACAAGCATCCACGTCACGACGTTATCCTCACCTTCTTGTACGTAACGAATGTTTCACGGAAGGCCATAGTATCACGATGGTCGCCCACCGTGTGTCCGGTCTCCGCACTTGGCCAGCGCTGTAAGTACCCCGCTCTAGCCTAATACATTTACGTAATTTTAGTTGTAACTATATTATTAATAGAATTCAACCAAATTTCAACTTATCGTCAGGGACCTGTGCCGGGCACAAAATAGCCGTGAAATAAGCACACTTCACGTTGCGTTTCGCCTATGCTTTGTTCGATTCCAGTGAATAGGCTTCCAACGTCAAAGAAAAACGCCCACCGGAGCGCTAAAGCTCGGTGGACGTCTTGTGCTTTTTAAATTGGGTCTAGTGGGTCTAGAAATACACCACCGTCGAAACATAGAGGCTGTGTTGTTCCACATCGGCTTCGGTACCAAACAGGCCAAAGGTGTCGGAGCGGGCGTGATCGCCAAATCGATAGATATAGGCCAGATCAAAGTTCACCCGATCTTTTACCAGCACACCGGCACCCAGCGAGAAGCCATAGAAATTGTCGGGCTTTCCGTCGCCCTTCTGACTCTTGCCATTGATTCCGATGCCATACCACAGGTCTTTTCGTCCGCCAGAAGGCTCGGGATCATAGAAGAGTCCACCACGTATACTTGGAAGAAAATCCTGTTTCGGTTTGGTGTCGTCGATGAATACATACTCAGCACCGAGCCGCACGGTGTAGGTGGGATCGATCTTGCTGATGTTTTTATTCAAGCCAGTCACCCCGGAAGTACGGCGCAAGGAACGGACCGGATTTTTCGGATCGAGCACTTCAAACTGGTCCCACTCGCGGCGTGTCACATCGAAAGACATGGTGAGCTTATCGTTGGGAAAACGGTAGGCCGCACCCAGACCCAAGGCACTGGGAAAGGTGTATTCCTGCTTGCGCTCTGTGCGGGAATGTCCCGAGAACGCACCATTCATGAAGCGAGTCGTTTGCCGATAGGTGACGTCCGCACTCCACTTGGTGTGATACACAGCACCGACACTCCAACGCTCATTGGGCTTGTAGAGTAAGCCAATGGTGTAATTGTGTCCGTCAAAATTACGATAATCCTCGTTAACACGATTAACCGCGAAGGGCAACGCCGTCGAATTGAAGAACGTGCGCTGCCGGATATTGTTGCGAGTCTCCCACTCATTGTTGGGCAGAATATTCTGATCGTAGATATTCATTACGATGCCCATGGAGAGCTTGTCGGTAATTTCAAAACCGAAGGCAGGCGACAAGGAGCGCAGGCCACCGCTCTGTTCGTATTTATACTTGGCGGCGAGATTGACGATACCACCGGCGGCAGCACCGACATCGTTAAACCGGAAGGTCAGCTCCCGGTCGAAGTCGTACTGCTTGAGCAGGTTCAGGCTCACCACCAGGTTGCGCCCACCAAAAGTGCGCGGAATGGGATAAACGAAACTGGCGTAGTTTATTTCGTCGAAATTGACGGAGTTATCAAAATTCAGTCCACGGCGGGACGAAGAATTAAAACTTTCGGTATTGACCTTATAGCTGTAAACGAGGGATAACTCCGGACGCTCCAGCTGGGTCAATCCACCGGGATTCCAGGATGCAGCCGTGGCGTCATCCGCTATCGCGATGAAGGCACTACCCATACCCAAGGCACGGGCACCACTACCCACGACATTGGGTGATGAGTTAATCTCCAACTGGGCGCTCGCCTGTCCACAGGCCAACACCAGCACGAGACTACATAGTAATTGCAGGCATGCCTTTCTCAAGGGAAACGCCCTCCTCTCCGCTAATGATTTGTCGGGCTTTTACCCCGCTGCTCAGGAAACTCAGAATCTTCCCGCGGCTCACCGGAACGAATTCGCCCGGCTCCAACACTTCACCCGTATCTTCGTCCACCCAGGGTTCCTGTTCCTGCACAAAGAGGAAATAGGCACCTTCCTGCAGACCATCTTCCTGGGTCCAGTTGATGAGTACTTCGGCACCGCCATCTTTCGCGCGAACCGATTGTATTTCGCCGGAAAGTCGTGGATAGCGTGCGGCAAGCTGTTGTGCCAGGCCCTTACAGGCCGCTTCCACTTTGGCCTTGTCGTCTTTGTCATCCACGAAGGCATCCAGTGTCGCTATCAGATCGGAGGTTTCTGCGTCGATAGCCCGGGCCTTTATTTCGAGGCCCGCCTGGTCATGGGTAAACACGTCAGCGACGATAAATACATAGGCATTCGTTAACTTACCGAGGGCCAGGGCTTCATTGGGGTCGGCCAGGGCCGCCGCCAACTGCTGTTCCGTAAGCACATCCTGCAGGCGGGTGCGGTCTACCACGCGAAAGCGGCCTTCATTCAAGACCTGGGCTTCCGTGGTCAGGCGAAGGTAGTCGGTCACATTCGTATCTACCGAGGAGCCGGCGAAGGCCAACACGGCCACCGGCATGCGGGACTCTTTCGAATTGAGCTCCACGGGCCGTACATCCACTTCAAAATTTTGTACGTACGTCGCGCCGTTTTCGTCCGTCGCTTCGATGTTTACGGCAACCTTGGTACCGCCCGTTTCATTGGTGTCGATGGGCAGACGGCGGTTAAAGCTCTCTTTCGGTGCTCCAGTCAACTCTTCAAAGGGCTCGCCATTGATCTTCAGCGAGGTCACCTTGGTCTGGGTCACCACTTCACCGGAAACGCGGAGGGTGCGGTTGTGGCGATAGGGCTGATCGGCTATAGGGGACTTCAGGCGAATTTCACCCGCTGCGGGTTCATCCACCGCAAAGGTCAGGTCGAGAATCGGCAATCCAGCGGCGGCATACTTCATCCGCTCCGGATATTTCTGCTGCAGGAGCCAGAGCTTGGCTTCGGCAGAGTCGGGATCGCCCTGGAAAACTTTAATGGCCGAGCGGGTTTCATTACCGGCAACATCGCGCGCCGCTACAATAAAGGTGTTTTCACCCGCCGCGAGGGGGAGCTCGGTGTCAAAGGGAAGCTTTTTCGCGCCTCCCGATTCTGCCACGAGCCCTTCGTCCACGGCCACGGTTACCACGCCATTCTTGTCGACCGTGGCCCCTTCGAGGACAACGGTGCCATGGTCAGTAACGGTCGGTTCAATGGGAGAAAAGACGCCGATGGTCGGGCCTGTCAGGTCGACCACGACTTCTACGTCTTTGGTGACGACTTTTTCCGAAAGGTCTTTCGCCGCTACCTGGATGGTGTGGGTGCCTTCGTCGAGAATCACTTCCTCTTTGGTGGCAATCACTTCGTTCGCTTCCGAAGCGCCACGCTGATAGACTTCTTCACCATTCACCGTCAGTTCGGCCACGCCCACGTCATCCGTGGTGTCTACTTCGAAGCTAAGCTCGCGGGAGGCAAGGATTCTGCCCGTCTCGATGGTGGTGGTCAGTTCCGGTTCAGTCGTATCGGAGACCGAGCCCTTGGCGATCTGTTGACGGCGAACCAAATCAAGGTAATAGTGGGCACGCTCTGTATCCACCTCATCGATGGAGCTTTTCAAGGCCTTTTCGGCGGCCTCCAGATTGCCCAGATGAAATTCCACCACACCTAATTCACGGTTGGGGAAGTATTCTACAAAGTGCAAACCATAGGTACGGGCACGCCACGAGTCGGAAGAACGACCATTGAGGGCCTTCTCAAAATCCGCTTTGGCCTCGGCATACATCTTTCCGGAGAGATAAGAGCTGCCGCGCTCGGCGTAGCTCCACCACCGACCACGAAAAGTGCCGTCGGTCGTGCCATATACCTGGCCGTCCTCACCCTTGCGGGCTTCCTGCTCTGCCGCGCAACCTACAATAACCGTGCCAAGCACAAGGATTGTCAATAATTTCTTATTCATGCATCTTCCCACCTTCCCTAATACCGCTAATCTTAACATAACCAAGGACTGCTGTAAACAAACAATCCCGAGCTATCGCTGCCGATTGTCCGTTGTTATTCTACCTGAAATGAAGGCATTTTGGTGCGATTCTTAGATTCGGACTTCCGCTCCGGGCGGCCACAATGGTAAATCAATCCCTTTGGGCGGATAAGAAGACCAGATAAATCTAATAGTACTCCGAATAGCAAGCGGCTTTGCAAACAGATTATTCTTGACGTTTTGGTGTAAGATTGTGGTGTGGGACGCGGAATCTGCTACATAGCGGTGGCACAAACTATTGACAAGCACCTTCGTTCTGCCCCAAAATCAACCTCATACCTTAATGCCGCTTTCAGTCCAACGCGCCGGGAGAATCCTCATGAAGAAGGACCGCAGTCTGTTATTTGGTTTGTTAGCCGTTTCCATGAAGAAAGTGCGGCCCGACAAGCTATCCGAAGTGGCCCGGCGGACACAGACATCTTCCCAGGCGGACCTTGGTAACAGCCTGGTAGAAGAGGGGTTACTCTCATCGGATGACCGGGAACACCTCGACAGCCTCGTGGAGATGTCCCTCGCCGAACACGAAGGCGACGCCTCCGCAACGATTCAGGCCCTCGGTGGCAGTCCAGACAAATTGGCGAGCGTGGTCGATTCTATGGACGATTTCATTGCGGCCTTTGAGAAGAGCGCTCCTGACCCATCCAGTTTCGACGACGATGAGCCGGTAGATTCCATTCTCGGAGAGTTTTCCGAATCCCCCACCATGGCTGGCGACGGCCCGCCCCCCGATTCCATGGCGGGCAATGATCCCATGCTCGATTCGCTCTTGAGCGATACCAACGACGACCCCGCCAAGACCCGGCTCACCCAATCCGGCAACACCGGCGATCGGGGCAGCGTGGGCGACATCGTAGGCCACGACGCTCCTGATTCCTTTTTTGAGTCCATCGGAAGCACGGGCACCCACATTATGTCTCCGGTCCAGGCGGCCGCCGAGCTGGATGAATCAGAAATCGTGCCGGCCGTAGCGGAACATGAAGGCCGGTATGACACGGTCCGTGAATTCGCCAAGGGCGGCATGGGCCAGATTACACTCGTGCACGACACCCATCTCGGGCGCGATGTGGCCCTGAAGCAGCTCCTCCAGCAACATATCCTGCCGGGCACCCAGATGGGCGCGCCGACGACAGCCATTTTGACCATCCCCATCATTGCCCGCTTCCTTCAGGAAGCCCGCATCACCGGTCAATTGGAACATCCGTCTATTATTCCCGTCTATGAGTTGGGCTATCGCGCCGATGGCAGCCTCTACTACACCATGAAGTTGATTCGCGGACAGTCCATGCACGACTTCCTCAAGGAAGCCAAGACGCTGAATGACCGGCTGCCCCTGCTGACCCACTTCCTCGACCTGTGCCAGGCCATCAGCTATGCCCACAGCCGGGGCGTCATCCACCGCGACCTCAAGCCCATGAACCTCATGATTGGTGAGTTCGGTGAAACCGTGGTTATCGACTGGGGTATTGCCAAGGTCCGGGGTGAAGACGACATCCACGCCAAGGGCCTCCAGGAAACGGTAACGGCCATGCGGGTGAGCAGTGCCGAAGCCACGGCCAAGACCATGTATGGACAGACCATCGGCTCGCCGTATTTCATGCCGGCCGAGCAGGCCATGGGTCGCACGGACCTCATCGACGAGCGCTCCGACATCTACTCCCTCGGTGCCGTGCTCTACACCATTCTCTCTGGAAAAATGCCCTACGCGGGCAACAATGTCCGCGAATTTATGGAAAAAGTGGGCCAGGTAGACCCCAAGCCTGTGCGCATGCTTGAACCGGACGTGCGCCCCGAGCTGGCGGCCATCTGCGCAAAAGCCATGGCCATGATTCCCGAAAATCGTTATCAGTCTGCCAAAGAACTGACCGACGAAATTCAGCGCTATCTTTCGGGCGGTATGGTGGATGCCTACAGCTACAATCTCAGCGAGCTGATTAAAAAGTACTACAAGAAGCACAAAAAGGTCATTAACATCATCGCTGCCGCTTCCATCGTTTTAGTCGTTGGCGGTGTCTACTCCTATATCAGTATTCGTGCACAAAAACTTATTGCCGATGAACAGCGGGATAAGGCCGTAGCGGCAGAGGCCGTAGCCGTGGTTGCGGAGGCAGAGGCCGTGGAGGCCAAGGATGTGGCCGTGGTGGAACGGGACAACGCCCAGCAGCAACTCTACTACGCCAACATCGCCAACACCCGATTCAACATCGGATCGCAGCAAATGGATAAGGCCCGGGAACTCCTGGCTGACTGCCTCCCCGAAACGTTGCGCGAGTGGGAATGGGGCCATTTTGAAGCGGCTACCCATGCTGACCTGATGACGCTGGATCGGGGCGGTAAATTCTCTGCCTTCGCCGATAGCGGAATGCAACTGCTCGTCGGTGCCAAGCGGGGCTCCTTATCACTCCATGACCTGAAGACGGGCGAAATGATTCATGAGTTTGTATCCCAGAGCGGAACGAGTTCGGCCATTGCCGCCAGTGCCGATGGCAGCCGGGTAGCCCTGCGCAGTGAGATTGCGGTGCAGGTGTGGGAGGTGGCCACCCAAACAGAATTGCTTCACTTCGACGAACCCAATGGAAAGCCCGGCGAAGGCCAGCGCCTCTTCCTCGATATGTCCCCCAATGGCCAATACGTCGCCGCATTAAACAGCGACAAGACGGCACGGGTGTGGGATGTAAATTCCGGCGAAGTAGTCGTTACCATCGAAGGTTGTGTTACGGCTCGGGGCTTTGGGCTCTATTTCAGTCCCGATGGCTCGCGCTTGTTG
>CAXBPH010000335.1:0-7041 GCA_963977445.1 uncultured bacterium | reverse complement strand
GGGGTCGGTAATCGAACCAGTAAAACTATGTATCGGGACCCGTTCCGAGGCAAAACGATATGAGGAGCAATTGACATGGGACGTAATGTTTGGTGCGCGGGATTTCTCGCCATTCTGGGGCTGGCGCTTGATGTACACGCCGCTTCCAGTCAGGTTGAGACGTTGCTCTATGACACCCACCGCAAGGTGACCAACCTTAATAACAGTCTTGACGGTGCTATCAAGAAGCTCGACCAGACGACCACAGATTTGGTTAGTCGGGTAGATTCGAGTGAAGAGCAGACCCGTCAACTGCGCAGCATGGTCGAAGAGAATCAGGTGAAGCTCGATACCCTCGCGCAGCAGCTTGGCGAACTGACCGCGACCATCTACCAACAGTTCAATCTGACCACATCCGGTGGCGGCTACAGTGCCGTCAGTACGCCGGTTGAAACGGCACCCAATTCGGTAGCCATTGAGCCGCCGGTGATCGATAACGCACCGGAGGAGCCCGAAGACACGACTACGACCATCGGATCGGCCGACCCGGCCGCAGCCCACACGGTCTATCGCGAAGCCCAGAAAGTATGGTTGAGCAATGACTACGCTGGTGCACTGGGATTGTTTACCGACTTCCTGGCCCGCTATCCCAATACGGAGTTGGCAGGTAATGCCCAGTATTGGCAGGGGCGTTGCTATTTGAAGCTTGAACGGTATAACGATGCCATCAATGCCTTCGAACAGGTGCGGGCAGCCTATCCGGATAACGAAGCCAAGGTATCCCAGGCCATGCAGTCCCAGGCCGTCGCCTTGTCGCGGATGGGGCAGAATGATGGGGCGGAAGCCCTCCTCCGTGAAGTAATTGCAAAATATCCCACCTCGACGGCAGCCCGTCAGGCCGAGTCTGACCTCGCGAAGTTGAGTGGAAACTAAACTCTTTCGGCGCGGCTGTTTCGCGTTGTAACTGATTTATTCTCTATCGGTGAATAGTGGCAGAAACGCCGGTACATCGTACCGGCGTTTCTTCTCAATTGCGTTCGTCGTATTGGGCACCTGGAAGGAATGGAGTTCATGGCCAACTACCTGGGATTAGATGCAGGTGGGACCAAGACGTTTTGCCTGATTGGTGATGACCGTGGTCAAATTAAGGGTTTTGGCCGAGGTGGCACGGGCAACTACGAAGGGTACGGTATAGACGCCGCAGCGCGTGAAATTCGCTGTGCCGTAGATAGTGCCCTCGAAAAAGCAGGTATTTCACTTGGCGACGTAGATGGGATCGGCATGGGCGTTGCCGGGGCCGATATTCCAGAAGATTACGAAATGTTGGAGCGCGAGCTCTTTGCCCCACTCTTTGGCCAGATTCCCCGGGTCTTGCGAAATGACTCCATGGGTGGATTGCGCGGGGGGACACGTGACCCCTTCGGCGTTGTTATAGCCTGTGGTACCGGATGTGTATGTGCCGGTGTCAACCGCGATGGTAAAGAGACCCGCGTTGGTGGCATCAGCGAAGATTATGGAGATCGCGTCAGCGGTTCCTCCATCGGCATCCAGGGATTAAAAGCGGTCTGGCGCGCCCGCGACGCCGTGACGGGTCCCACCCTCATGACCGACAAATTTGTCGAACGCTCAGGTTGCAACGACATCGAAGCCCTCTTCAAAGAAATGTACTATGGCAGAGTAACCTACCAGCAACTGCAACCCATGGCCAAGCTTGTCTTTGATGCGGCCTGGGAGGGTGACGCGATTGCTTGCGATATTCTGGAGTGGGGAGGGCGCTACCTTGGACAAATGGTCAACGCCGCAATTCGCCACTTGGGTATGGAACGTGATACCTTTGACGTCGTAATGGCAGGCAGCGTGTTTAAAGGCAAGAGCCCCGTTCTGATCGATGCGCTCAGAATGGTGGTTCATCGCGAATGCCCCAATGCCCGACTCGTAATGCCCATTTACGAACCGGTAGTCGGTGCCTTGCTGTTAGGCATGGAACTGGATTGTATCGTGACGGACCCCGTATACGAACGCCTTTCGAACTCCTTGGTCACGTCCGAAGCAATCTATGGTGTACGATTCAAGACGGAGTAAAAAATGCGAAATTACCAGGTATTCTCACTGGCCGCCCCATTCTTAGTCACCCTCGGGGCCCTCATGGTTCTCCCCGGCTGCGGGAACTCAGGCTATGAATCCGATAAGGATTTCTTGGACTCTCTTCCCATCGAAGGGACAGCCAATGAAGATGTTATAGGAACCCTGCCCCCCATAGACGTGCCCATGGGGCAAATTGCGAAGATTCGGGTGGAAACCACCGAGTTGGATATGGGTATTATCGCCAACGACGAACAGACCCACCGCAAATTCATGGTCTACAACGATGGCGGCATGCCATTGAAACTTACCCGTGTCGATACGACCTGTGCGTGCACCCAGGGGCAGATCTCGCCCGAGAGTTCCTTAATTCAGGGCGGAGAAGCCGGTTGGATTGATGTCGTTCTGGACCCCCGCCGTATACCAGGATTTCATTCCGAGAAGGTACTTACTATTACGTCCACCGACCCGGAAACACCGAACGTGGAAGTTACGGTGACAGCGCAAGTTGACCCGGAATATGATATCGGGTCCGACGAAATTGATCTCGGCGATATCCCCAAGGGCGAAGCTTTTGAGAAGCGGATTCGTTTCCGTCAGCTTATTGACCGCCCCGTGAATGTGACCGACCTCCAGCCACTTGTACCCGGAATTGTGGAATCGGGCGATTCCGGCTTCACGACAGCAGTCGAGGAAATTCCGGAGGCAGAATGGCAGACACCGGGCCATCGTGAATATGACCTGATTTTTATGTTTGAACCATCCATGCCAGCCGGCCCCTTTGTTCGATACGCCAGATTGTTCACCGATATTGAGCGTACCAATCGCCATCGTCTTACCTTCACAGGTACGGTAATCGCACCGTATACCGCCTTTCCTGCCTATCCAGACCGTGCGGAATTTATGAAGCCTGCGGGGAAAAAAGCGTACGAGACCCACTTTGTGTTTACTGCGGGAACGCCCATAACGGTTGCTAATATCGTTCCCCGCATAGAGGCGCTCAAGGCTGAAGCCGTTCCGGGACAGAAGCCCAACGAAGTGGTTGTTAACGTAACCTTCGAAGGGGAGCCGGAAACGGGCGTAGTCTTTGACGAAACACTTGATATTGAGTTGATCGTCGATGGTAAATCCTATACCGAAAAGGTTGGGGCTTACATCAATCCAAATCCGGGTATGGGGGGGCACGGTCCTGGAGACGGACACAATCACTGATATTCATGTAGGGAACATAGTAGCCAACCGTCCCTGATGGGGAATATCACGTAACTGAAGCATCATGACGGCCCGTGGTTGAAAAGTGTTCCGCCCGGGTTGGCAGCCAATCATTTGAGAGGGTTACCTTCCACCATGAAATCCAGCGAAGAATCCATTCGTGCACTGACCAGGGAATATGACCAGGAACAGGTTTTCCGTTTCTGGGATGAATTGGACGCCGCCGGCCGTGAACGCCTTCTGGAAGATTTGAGCCAGATCGATTTTTCCCTCATGTCCCGCTTGGTAGACACGTGGATTCGGAATACGCCTCAGGCGGAAGCATTCTCAAAAATTGATCCCGTACCGGTAATTCCCGTGGTCGATCCCGAACGACCCGATGCGCAGGCGGCCCTTGCCATCGGTGAAGAAGCCCTCCGCGCCGGGCGTGTGGGCCTGTTTCTGGTTGCAGGGGGCCAGGGGACGCGATTGGGCTTTGACGGTCCCAAGGGTTCCTATCCCATTGGTGGCCTCACTGGAAAGACCATCTTTCAGTACCACGCGGAGAAGATTCTTAATCTACAACGCCGCTATGGCTGCGTGTTGCCTTGGTACATCATGGTAAGCCAGACCAATGGTCCTGCCACCAAGGCCTTCTTCGCGTCCAATGACTATTTTGGACTCGACCCCAACGACGTGTACTTCATGGCCCAGCACATGGTGCCCTGCGTCGATGAGAACGGAAAGTTCCTCTTGGAATCGAAAGACCGACTTGCCATGAATCCCAATGGGCATGGTGGTTGTATTCAGGCCATGGTGGAACATGCGGTGCTGGACAATGCACGTGCACGGGGTGTGGACACGCTCTGCTATTTCCAGGTGGACAATTGGGGCGTGAAAGTGGCCGATCCTTATTTTATTGGCTATCACATTCAGGCCAAGGCCGAAATCTCCTCCAAGAATCACCGCAAGCACAAACCCCGCGAAGCAGTGGGGGTCCACTGCCTCTGTGACGGCGTTTACCATGTCATTGAATACAGCGAGTTGGATATCTATCCCCAGCTGCTAGAGACCGACGAGCAAGGCAATGTGATCTACTATGCGGGTAACCCGGCAATTCACATTCTGTCGGTAGATTTTGTTCAGCGCGTCTACGACAATTTCGACACCTTCCCCTGGCATTTGGCCCACAAGAAAATTCCACACCTGGATACCGCGGGCAATCTCATCGACCCAGCAGCACCGAATGGCTACAAGTTTGAGACTTTTGTTTTCGACGCCCTTCGGATGGCCGGACATGATCCCGTTGCACTGGAGATCGATCCACCGGGAGAGTACACACCGACCAAGCAATTCGATGGAGATAACTCCGTGGTGGCTGCCCGCGAGAGCATGTCTGACTTCTGGGCAGGCTGGCTGGATGCCGCGGGATCGCCCGTGCCGCGAAAAAAAGACGGCACTGCAGAAATTGCCATAGAGATCAGTCCGTTATTCGCGCTGACCCGTGAAGAATTTATTGCGAATAGTGCCGGAAAATCGTGGCCGGTGGAAAGTAATCTTGTCATTGACGAGACTGGAGCCGTCGTAGCGTAGCGTTACTACAAAAAAATGATTCAATAAGAAAAAAAATTAAGTTTATGCTTGAACGGGGCCAAAATTTAATGGTATATTATGGCTCCCTTACGGGGGGAGCGCAACGCGCTCTAAATGCGGAGGCGTAGTTCAGTTGGTTAGAACGCCGGCCTGTCACGCCGGAGGTCGCGAGTTCAAGTCTCGTCGTCTCCGCCATTAATTCTCACGCGCCAGTGACTTAAACGTCGCTGGCGCGTTTTTTGTGACAGGCTGAAACAAAGACAAATAGCACTAGCTTGCCCGTGCCTGCTTAATTTGATATGGTGGGCTGTCATTACAATACGTTGACCGTCGGAATTGCGCGGGATGGACCCGTGGTTCACTTTTCCGTTCTATTGTCACTGTTACGCGAAGGTAGGGCGCGTTGACGTATTCACTATCTGGCCCGGAGGAGTAGCCAACATGAAAGCATCGGATCTGTTTGTAAAAGCGCTGGAGGCCGAAGGCGTCGAGTATGTCTTTGGGATCCCCGGTGAAGAAAATCTCGACTTGTTGGATTCATTGCGGAATTCATCCATTGAATTGATTCTGACCCGCCACGAGCAGGGCGCTGGCTTTATGGCCGCCACCTACGGTCGGTTGACGGGCAAAGCGGGTGTTTGCATGAGTACGCTCGGACCGGGCGCAACCAACCTTGTAACCCCTGCGGCCTATGCCCAACTGGGTGCCATGCCTATCGTAATGATTACGGGGCAAAAGCCCGTAAAAAAGAGTAAGCAGGGACACTTTCAAATTATCGACGCCGTCGATATGATGCGCCCCATTACCAAGTTTACGAAGCAGCTGGTGAGTGGCAATAACATTCCGGCCCGCGTTCGTGAAGCTTTCCGCATCGCGGAAGAGGAACGCCCCGGTGCAACCCATCTCGAGTTGCCCGAAGACGTCGCAGCAGAAGAGACGGAACTGCCCATTCTTGTGAAGAGTGTCGTTCGTCGTCCTACGGCGGAAGAAAAAGGCGTTCGTTTCGCCATTGAAATGATCGAGGCAGCAAAGAGCCCCTTGATTCTCATTGGCGCGGCGGCCAACCGAAAACTCACTTCCAAAATGCTCCGTGAGTTCATCGACAAGACAGGCATTCCCTTTTTCACCACCCAAATGGGTAAAGGTGTGGTAGACGAGCGGGATCCCCTCTTTTTGGGCAACGCAGCACTTTCCGCCAACGACTTCGTGCATCGTGCTATCGACGCGGCTGATCTCATCATCAATGTGGGCCACGACGTGGTTGAAAAGCCCCCGTTTTTCATGGGCGACGATGGTCGGAAAGTTATCCACATCAATTTCATTTCTGCCAAGGTTGACCCGGTCTACTTCCCCCAGTTGGAAGTCGTCGGTGACATCGCGAACACCATCTGGCAACTGAAAGAGCGGGTCACGGTTCAGTCGACGTGGGACTTCACCCGATTCAATACCGTTCGTGAGCACGTGGAAGCGAGTATTCTGGAAGGTACAGAAGACGACCGCTTTCCCGTCTATCCCCAGCGTGTCGTCGCCGACGTTCGCAAGGTGATGCCTTCCGATGGCATCATCGCCCTCGACAACGGTGTCTACAAGCTCTGGTTTGCCCGGAACTACAAGGCCCACAAGCCCAATACGGTGCTGCTGGATAACGCCCTCGCCTCCATGGGAGCGGGATTGCCCTCGGCCATGGCCGCACGGCTGGTGTTTCCCGACAAAAAAGTACTCGCTATCTGCGGCGACGGCGGATTCATGATGAACTCGCAAGAGCTTGAGACCGCTGTCCGTCTGAAGATGGATTTGGTGGTGCTAATTCTCCGCGATGATGCCTATGGCATGATCAAGTGGAAGCAGGCGAATATGGATTTCCCAAATTATGGCCTGGACTACGGCAATCCAGACTTTGTGAAATACGCAGAGAGCTATGGGGCCTATGGCCATCGTGTTGACTCTGCCGCAACGTTGGCACCGCTCATTGAAAAGTGTCTCAATAGCCCCGGTGTACACGTTATCGATGCCCAGGTGGACTATTCCGACAACGACCGAATTCTCAACAATGAGTTCAAAGAACAGTCCAAACTGATATAATTACTGTCCAAACTACAAAACGCGGACCGGGTCTTCTCGGTCCGCGTTTTTATTTAGCAACCACCGGCAGAGCCGGTGGTATGAGGAAAGCCCCTGAAAGGGGTTGTTAAGTCC
>CAXBPH010000334.1:0-7052 GCA_963977445.1 uncultured bacterium | reverse complement strand
ACCACGGGGTGCCACCTATACGCGCGGGAGCTCTGCGACTAAGCTTATGGGTGCGGGGCACCCAAGGCAGGCGGGCCGCCTGCGCTCCCAGGCCAAGCGGTTTCTCTTTTCAAACAGCGGCAAGATGGCCCACCAACGCCATGTAGAAATATTCAATCAGCAAAACCCAACCACGGGGTGCCACCTATACGCGCGGGAGCTCTGCGACCACGCTTGTGGGTGCGGGGCACCCAAGGCAGGCGGGCCGCCTGCGCTCCCAGGCCAAGCGGTTTCGCTTTTCAAACAGCGGCAAGATAGCCCACCAACGCCTTGTAGAAATATTCAATCAGCAAAACCACAACCACGGGGGTGCCACCTATACCAAAGGAAAGGACCTTGGAAGCAAACGCCACCTGCCCCTAAATACGTGCCTTTTAAAAATCGGCGTGGGCCTTAGGTCGACCAGGAATGGTCAACCCCCTGTTGTGTCCAATTCACCATTCTAAATTCACCATTCTAAATTCACCATTCCCGCACCAACCAACCCATTTCACGGGGGTCGGCGGCACCGTAGCCGAGGCGGGCCATGAGATTGTCTCCTGAGGGCAGCGCCCACATTTTGGAGACTTGCTTTTTCTTGTCGGCGGACAGGAAGGTCACTTCCACGTTCGTACGCATGGGGCGCGTCGGGTCGGCTTCCCCTCGGAAGGATGAAAGTGGTACCCGCATGCGAAATACCTGCTGGTCCTCCACCACGTCGCACTGGGCCTCCCACTCCGCTTCTTTGTCGAGCCAGGTGACCTGAATATCCCGCTTGCCGGCGGGGTCCATGCGAAAGGTGCGCCGGGGGTAGATGTGGGTGGGCTCCAGATGGACCGTGGCCGCAACCGGCCGCCACGCCTCCGACTGGGCAGCCGTCACGGTGAAATAGATCGCCTCCGTGTCGTGGGTCGCCTGCCAGGACCAGACAAACTCTTCCGTACCACCCTGCGCGACAGGAATAGTGGCCCATGCTTCACTGTCTACGTTCCACCCCGTAGCGAGTTCCGCCGTCGCGGCAGGAGCCACGTAGCGGCGATCCTGCTCGCCCAAACCGGATTCTATGGGGAATACCGACTCCTTTGCGGCGAGGGCACGGGCCGCTTCGGTAACTTCATGATCCAGGACGCCCTGCAACTGGGCAATACGCCAATCCAGGTAGGCCGGGAAATACTGATACCCTTCCGCCTCGGCCTGGAAGCCCAGATAGGGATTCTTCGCGCAAAGGGTTTTCATGATGGTGGCGTTCTCAATTTCTTCCTCCAGAATCGCGCGAAGTTCCTCCAGGAGCGCAGGGCCCTTGTCGCCCGGTTCATAGAGCAACTGCTCCCGCAGGCTATAGAAGCGCAGGATGTTGTAGCCCGTACGAAAATGCAGGCCCAGCGCCTCGGCGTTGGTGATGTCGAGGACCCGGTCCGGCTCGTCCGCAAAGGTCAGCTTGAGCCCCTTCAGAATCTTCATGCCGTCTTCCCACGTGTCTGACATCTGCTTGCAGAGGGTCAACATTTCATCGAGGGAATGGGAGCCCGAAAAACACTCGCCGATGCGGTCCCCTGCGGGAGGATATTCAAGTTTCCACACGGGCGACAGATTGATGTGAACCGGCTTCAGATGGAGAGGCCACCCAATGCCATCGTGCATGGGGCCGTAGTATTGCATCGCGTTGGTGAGGGGATAATGGTCATAGGCTTCGGTAAAGAGGCGCCAGGCCTTAACCACTTCCGGCGCATGGCGCGTGCCCCAGTCCCGCTTCGCCAGATCGAGGAGGAAGTCCCCTTCCGACTGGCCTTCGGGGGAGAACGGTAAGGCACTGGCAGCGGCCCGGTTCATGACGGAAGGCAGATTGCCGATGTACCAGCACTGCATGACCGACGTGACGCCGAGGTCCCGCATGGTGTTGTATTTCTGGTAGAGGTTGCTCGGCGCAGGCACATAGGGCACGGTGGAGGCTTCGAAAGAATTGCAGGCCTGAAGTTTGGCCCCCAGTTCACCCGCGCTCTCCCCCACACCGGCGGCCGTATCGAGATAGATGGCACTCGGCCCCACGTAGGAAAGCCAGTAGTCACCGGCGTGGCGCTCTTTACCGAGTTGGACCTTGGCACCACCCGACTCGAAGTTAATCTGCGTAATTACCCCCGGTGGCGTGTGCTTGGCGAGGTTGCGTAGGGGCGTCAGATCACGAACGAGTCCGGTTCCGTTTTCGGGCACATAGAGCCACGAAACCAGTTGGGCCTTGGGATTCGCGTCATGCATGCCCCGTTCCATGGCCGACATGGAGGCCCCAAGAATCTCGCCCGGCTCTTTGTCCTTACAATTGTCGCAAGCGATTTTCCAGTTTTCATCGGCCCCACTGAGGCAGGTGGTCGAGCGCTCGCCAAAGCTGATGTTGATAAGGCCCCCGAGATTGGGCACTTCCGTGAAAATATCGTTGACCGATTCGTATAGATAGGTCTGAGAGATTTCCGGAAAAGGACAAAAGAGTTTGCTGCCCTGCCCGACGGTCATGCCACCCAATTCGGGGTGGGCCACCAGGAGGGGATGATCACGCCCCATGACGCGGGGCTCGATGCAGAAAATGTAGACGTCGATGCCATAGCGTCGGCACTTGGCCACGGTGGCCCGCAACTTCGCAAGACGCTTCTCCCGGTCTGGGTCCACCTCGGGAATGAGGGACGTCTTGCAGATGTTGTTGAACTCGATGGTAAGCCAGAGTCCGTTTACCCCGTCGTGGGCGAGTTTATTGAGGTAGTGCTCGGGGTAGTAGTCCACGTCATCCATCAATTCGTCTTTGTTTTTTGGCGGACGCTTGATGGGGCCAAAGAAGCAGCGGGAAATACGATTGCGAATGAAAGGCGAACGTTTCGTTTCACCCACACGGAGAAATGACCCCTCAGCTTTGAGCAATTCATCTTCCAGGAAGAAGATCCCCCGACGAATCCCTTCCGTGTCGTTGGCCTGGATGCGACACTCGTTCTCGGATACGCTCAGCGTGAAGGTCTCAAAGAGTTCGGTGCTTACCTGCTCGGTGATGATGCGATAGGCCCCCTCGGTGGGAATACCCACACTGCCGAAGAAGGTATTCAGGTCGGCGTAGGCCGTTTCGAGGATGCCATCGGGATCGGGAAAATTCGCTTCGATGGCGACGCCCTCACCGAGGTTGACCTCCCCCGCCGTGGCGACGTCACGGGTCCAATGGGCGGTGTAGGTCATGGGTGCCGCCAGGTCCGTCAGAAAGGGCCAGGCGTCCGGCCCGGGACTTTCGGGAGGGAGTGGTACCTGGGCACCAACACTGGAAACGAGACAAAGGCTATTCAGTATCGCCAACGACAAGACAAACTTAAGACGCACAGTACAATCCTTCGAGTTTTTCGCGCAGTACCGAATTGCCGCTGTTACTCACACGGCTCGCGCGCTTCTACAGCCACAATCCACAGGACATCCCGTCTGCTGCGAGTCGTGATAGTGACTGCATCCTACCACCCGACCGCGCTCCAATTGAAGCCGCCGTGTGGCCTGTGTATAGTGACCCACAACTTTTCTGGGGTTTAGGAGTTGACCATGAAACGTTTACGTACGCTATCTTTTACAACGTGCCTTGGCCTGTTGTTTCTACCTTTGGCCATGGCGAGTGCGGATGATGCCCCCGACGGCTGGGCACCCGCTGAGGTGCGCGAAGGGACGCGTCCCGCTTTTTCCTATGAAGCCTCGGGCGGTCCCGATGGATCCGGTGCCTTCATCATCGAATCGGACGCACGGGACGGCCTCGATGGGCGCTGGGTCAAGACCTTTCCCATCAAGGGCGACACCTACTATCGATTCTCGGCCCTCCGCAAGTTGACCAATGTGGAATCACCACGGCGCTCGGCGCTGGTGCGCATCTACTGGCACAACGACGAAGATCGGGTGGTACGCCATTCGATTAAGGGCGCGAAGAGCTACGACGGTGCCAATCCCCCCGTGGCCGAAGCAGAATACCCCCTGACCCGTGGCACCAACGATGCCGGCTGGACCGAAGTGAGCGACACCCTCCTCAGCCCACCCGGGGCGACCAAAGCGGTGGTGGAACTTCATTTTCGCTGGGCCGCCAATGGCCGGGCAGCATGGGGCGACGTCCGCTTTGAAGAAAGTGCCCCGCTGGAAAAACGACTCGTGCGCCTGGCGACGGTGCATCACGTTCCCCGGGGTGGCACGTCGGCCATGGAGAACTGCGAACAGTTTGCCCCCCTCATCGCCGATGCCGCCGCCCAAGACGCCGACTTGGTGGTCCTGCCTGAAACCCTGACGTGCATGGGCAATGGCAAATCTTATTTCGATGTGGGCGAGACCATTCCTGGTCCGTCGACCGACTATTTCGCGGGGCTGGCAAAAGAACACGACCTCTACCTCGTCGTGGGCCTTGTGGAGCGGGTGGATCACCTCATCTACAACGTGTCCGTCCTCATTGACCCCCGTGGCGATGTGGTGGGCAAGTATCGCAAGGTGACCCTCCCCCGGACCGAGATTGATGCGGGCATTATGCCGGGCAATGAATACCCCGTCTTTGACACAGACTTCGGCAAAGTCGGCATGATGATTTGCTACGATGGTTTTTTCCCCGAGGTGGCCCGCCAACTCAGCAACAATGGCGCAGAAGTTATCGCCTTCCCCGTGGCCGGTTGCAACCCCATGTTGGCGGCGGCACGGGCGTGTGAAAACCATGTCTACGTCGTCAGCAGCTCCTACTCGGATGCAGGCAGCGACTGGATGATAACTGGAATATTTGACCGTGAGGGCGATGTGATTGCCCAGGCGAAGGAATGGGGCACCGTGGTGGTCACCGAGGTCGACCTGAATCAACGACTCTATTGGACCAGCCTGGGCGACTTTGGTGCGGAAATCCCCCACAACCGCCCCCTCCTGCCGAAAGGAAATTAATGGAAATCTGGGATGGACATTGCCACATCAGTGGATTCAGCGGTACGCCTGCGGAACGGGTAGGTAAATCCCTCGAAGTGGCTGACCGCATGGGTGTCGACAAACTCTGTATTTATATGGGCACGTCTTTTCATACGGAGCCCACGGCGGAACAACTGGTTAAAGCCAACGACCAGGTTCTCGAAGCGGTAGCGGCCTGGCCCGACCGGGTCTTTGGCTGGGTCTATCTAAGCCCGGCGCACCTGGAAACCAGTCTTGCTGAATTAGAGCGCTGTGTGGCCAAGGGTCCCATGGTAGCCATTAAGTTGTGGGTTGCCCAGAATTGTGACACGCCGGAGGCTGATGCCATCGTGAAGCGGGCCACCGAACTCAAGGCCCCGGTGTTCCAACACACCTGGCGCAAAATCACCGGAAACCTGCCCGGCGAATCCATGGCCGTCGACTTGGTGCGCCTGGCCTCGCGCCACCCGGACGCCACCCTCATTTGTGGTCACACCGGGGGCGACTGGGAACTGGGCATTCGGGCGATTCGTCCAATTAAGAATCTTTACGCCGACCTTGGTGGTGGCGACCCCACCGCAGGCTTCACCGAGATGGCCGTCCGCGAACTCGGCGCGGAGCGGGTACTCTATGGCAGTGATATCCCGGGACGTAGTTTCGGATCGCAGCTTGCCAAGGTCGAGGGGGCCCACATCAGCGAAGCGGAAAAAACCTTGATTTTTGGACAAAACATGAAGCGGCTGCTCCGGCCCATTCTGGAAGTGAAGGGGGTGGCGGTTGCTTAAGGCGATAGACACTTGGTTGGCATCTTGTGGGACGAGTGGGACCGGTGAGACCCGTGGGACCCATCAGTTTCACATTCACTTCGGCAAGCCCACAAGCACCAACGCAATCACGTCAACACAAATTCCCTTCCAGGGCAACTTCCGTCCCACCGGTCCCACCGGTCCCAAAGGTCCCACTCGTCCCAGAAAATCGCTTACCGCGATCACGTTCAAGGCAATCACACACGCATGTTTATAGACACCAACACCTACCTCGGCCAATGGCCCTTTCGCGCACTTCCCGACGCCTCGGTCGACGCACTTCTCGCCAAGTTCAGCCACTATGGCGTAGAGCGCGCCTGGACGGGTTCCTTCGACGGCCTCTTCCACAAAGATGTGGCCGGCGTGAATGCACGCCTGGTGGAAGCCTGCGCCACCAACGACAACTACATCCTCCAGCCCTTTGGCACGGTCAATCCCACGCTCCCCAACTGGGAAGAAGATCTCCGGCGCTGTGTGGAGGAGCATGGCATGGCCGGCATTCGGCTCCATCCCAATTACCATGGCTATAGCCTGGACGACGAACGCTTCAAGGCGCTCCTGACCGAGGCCGCCGGGCGCAACTTGGTGGTGCAACTGGTGGTGACCATGGAAGACGAACGGATGATGCATCCCCTCATGCAGGTGCCCCATGTGGATGTGGCCCCCTTGGCCGACGTGCTGGGCACCATCCCCTCCGCCCGTTTGATGCTGCTGAATGCCTTTCGGGGCGTACGCGGGAAGGCCATCGACGATCTTGTGGCCACCGGTCAGGTTAGTTTCGACATTGCCTGGCTTGAAGGTATCGCAGGCATCAATCACATCAGCGGGCAGATTCCGATAGAGCGATTACATTTTGGGTCCTATGCGCCTTTTTTCTATTTTCAGTCCTCTATGCTGAAACTAGAGGAGTCGGCATTGGACGACGCCCAATTGGCCGCAGTGCAGGGTGGGAACGCCGAAGCACTTCTCCTCAGATCATAATTTATTCCCCAAAAACCACGTAAGGAGTTGAGGAAATGAACACGAAAAACACCATTCGCCGACGAGAGTTTATGGCGGCATCGGCGGGCATTGCCCTGGCCGGTCTCAGCGCAGGTCGCAACGCAGGCGCGGCGGAAGCGAAGCTGGCCCTGGATGGCGGCCCCAAAGCCGTCACCGCCACCGCCATCGTGCCCCCCCGTTTCGGCGCGCCGGAACTGGAACGCCTGCAGGAAATGATTAAGCAGGATGCCCTCTTCTATTGGAAGGGGCCACAGACGGAACTCTTCAAAGAACGCTTTCAGGCAACGTGTCCTCTCGAACATATCATGACCT
>CAXBPH010000333.1:0-7091 GCA_963977445.1 uncultured bacterium | reverse complement strand
CGGTCAACGCAACCAAGGTTGGGCTACAATCCATCGAAGAGGCCGGGGCCTACCTTCCCGGAGCCCTGGCGAGCATTCCGGGCCAGCTTAAGGAATTGATTCAGGGAGAGGCGGCCGTTGGCCAGGCTACCTTGAGTCGCTTTTATGCCCTCCATGTGGTCTTGCTTCCCCTCTCTATCTTCGCCGTGCTCGGCCTCCATGTGTTTATGGTGCAAATTCACGGAATGAGCCAGGGTGTGGATATTCCGACCAAGAAGACGGAGAAATTTTTCCCCATCTTCGCGCTGAAAGACTTCTCCCTCTGGGGTGTCGTCTTCTTCGTACTTTTCGTTGTGGCCCTCTGCCTGCCGTTTGAAGCGTTCTTCTCCTATCCGCTTTTTGAACCCTTCGACCCGCAAGGCTCAACGCCGGATGGAATCAAGCCCGAGTGGTACTTCTTCTTCATCTACTACCCCCTGGAGTTGCTTCCCTTCTGGCTTGTCATGCTGCTGAGCACGGCGGGCGTCGTCGTACTACTGATGACCCCGTGGATTTTTCAGGGGACCACACGAAAGACCCTTCGCAATATTGCGATTGCTGCAACCGTTTATCTCGTGCTTATGACCATCTTTGGTCAAGAGATTTACGAATTTTTCAAAGGAGCACATCCATGAACCTCCGTACTTTCGTGGTTTGCCTGACGGGCCTGCTGGTCGCCGCACCTGCCTTCACCTATCCCGAATTCCAGACCTTTGTAGAGGCCCAATCCAATCGCAATGTGAATTGTGCCCTATGCCATGCTCACCCAGATGGTCCGGAAGGGCTGAAGCCCGGACAGATTGGAAGCCTGAGTCCGGTGCAATTGGAAAAGCTGAACAAGGCACGGGCCGCATTTGAACCCGGTCAGGAAGTCGATAGCCCCATACTCAATCCCTTCGGTAATCACATCATTCAGGTCCTGGGAAAACAGCAATTCCTCCAGATTCGCCAGGACCCGGCGGCGCTCGTACCGGCCCTGGGAAGAGAGAGTGACCTGGACCGGGATGGCATCCCGGATGTGGACGAATACCGCGCGGGAACACTGCCCACCGATCCCAATCACGGTGCCCCCTGGACGCTCTTCCGAATTAACCTTGCACGACGGTGGTTTCCCATCCTCATGATTTTTCTCGCCACGTGTGCAGGCGTGTATGGGTTAAGTAATTTTATACAGGGATTTGAGCGATATACCGCAGAAAAATCAACGGACAGTTAGAAAATAATGTGTAACAAAATAACTATATCAATTTATGATTCGTCATGTTCTAGTATGGCACATGAAAAGACAAGCGGATTCAGATACGGAAATTACCCAGCGTTTTGAATTGCTGGAGCCTTTTCTTGACGAGCGTCTTCGACGCCTTGCCGCCGCAGCGGAAGCCCAATGCCTTGGAACGCGTTCCGTTTCGGCGGTCTCGCGGGCCACTAGTGTCTCCCGTCGCGCGATCAGCCAAGGGCTGCGTGAACTTAAGGAGTCAGGCCCCTCTTCGAATTCCCGACGCATTCGTAAACCGGGCGGCGGGCGCAAGCGTACGGTTGATACAGATCAATACGCTGCTGGAAAGTTTGGAGCATCTTGTGGAGCCCGTAACGCGCGGCGCCCCGGAGTCAGCATTGCGATGGACCTGCAAAAGTTTGCGCCAGCTGTCAGGCGAATTATGTCGGCAAGGTCATAAGACCAGTCACCGCATGGTGGGCGAACTGCTACGCGATCTCGGTTACAGCCTACAAGCCAATACAAGGGCCATTGAGGGCGACTCCCACCCGGACCGCAATGCACAGTTCGAGCACATCCACCAGACCGTGCAGGGTCGGATAGAAGCGAGCCTTCCCGTTATCTCGGTGGACACGAAAAAGAAGGAATTGGTTGGAAATTTCAAGAATGCCGATCGTGAATTGCGGCCCAAGGGGGAGCCCGTACGCGTACACGGCTTCGTAAACCTTGAACCAGGGGCCGCCAATCTCTATGGAGTCGATGAACTGGCGCACAACGAGGGCTGGGTCAGCGTCTGTGTAGATCATGAAACAATAGAGTTCACGGTGGAAAGCATACGGCGCTGGTGGTATGGAATAGGTCGCCCTTTGTACCCCGGTGCCAAGCAGTTGTTGATCACCGCCGATGGAGGTGGGAGCAACGGCTCACGCGCCAGGCTTTGGGAAGTTGAATTACAGAAACTGGCCGACGAGCTGCGCATGGCTATCGACGTGTGCCACCTGCCGCCCGGAACCAGCAAGTGGAACAAGATCGAGCACCACATGTTCTCATTCATCACCCAGAATTGGCGCGAAAAACCGCTCGTCAGTCACGAAGTCATCATCAAGCTCATAGCGGCAACGACGAACAAAGAAGGCCTGAATATCGCGTGTAAACTCGACCCTAACACTTATCCGCCGGACACTAAAATCTCAGACAAAGAGATGGTAAAAATCAATATCACCAAGAACGAATTCCACGGTGAATGGAACTATTCCATCCTTCCACATTGAATTCTTAACGCACTTATATGTTACAGGCCCAACGAATGGAACAACGCATGGAAAACCGAAAAAAAGCGATTACCGCGCTAACGCTGAACACAATCGCATTCACAGTATGCTTTGCCTGCTGGATGCTCAATGGCGTCCTAGTTACCTATCTTGTAGAGAACCAATTAGCCCAATGGACAGAGGCTCAAATCGGATGGCTTATCGGAATTCCGGTACTGAGTGGTGCCCTCTTCCGACTGCCTGTTGGACTGCTTACCGATAAGTATGGCGGGAAGTGGGTATTTGCGGCCGTCATGCTGTTATCCGCCCTCCCCATGTATCTCCTCAGTTTCGCCTCGACCTATATGGAATTCTTCTGGTGTAGCCTTGGTTTCGGTATGGCCGGCACTTCCTTCGCCGTCGGTATCGCATATACCTCCGTCTGGTTTCCACCCGAACGCCAGGGAACGGCACTGGGTGTGTTTGGGGCTGGAAACGCCGGAGCAGCGATAACCAGTATGGGTGCCCCGTATCTATTACGTTGGCTGACCGACGGTGGACAAGAACTCGAGGCGTGGCGCACCATGCCGCGTATTTACGCGGGCGCGCTCGTCGTGATGACAGTTATCTTTGTGCTACTCGCGACCCAGAAAAAAGTTGATGATTCTGTTGTTACGAGCTTTTTTCACCGTCTGGCCCCGCTTGGACATTTGCGTGTCTGGCGCTTCGGCCTCTATTACTTTCTGGTCTTCGGAGGCTTTGTGTCACTCGCACAATGGCTTATTCCTTATTACGTGGGCGCGTACGCAATGCCCCTTGCGACCGCCGGCATGTTGGCAGCCATATTCAGTCTTCCCTCTGGCATCATCCGCGCCCTAGGCGGTTTTCTATCCGACCATTTGGGAGCCCGTCGCGTTATGTATTGGGTTTTGGGAAGTTGTCTGATTTGTTGCACGCTGCTGATAATGCCGCGAATGGATATTCGCTCACCGGGCAAAGCGGTGATGGCGAAGCGCGGCGGCACGGTAACCTCGGTCTCTAAAGAGCAAGTTACCGTAGATACCCTAGAATATGCAGTCAGACCCAAGCCCGCCAGTGAAGATCGGGGATTCGACGCCCCACAGGATATCCTTATCTGGCCCACAATGATTGCTTACCAGGAACCTGCCGTAGAGCTTGGGCAGCGCGTGGAGAAAAAGGAAATCATTGCACATGGCGTAACCCACATTTATTTTCAAGCAAACGTATGGGTCTTCACTTTCTTATTGTTCATCGTCGGCATCGTAATGGGGATTGGCAAAGCCGCAGTTTACAAACATATCCCGGATTACTTTCCTCGGGAAGTTGGCGTGGTAGGCGGCATCGTAGGCGTTCTGGGAGGATTGGGGGGATTTATCTGTCCCATTGTTTTTGGTTATTTGCTCGAAGGGACGGGTCTGTGGACCACGTGCTGGATGTTTTTTGCCCTCTTGTCGGCTGTGTGTCTATGGTGGATGCACGCGGTGGTTAGGCGGATGCATTTCGACAGCACGCCCGCACTGCGCGGTCGCATGGAGCATGTCGGTCACAAAAAGTCGGACGAAATCCGACATTAGGAGATAATTTCATGCCATCGATTACACACTGGAACCCCGAAGACGAGGCTCTCTGGGAGAGTGAAGGCAAACGTACGGGATTTCGAAATCTATGGATCTCCATCCCGAATCTGCTTATGGCGTTTGGCGTCTGGATTTATTGGAGTATCATTATCAATGTTATGCAGGGCGTCCATGATGCCAATCCAACGCTCTACTCTTTCGCCGGACCGGATGGAAATGCGCTCGACGGGCCCTCATACCAGGCGCTTCTGTACACACTCCCGGCAGTGGCTGGTCTTGCGGGTGCTACCCTCCGAATTCCAAACTCTTTCATGATCGCCCTGTGCGGCGGTCGCAATGTGAAATTCATGACCACCCTGCTATTGATATTTCCAGCACTGGGCACAGGTTTTGCGCTGAAAGACCCTGGGACGTCGTTTCTCACCTACGTGGTGCTCGCCGCGCTCTGTGGCGTGGGCGGCGGTGCCTTCGCGTCATCTATGTCTAATATCAACTTCTTTTTCCCAAAGCGGATGCAAGGATTGTCACTCGGGCTGAATGCTGGCCTGGGCAATCTCGGCGTGTCGGTTTTTCAGTTCGCGATTCCCTGGGTTATAACGTTCGGATTGTTCGGCGGGCCATCTCAGGAGCTCAAGGGGAACCCCGTATGGCTACAGAATGCCGGTTTTGTATGGGTACCCGTGCTAGCATTTCTGGCCGTACTTGCGTACTTCCTCATGGACAATCTACCCCAACACAAGACCGGATCAACCATTTCTTCCATCGGTAAATTTCTTTGGCTTGAGGGGCTCGGCTATGTGGGTGTGGTTATCTCCGTAGCGCTCTTCCTGGCTTCCAAGCGATTGGCACTCTCACCGGGCCTTGAACTATTCGCCACATTCGCCAACGTGGTTGTTGCAATAGCAGTCTGCATGGTTCTAGTGCGCTATGCAACGCCCTCCTCGACACGAGAGGGCCTCCGAAAACAGTTTGCCATATTTGGTCACAAGCACAACTGGGTTATGACCTACCTCTACGTAATGACTTTTGGCAGCTTCATCGGTTTCTCCAGCGCTTTCCCGAAGCTTCTGAAAGATGTGTTTGGATACATTCGGGTTGATGGGGACGGTCACGCGCTGGCCAGTGCTGCGATAAATCCAAACGCGCCTGACGTTCTGAAGTATGCTTTTCTGGGTGCCGCCATGGGGGCGGCGATTCGCCCTGCAGGTGGGTGGCTCTCCGACAGACTCGGGGGTGCACGCGTCACTCAATGGAGCACGGCGGTAATGATTGGAGCGGCTCTGGGCAGTGCCTGGGTGATACGACAGGCCAACTCCTCCCCGGAGCCACAAGTTTGGTTCGTCCCGTTTCTACTCTTGTTCGTCCTGCTGTTTGCGACTACGGGAATAGGCAACGGCTCAACGTTCCGGATGATCGCTGTCATTTTTCCAAAGGACCTCGCCGGACCCGTCTTAGGATGGACATCGGCCGTTGCTGCCTATGGCGCATTTATGATCCCGACTATATTTGCAATGCAAATCAAGGCAGGCACGCCCGAACGGGCACTGATAGGTTTTTCTGTCTACTACGTCACCTGCCTCGCAGTGAATTGGTGGTACTACGCGCGCAAAAACGCCGAGACCCCATGTTAGCAAGAAGACGATTTTTGAAACAATTACTCATGGATCGCGCAAACAAAGTCCACCGGACTAGCACTCGTCAGAACAGCCTTTTTCGACGCGATCTCAAATAGACTCATTTCGCGACTGGCGGGACTTATGAAGTCCCGCCTCATGGACCATCACGATTCTGAGTTTTTTCTTAGCCAGTTTCAGTATTATTATCGTACGGTCCCCACTGATCAGAAGGCATCAGTAGACATCTAAGTAAGTGAGGTACCTCGTGAGAGAGCTAAACTTCCACCCCGACTGGGAACCCGGCTCCAAAGAAAACGAACGGGACCAACGCGCGACGTATGACCGAATGCGCGAGCGCTGCCCGGTCGCCTTTAGCGAAGAGCGCGGTTGGTCTGTATTTCGGCATGAGGATGTCCTACGGATCCTGAACGACCCGACAACGTTCAGCAATGTTGTGTCCGGCCATCCTGCCGTCCCCAATGGCATGGATCCCCCGAAACATACGGAATATCGTCGTATTGTTGAAGGCTATTTCACTTCGGAACGGGTCGCGGCCTTCGAGCCAGAATGCAGATCTATCGCCGGCGCGCTGGTCGCCGATAACCTCGCTCGTGGCAATGTCGAGTTCATGGAATCCCTGGCGGTGCCCTTCGCCGCCCAGGTGCAGTGCGCGTTTCTTGGATGGCCCATGGACCTGGCCACGTCATTGGCAGGTTGGGCGGAAAAAAGCTACGAGGCCACCCGGGCGGGCGACCGAACGGCTATCGCCGATGCGGCCCGTGAATTCGACCAACTCATCGCCGCGCGCATGGAGGCCTGCCACCACGCTGGAAAAGCTCGGGGGCATGATATCACGGCGGATCTGATGGTCCAGGAAGTTGGGGGCCGGCCGCTGAACCATGAGGAAATTTCCAGCATACTGCGCAACTGGACCGTGGGCGAGATCGGCACCATTGCCGCATCCGTCGGCATTCTGGTCCACTTTCTCGCGGTGCACCCGGATGTACAGCGTCAACTGCGGGCCAACGGGACCTTGCTGCCGGCCGCTATCGACGAAATCCTCCGTCTTGATGGACCACTGGTATCCAACCGTCGTGTTACCACCTGTCCGGTCACTATCGGCGACCGGGCCATCGATGCGAACGAGCGAATTTCCATCAACTGGATTTCCGCCAACCGGGATGGGGACGTCTTTGTCGATCCCTATGACTACAATCCAGATCGCGACCCCGCCACCAATCTTCTTTACGGCGCAGGAATCCACGTCTGTCCAGGCGCCTCTTTGGCGCGGTTAGAACTACGCGTCATCCTGGAGGAGATTCTCCAACGTACAGACCGGATTCAGTTGGACGCTGCCAACGCGACGGCGCGGGCGGTCTATCCGGCAAGTGGA